>NC_020504.1:3979345-4286507 GCF_000349325.1 Streptomyces davaonensis JCM 4913
TACCTCTCCGCGCTGAACATCATGACGCCGCAGGCGGAGGAGGAGCTGCACATCCGGATGATGCGCGGCGCCCTGGAGCGCGGGCACCGCTCGATCGTCTTCAAGCCCCACCCCACGGCCCCGGCCCGCTACAGCCGAGCCCTGGAGGCCGAGGCCGAGAAGCTCGGCGTGGACCTCACCGTGCTGGACACCCCGGTGCTCGCCGAGGTGCTGTTCGAGAAGTCCCGGCCCGGACTGGTCGTCGGCTGCTTCTCCACCGCGCTGTTCACCGCCTCCGCGTTCTACGACCTCCCGGTCGCCCGCATCGGCACCGAGCCGCTGCTGGACAAGCTGACGCCGTACCAGAACAGCAACCGCATCCCGGCCGTGCTGGCGGACGCGGTGCTGCCGGATCTGGAGCGGCGGGACGGCGAGGAGACCGTCCCGGCGGACACCCTGGGCGCGCTGGTCGCCGCCATAGGGTTCACCATGCAGCCGCAGATCTACCCGAACCTGCGTCCGGCCGCCGAGCGCTATCTGTCGCAGCACTTCAAGCCGCGCACCCACCGCTACTTCAAGCGCAAGCGGCTCACCTCGCTGGGCCTGCCCGGCGGTATCCCGGAGCGGCTGTCGTTCCTGCCGCGCAACTCCACGGCACGGCGGGTGGTGCGACGGGCGAAGGCGCTGCGGAAGGCGGTCCGCCGCTGAGCCGAATACCCGGTGAACTACCGGGAACGGCCGAGGAAACGGTGGCACACCGTCGGATGAAACCGATGAATCCATGGTGTGGGCGGCGTTCGAATCCCTAGGATCACGGAACGCCGCCCTCTCCCACCCCCGTGAGGCATTCATGACGAACCTCGGCCGGCTCTACTCCATGCTCGACGGCGTCAAGCTGCCGGACGATCTCCCTTATTCCCAGGTGAGTTCCTGGGAGCTGCGCTTCCTGTATCTGCTCGGCCGCCATCGCCTCACGGGGGAGGACCGGCTGGTCGAACTCGGCTCGGGCGGCGGCGGATCGACGTACGCGCTCGCGCTCGGGCTGCGCGACAGCCCCGTGTTCGACGAGAAGACGGGGCGGCTGCACGCGTACGACTTCTTCCATGTCGGCAAGGGCACCTTCGCCACCGAGAAGTTCTTCAGCGCCGGCAGCAAGCCCGCGGACGGCGACACCTCGTTCCTGGACGACTTCCGCGAGCGGCTCCATCCCTTCCTGCCGTTCCTGGAGATCCACGCCGGTGACATCTGGCAGACCTCGGACCCGGACGACACCAGCCCGATCGAGTTCCTGCACATCGACATCGCCAAGACGGCCCGGGTCTTCCGCTGTGTCTCGGAGCGCTTCCTGACCCGGCTGCGGCCCGGCTCTGTCGTCCTGCACCAGGACTTCGCCGGGCCCCGGCTGCCGTGGCTGCACCACAGCACGGGCGCACTGCTGCCGTACATCGAGATCGCCGGGCCGCCGATCCGCTCCACGCTCGCCTTCGAGGTCACCAAGCCGATCCCGGAGGACGTGCTGCGGAGGATCTCCGAGGACGCCTTCACTTACGAAGAGAAGCTGAAGCTGATCTCCGCCGTGCAGGAGCGCGTCGACCGCGACCACACCGGCGGGATCCCCTTCAAGTCGGTGCTGGAGCTGGCGAAGGCGTATGTCGCGCACTACGACGGGCGGCACAAGCAGGCCTGGTCCATCGCACGGAAGCTGACGGACGACGAGTATCTGAGCCGGACCCGCGCCGACCACTTCGAGCAGTTGAGGACGGCGTACGAGAAGGACGGCGGCAGCGCCGGTTCCGGCTCGCTGCTGACCCGGCTGAGCAAGAAGTTCGCCGGACGCTGAGCACGAACGGGCCCCCCGCACGGACGGCGTGCGGGGGGCCCGTTCGTCGGCTCAACCGCCCAGGAGAACCCGGAGATCCGCGGCGTTCGCCTCGGTGATCTTCCACAGTTCCTGCTGGCGGCCGTGGACGTCGGCGACGGTCGCGGCGTGGTCGCGGAGCAGGTCCTTGGAGCGCTCCACCAGGCGGGCGGCCAGGTGGCGGTCGTGGACGGAGATGCCCCACTCGGGCCGGTCGATGTCGTGCAGGAAGTACGCCATCTTCGGGTGCGAGATCAGGCTGATGATCGGCGTGCCGCAGCCGAACGGGATCATGCCCGCGTGGCCGCGCATGCCGATGACCAGCTTGGTGCGCGCGTACAGATCGCGGATCTCGTCGTTCTCGAAGTCGTACATCGGGATGACCGGCATCGAGACGCCGTGCTCACGGCGCAGATCGAAGACGAGCTTCTCGTCGTCGAGGGAGTGCGCCACGCACTGCACCTCCGCCAGCTCGCCCAGCTCCCGCACCGCCTGGGCCATCTGGGCCAGGAAGTAGCCGTAGTCATGGCCGAAGCGCAGGCCCGCGCGGTCGTAGGCGGCGTTGATGAGGATGGTGTCCTCGCGGCGCGCCGGATCCTGCCAGCCCGGCACCAACTGACGCGTGACGGTCGTCGGGCAGGGCTGGAAGCGGATCTTGTCGTGCAGATGCGCCGGGACCATGGCGCGCACCTTCTCGATCGAGCCGTGGTTGCGCAGCCCGAAGAAGGCGGACTTCTCCACCAGCAGCCGGAGCGAGTCGCGGAACCGGCTCGCCCGGTAGGACTGGCCGTCGAAGGCGTTGAAGCCCACGGCGTACACCGCGATCGGCACGTCGATGCGGCGCATCAGCTCGTCCGGGACGTTCCACTGCCAGGCGCTGTTGCCGTTGGGCATGGTGTCCGGGATGAACAGGCCGCCACCGCCGATGACCATGCCGCGCCGGGCGTTGACGCGCTCCAGGGCGGCCTCGTCGAACAGCCGGTGGGCGTGGACCGGGTGCCAGCGCCGCGAGCCGGTGTCGGGGCCGAAGGCGCTGCGCACGCTCTCCGGGAGCAGCTTGTCGCCCGCGTTGCCCTGGCGGTCCATGTAGAAGGCGACGTGCGCCAGCTGGTCCTCGGGGGCGCCCAGTTCCTGGGCCGGGACGGAGGTGGCGCGCTGGGCCCACAGCCGGCTGGAGCGGTGGGTGATGTCCACGGACATACCGGCCGTGGCGTACTTCAGCGCGGCGGCGTTGTCGCCCTGCACCCAGGACATCTGGGCGAGGCGGGCGTAGGCGGTGGCGGCCCGGTTGGGGGCGGCCGTCGCCAGCAGCAGCTGCGCCTTGGCCTCGGCGGTCCGGGACACGCTCATCAGGGCGTGGCCGAGCACCTCGTGCGGCCAGGCCTCGTCGAGCGGGATGCGAACGCTCTCCAGGATGTCGACGGCGTCCTGGTAGTCACCGGAGGCGATGTGCGCGGCGGCGACCTTGCGGGCGGTCTCGACGTCGCCGGTGCGGGCGACGTGCGGGGTGCCGTAGTGCACGATCAAGTCGTGGTGCAGGCCGCCCGACTTCCCGAGGTACTCGGCGTGGAAGTCGGCGTCGGACAGCTCGTACTCGCGCCACTTCTCCTCGGCCAGGCTGTACCCGCTCTCGCCGCCCTGCCACGGCTTGTGGCGGCCGGTGAAGTGCAGGATCGCGGTGTCCTCGGGGACCGGGAGGTCGCCGGAAAGACGCCGCTTGACGAAGTTGTAGCGCGGGTCCAGGCGCACGAAGTCGCCGTCCAGCACGGCGTTCAGGATGCCCTGGTCGTGCTTGTCGAGTTCGTAGTCGCCGCTGCGGCCGGTGGCGTCCAGCTTGGCGCAGAACTCCTCGCTCAGGTACTCGCGCTGGATGACCAGGAGACCGGAGTTGAGCTTGTGCTGCCCGTAGAAGAACTGCGGGACGGCGGCGAGCCCCTCGCGGAGCTTGAGCAGTTCGCCGAGGTCACCGAGGACGACCATGTCGGTGTCGAGGGTGATGACGGTGTCGTACTCGCGCAGCCGGAAGACGTCGAGGATGAAGTACGCCTTGCGGACCAGGTAGTTGTCCTGGTCGCCCTTCTTGTACGCGTCGTAGTGCGTGTCGTTGACCCGCTTGAGGACGATCCGCGGATGCAGGGCACGGATCTTGGCGATCGAGCCGGGGCGCAGATCGTCGTAGAGGACGACGAAGTCCTCGCAGACGGTCGGGTTGGACAGGGCGAGGCTGCGCAGCAGGACGAGGAAGCCGGGGAGGTAGTTCTCGTCGACGTAGGACGCGAACGCGATGCGGCGCTTGCCGGTGAGGGCGGCCGCGTCGGTGACGGGAGCCTGGGTCGCAGTCAGGGTGGTCGTGGTCATCGCAGGGATATCCTCATGTCCGTCACGCTCTGGGCCCGCTCCATGACCCATGCCTTCTCGCTGGTGTATTCGTGCACGGAGGTGATGGCGAGCTTCATGGCCTCCTGCACGCGGTAGGCGCCGCTCTCGTAGAAGTCGAAACCGATCAGGTCGAGCTTCGGGCTGACGTCCAGGAAGTCCAGCAGGTAGAGCATGTTGAAGCCGGTGGTCGGGATGCCCGACCAGACGTCGGTGGAGACCTTGCCGATGTTGCGCACCGGCCAGCGCAGCGACTCGTCGCCCAGGTGGGTCTGGGCGCCGGGCACCAGGCGGTTGCGCAGCGACCACTTCCAGTCGCCGGAGACCCCGCCGAAGACGAGCCGGGTGTCGACCTGCTTGTCCCAGTTGAAGCCGTGCTTGTGGATGGTGGCGTGGATGTCGGTACGGCTGCCGGTGTGCTTCGGGTCGATCTTGAAGGAGTTGAAACGCACCACGAGGTCGTAGCCGTCGATCTCGGCGCCCATCGAACTGGCGCCGACCCGCCCGGAGTTGGCGATCAGGCAGATCGACTTGCCGGCGATCCGGTTGCGGAACTCACCGAGGCTGATCCACTGCACTCCGCCGATCGCCGGGTCGGCGACGGGGCCGCGCATCCGGCTGCGGCGCTGCTCGGCGTAGAGCGCGAGGACCTCGGTGAGGTCCGTGAGGGCGGCGGCATCGGTGTCGACGGCGATCCGCAGGTCCAGGTACTGGCTGAGCATGTCCTGGCGGTCCGGCACCGGGGCGTCGGTCATGGCCAGGAGCGCTCCCACCAGCCGGGGTTCGGCCGCCGCCCAGTCACCGACGGCGTGCGCGGCGAGTCCCTCGGCCCACACCTCGGTGGCGTCGCCGCGGGTGAACTCCTCGGCGCGCGGGCACTGGCGGCGCAGCAGCGCGAACAGCTCGCGCTCCTTGTCGCCCGCAGCGTGCAGGCCCGCGATCCGGGCGCGGACGCCGAAGCCGTCGTCGTCGGTGAGCCCGAGGTACTTCTCGTACGCCTCCAGCGCCTCGGCCTCCTCGCCGAGGGTCTCCATCAGCCGGGCGCGCAGCCGCCATCCGGCGCGGGAGTTCTTGCGCTGGGCGAGCACGGTGTCGCTGATGACCAGGGCGAGGTTCAGCTCGTCGTCGTAGCCGCACTTGAGCGCCTGGTTGGCGACGGCGAGCAGGGCGTCGAGCAGTTCGTTGGCGATGCCCTGGGCGGGGGTCGCGGCGCCCTTCACGGCACGCTTGAGCAGCGCGGTCGCGCCGGTCGCCGGGGCGGGTGCGGGCGCGGCGGGGGTGGTTCCCCATACGACGAGCAGCTTTCTGAGCTGTTCGGCGAGTTCGATTCGGCGGCGGTCGACACTGCCGACGACTTTGCCGCTGTGCACCGCGCAGGCACGCAAACAGTCGTCCAGCTCCCCTCCGCGCGCACGTGCCCGTCTGTTGTTGACCCTCGTCATGGCACTCCTGGGTTCTGCCAAGCCAATGCTGAGTTCGCCGCGGTTTACCGGCGGATGGGGGGATCTTGAAACCGTGTGATTATCCGTGGGGGGACGCTGAGCAAAATTAGGAAGGCAAAACGACGTTCAGGTGAACTCACCGGTACTACAGGGCCAATCGTTGGCCCGTCTCCTCGGACATCCCTGTGATTCGGACTAACGTGCCTAGCTGCACCCGGGGGAAGATCCGATAAGGGGAATATCTGTGACCAGCATGACCGTCCGACCGGTGATCGAGCCGCAACGGAGGGCGGAACGGACGGCACCCCGGGAGACTCGGCTACGGGCCCTGGACGGACTGCGGCTGGTCGCCGCGCTGATGGTGGCCGCGTACCACTACGGCGGCCGGGGCGGCGAGGTCACCGCGGCCTGGGGCAGCTCCCCCACCGTCCAGTTCCCCACGCTGCACGAGTTCTTCGCCTACGGCTGTCTCGGCGTCCAGGTCTTCTTCGTGATCAGCGGGTTCGTGATCTGCATGAGCGGCTGGGGACGGCCGCTGAAGTCCTTCTTCGCCTCCCGCGCCTCCCGGCTGCTGCCCGCCTACTGGGTGGCGGTACTGCTGGTGACGGCGGTGTTCGCGCTGCCGATGGTGGCCTACAAGGCGGTCTCGCCGAGCGACGCTCTGGTGAACCTGACGATGCTTCAGCAGCCGCTGGGCGTCGACCGGGTGCTCGGGGTGTGCTGGACGCTGTGGGCGGAGGTCCGCTTCTACGCGCTGTTCGCGCTGTGCGTCGTGCTGCCGGGTGCCACCCGGCGGCGGGTCATCATGTTCTGCGCGGGCTGGACGCTCGCGGCGGTCATCGCCGAGGCCGCGAACGAGCCGCTGCTCGACCTGGTCCTGATGCCCGAGTACGCGCCCTTCTTCATCGGCGGCGTCGGCCTCTACCTCATCCACCGCAACCGGCGGGACAACTACGGCTGGGGCATCGTCGGGGTCAGCTGGCTGATCGGGCAGCACTACGCGGTGCAGAACCTGTGGCGGGCGCCCAGCCCGGACGCCTTCGCCAACCGCACCTCGTTCGGCATCATGCTGGTGGTCACGCTCGGCTTCCTGGCCGTCGCGGCCATCGCGCTCGGCTGGCTGAACTGGGCGAACTGGCGCTGGCTGACGGTTGCCGGGGCGCTGACGTACCCCTTCTACCTGGTGCACGAGCACCTGGGCTGGGTGGTCATCAAGACCCTGCACCAGGATCTGTACCTGTCCTCCTGGGCGACCTTCACCCTGACGATCGGCTCGATGCTGCTGCTGGCCTGGCTGCTGAACCGTTACGTCGAGAAGCCGCTGACCCCACGACTCCGGACGGCCCTCGCCAAGATGCGGTGACCTGCGGGCGCGGGAAGACTGCGCCGTATGGCCAACGCGCAACAGGCACCCGTACTCCCCGGCGAGCTCGGCGATGTGCCGGGCTGGTTCCCCGCGCTCGACCAGACGCTGTTCACCTGGTTCCTTCAGCGGCAGGAGACCCTCGGTCAGCGGGGTGACCTGCTGGAACTGGGGGTCTATCTCGGCAAGAGCGCGATCCTGCTGGGGCGGCATCTGCGGCCCGGCGAGACCTTCACGGTCTGTGATCTGTTCGAGAGCGACGCGCCGGACGGGGCGAATCAGGCGGAGGCGTCGAAGTCGTACGCGTCGCTGACGCGGCAGGCGTTCGAGCGGAACTATCTGGCGTTCCATGACGCGCTGCCTCGGGTGATCCAGGGGCCGAGTTCTTTGATCACGGGGGAGGTCGCGGCGGGTACCTGCCGGTTCGTGCACATCGACGCGTCTCACCTGTACGAGCATGTGTACGACGACATCGGGGCGGCGCGGGATCTGCTGGTGCCCGACGGGATCGTGGTGCTCGACGACTTCCGCTCCGAGCACACGCCCGGAGTGTCCGTCGCGACCTGGGAGGCGGTGCTCAACCGGGGGTTGCGGCCGGTGTGTCTGAGCACGCAGAAGCTGTACGGCACATGGGGGGATCCCGGTGCCGTCCAGGAGGAGCTGCTGGGGATGCTCCGGGGGCGGGAGGACTGCGGGCTGAGTGTGCAGGACGCTGCCGGGCATCGGTTGGTGCGGGTGCGTGCCCGCAAGGTGAAGGCGCCGGCAGCGCCGGCCCCGGCTGCTGCGCCGGTGCGTCGGAGGTCTTGGTCTCGGCGGGTCGCTGTTGATCTGTTGCCGCCGGTTGTCACTCGGGCGGTGCGGAATTCACTCAAAGCGCGGGCCGGTGGGGGTTGATCGCGCAGTTCCCCGCGCCCCTAGGTAGGTCACCTCAACCCCTGCTATGACGAGCTGCAAGCCCTCCTCGAAGTGACCTTCGTAGTTCGCGAAGATCTCCTTGCCTGCCGCTGCCGACAACGGGAAGTCGGTCAGTAGGTGGGTTCGGCCGTCGAGGTCGGGCTTGGGGCCCTGTTCCTCTGTGACGAAGCCCAGGGTGTACGCGTACGTCGTTGTCGTGGCCCTCACCGCCTGGCTCAGGGTGAAGCCCGCGGTGGTGAACAGGTGGAGGTTGTCCTCCATCTGCTCGGCGTGCTCGATGCCGGTGAAGCTGGAGCCGCTGAAGACCTTGGCGCCGTCGCGGTAGCCGAGCAGGGCGGTGCGCAGGCCGCGGTTGGATTTCAGGAGACGCTCCTGCCAGGTGTCGGCGGGGTCCAGGTCGGCGCCCGCGACCATGCGGCGGTACATCTCGGTCGCCATCTCGTCCAGCAGGGCCTGCTTGTCCTTGAAGTGCCAGTAGAGGGCCGGCGCCTTGACGTCCAGCTCCTTGGCGATGGCCCGCAGGGTCAGGCCGTGCAGTCCGGTCTCGTTCAGGAGCTCCAGCGCGGTGGCGGCGACTCGGCGGCGGTCGAGGGGGGCTCGGCGTTCCGTGTTCACGCTTGACAGCTTAACGGCGTTAAGGCCATCCTCGTACCCGAGAGCACTTAACAACGTTAAGGGGAAATGGCATGGATACTGCTGTTTTGATCGTGGGTGCTGGTCCGACCGGGCTTGCCCTCGGCGTCGACCTCGCGCGGCGCGGGGTGGACGCGCTGGTGGTGGAGCGGGCGGAGAAGCTGTTCCCGGGCTCGCGCGGCAAGGGACTCCAGCCGCGGACGATGGAGGTCTTCGACGACCTGGGCGTGCTCGACGCCGTCCGGGAGGCGGGCGGGACCTATCCGGTCGGGATGATCTGGCAGGACGGGCGCCGGATGGGCGAGCACCGGATGTTCGACCCGGCCGAGGCGACCGAGGACTCGCCGTACAACGAGGGGTGCATGCTGCCGCAGTGGCGGACTCAGGAGATCCTCCACACCCGGCTGCGGGAGCTGGGCGGGCGGGTCGAGTTCGGGCGGGAGGTGGTCTCGCTGGAGCAGGACGAGGACGGGGTGACCGTCGGGTTCCGGGCGGGGGGTCCCCTGCGGGCGCGGTACGTGGTCGCCGCGGACGGGGGGCGGTCGGCCGTGCGGCGGGCCCTCGGGATCGGGATGACCGGGGAGACGGTCGATCCGCAGCCGACGCTGGTGGCGGACGTCCGGATCACCGGCCTCGACCGCGACAACTGGCACATCTTCCCGCCGTCCGAGAGCCACGGCTTCCTCGCCGTCTGCCCGCTCGCGGGCACGGAGGACTTCCAGGTGATGGCGCAGTTCCCGGAGGACGCCGAGGTGGACCTCTCCCCGGAGGGCATACGGAAGACGGTGGCCGCGCGCTCCCACCTCGCGCCCGAGGACGTGACGGAGGTGCGGTGGGCCTCGGACTTCCGGCCCCGGGCCGCGCTGGCGGACGCCTTCCGGTCCGGCCGGGTCTTCCTCGCCGGGGACGCGGCGCACATCCACTCCCCGGCCGGCGGTCAGGGCCTGAACACCAGCGTCCAGGACGCCTACAACCTGGGGTGGAAGCTGGGGGCGGTGGTGGCGGGGTCGGCCGATGCCGGGCTCCTGGACACCTACGAGGAGGAGCGGCGGCCCATCGCCGCGCAGATGCTGGCGGTGTCCACCGGAGTGCATCGCGGTGAGGTGCGCCGCGGGGAGGCGACCCGGCAACTGGGGCTCGGCTACCGCGACTCGTCCCTCACCGAGGAGACACGCCCCGCGCCGGGGCCTCTCCGGGCGGGCGACCGCGCACCTGACGGCATGCTGGACGGCGTACGGCTGTTCGACTCGTTCCGGGGGCCGCACTGGACGCTGGTCGCGGTGGGCGTCGAGGCGCCGGAGGTGCCCGAGTCGGTGCAGGTGGTGAGCGGCGCGGAGCAACCGTCGTACGGGACGGGGCTGTTCCTCGTGCGGCCGGACGGCTATGTGGGCTGGGCCGGCGAGGCGGCCGGTGAACTGCCCGCCTATCTCGCCCGGCTCGGGGTCTAGGAACCCGCCAGCGACAGCTTCACGGCGAAGCCGAGGAACAGTGCGCCGGCCGCCGAGGTCGCCCCCGCCGACAGGCGCTTGCGGCGGCGGAAGGCGGCGGAGAGTCTCGTGCCGCCGAATATCAGAGCGCTCAGGTACAGGGCGCTGGCGATCTGGGCCAGCACGCCGAGCACGACGAAGGAGAGCGCCGGGTAGGCGTATCCGGGATCGACGAACTGCACGAAGAAGGCGACGAAGAACAGGATCGCCTTGGGGTTGAGGAGGCTGACGACGAAGGCCCGTCGGTAGGGCCGCTCGTCGGGGGCCGGGGCCGAAGTCTCCTCGAGGGCCGACTCGCGCCGCGCCCGCCACATCCCCCAGGCCGCCCGCAGCATGCCGACGGCCAGCCAGGTCAGATAGCCGGCACCGGCGTACTTCACGATGCCGAACAGCACGGCGTTGGTCTGGAGCAGCGAGGCGACTCCGGCCGCGGACAGCGTCATCAGCACGGTGTCCCCGCAGAACACCCCGGCCGCGGCGGTGTACCCGGCCCGAACGCCCTTGCGGGCGGCCACGGACAGCACATACAGCGAGTTGGGCCCGGGCAGCAGGACGATCAGGATCAGGCCCGCGAGATAGGTGGGGAGGTCGATGACACCGAACATGAAAAGGAGTGTCGCACGGGGGTACGACACTCCGATTCCGGGTCCCAGGGGGCGAGACGGTCAGACGGTCAGAAGGCGTCCGACGGCACGTAAGTCCCCCAGATCTCCCGCAGGGCGTTGCAGACTTCGCCGACCGTCGCGCGGGCGCGCAGGGCGTCCTTCATCGGGTACAGGACGTTGTCCTCGCCCGCGGCCGCCTTCTTCAGGGCGGACAGGGCCGCGTCCACCGTCTCCTGGTCGCGCTCGGCACGGAGCTTGGCGAGCCGCTCCGCCTGCTGGGCCTCGATGGCGGGGTCCACGCGCAGCGGCTCGTAGGGCTCCTCCGCTTCCAGCTGGAAGCGGTTGACGCCCACGACGACCCGCTCGCCGGAGTCGGTCTCCTGGGCGATGCGGTACGCGCTGCGCTCGATCTCGTTCTTCTGGAAGCCGTGTTCGATGGCGGTGACCGCGCCGCCGAGTTCCTCGACCTTGTGCATCAGCTCCAGGGCCACCTGCTCGACCTCGTCCGTCATCTTCTCGATGACGTAGGAGCCCGCGAAGGGGTCGACCGTCGCCGTGACATCGGTCTCGTAGGCCAGCACCTGCTGGGTGCGCAGGGCGAGCCGGGCCGACTTGTCCGTCGGCAGCGCGATGGCCTCGTCGAAGGAGTTGGTGTGCAGCGACTGGGTGCCGCCGAGGACCGCCGCGAGGCCCTGGACCGCGACCCGGACCAGGTTCACCTCGGGCTGCTGGGCCGTCAGCTGGACGCCCGCGGTCTGCGTGTGGAAGCGCAGCATCAGGGACTTGGGGTTCTTCGCGCCGAACTCGTCCCGCATCACCCGGGCCCAGATCCGGCGGGCCGCGCGGAACTTGGCGACCTCCTCCAGGATCGTCGTACGGGCCACGAAGAAGAAGGACAGCCGGGGGGCGAAGTCGTCGACGTCCATGCCCGCCGCGACCGCAGTGCGGACGTACTCGATGCCGTCGGCGAGGGTGAAGGCGATCTCCTGCGCGGGAGAGGCGCCCGCCTCCGCCATGTGGTAGCCGGAGATCGAGATGGTGTTCCACTTCGGGATCTCGGCCTTGCAGTACTTGAAGATGTCGGCGATCAGGCGCAAGGAGGGCTTCGGCGGGAAGATGTACGTCCCGCGCGCGATGTACTCCTTCAGCACGTCGTTCTGGATCGTGCCGGTCAGCTTGTCCGCGCTGACGCCCTGCTCCTCGCCGACCAGCTGATACATGAGCAGCAGCAGGGCCGCCGGGGCGTTGATGGTCATCGACGTCGAGACCTTGTCCAGCGGGATCCCGCCGAACAGCACCCGCATGTCCTCGACCGAGTCGATGGCGACGCCGACCTTGCCGACCTCGCCGTGCGCGATCGGCGCGTCCGAGTCGTGGCCCATCTGGGTGGGCAGGTCGAAGGCGACCGACAGACCCATGGTGCCGTTGGCGATCAGCTGCTTGTAGCGTGCGTTGGACTCGGTCGCGGTGCCGAAGCCGGCGTACTGGCGCATGGTCCAGGGGCGGCCGGTGTACATCGACGGGTACACGCCGCGGGTGAAGGGGTACTGGCCCGGTGCGCCGAGCTTCTCGGCGGCGTCCCAGCCCGCAAGGTCATCCGGTCCGTAGACCGGTTCGATGGGCAGTCCGGACTCCGACTCGCGCGCCATGGTGTGTTGCCTCCCGCCGGGCAGTTCGCTCGCTGCCTACTTACTCACTGGTACAGACCGACCCTTCGACGGACTGTAGCCGCGTGGTGCGCACCCGGAGGAGTGCAGCACGCTGGGACCTTGCTCACAGCTTCGATGCGGTCCCGGTCACAACGATGCACCGCCGTTCGCAACCAGTCATCCGCGGGGAGCATCTCAGAGGACATCGACGCCTTTGGGGGGCCGGATGGGGACCATGAGGAGAACGGCCGCCGCGCTGGCCTCGGCGGCGGTGCTCGCGGGCTGCACGGTGGAAGCGGCGGGGGACGACGGGCGTTCGCCGGTCCGGATCGACCTGCCCGGCGACACGCCGTCCGCGTCACCGGACGACGCCAAGCCCTCGCCCCCCGCCGAGAAATCCGAGGCGCCGAAGCCGCCCGAGGTCCTCTGGTCGCGCGGTGACACCGGCCGGGACGTCCGGGAGCTCCAGGCCCGGCTGCGCCAGGTCGCCTGGCTCTACGACGGCCCCACGGGGACGTACGACGATCTCACCGAGCGGGCGGTCAAGGGGTTCCAGGGCAAGCGGGGGCTGCCGAGGACGGGGAAGACGGACTCCGTCACCTGGAAGCGGTTGCTGAAGATGACCTCGGAGCCCGGCAAATGGGATCTGTATCTGATGGGCGGACAGCCCGCCGCCGAGCCCGATCCGCGCTGTCTGACCGGCCGGGTGCTGTGCATCGACAAGACGAGCCGCACCCTGCGCTGGATGGTCGACGGCCGGACCCTGTCCACCGTGGCGGTGCGCTTCGGCTCCGAGTACACCCCGACCCGGGAGGGCGTGTTCCAGGTGTACTGGAAGTCCCGCCACCACCACTCCACGCTCTACGACTCGCCGATGCCGTACGCGATGTTCTTCAGCGGGGGCCAGGCCGTGCACTACTCGTCCGACTTCGCGGCCCGCGGCTATGCGGGTGCCTCGCACGGCTGCGTCAACATTCGGGACGAGGGGGCCATCGCGGCGCTGTTCGCGCAGGTGAGGAACGGCGACAAGGTCGTCGTCTCCTGGTGAGAGTGGGGCGCGGACGGGACCGGGGGAACGTGTCCCGCCCGCGCCAGGTGCACGAGCCGTAGGTACGGGGGGAACCCCGGCTCAGTGCGACGGCCGATGACCAGTCGGCTCACTGAATACTGCGCCCACGCCGCCGAAAACGTCACACCCCGCGCGAAAAAAGTTCAGCGGTTTACAAAAATGCAGGTCAGCAGGCGTGTCGCAGTGTGCGCCCGCAGTCACGAAGCGGACTGGGCCCGGCTCTGCGGGGCGGACATCGTGCCGGTGACGGCGCCGTCGGTGCGGTGGTTGCCGCCGGGGTCGCCGTGACCACGACCGTCGCTGTGACCTCGGCCGTTGCCGTGGCCGCGCTCATGGCCCCGGCCGTCCCCGTCCCCGTCGCCGTCCCCGCCCTGGTCGTCCCGGTCCTCGCCCTGCCCGTTGCCGCTGCCGCCGCTGTCGCCCTTGCCGCGGCCCTGGCCGTTCTCCGCGGAGCCGAGCAGGGCCTTGCAGTACTTCGACACGCGGGCGGAGCCACCCGCGGCGCCCTCCAGGGCACGCCTGCGGTCGTCGCCGAGGCGCTTGCCGTCGCGCAGGTCCCGGCAGGCGGAGGTGAGGGTGGAGCGCCACGCGCCGCCGTTGCGGTCCTGGCTCCGGTCGCCGGTCGTGGCGCCGGGGCCCGGGTCGGCGCCGCCCGACGTCCGGGAGTCGTCCGGCACCTGGGTGCCGGCCCCGTCGTCGGGGCGGTTCTCGCCGCCGAGGGCGTCCTTGGGGGGCGGCGACAACAGCGGGTGTTCGGGTGCCGAGACCGAGGCGCCGGGCGCCGGTTCGCCGCTGTCGAAGGGCGTGGGCAGCACTCCGGTTCCGACCGCCGCCGCGACCCCGCCGATCATGCCGACGGCGAGCGCGGCGGCCAGCCCGAGGCGCACCCGGCGCGCCCAGCAGGGGGTACGGCGCGAGTGGCCGGGGATGCCGAGGCGGATGAGACCGGCGTCGGAGGAGTGCGGAGGGCCGGGGGGCGCGGCGGATCCGGCGCGAGCGGTGCGCTCGGCGCTTTCCGTGCGGGCAGCTCGGAAGGCCGCCAACGCCGCTGCCTCGCCGGGGAGTTCGGCGCTGATCGGCGAGGGTTCGGCGGTCAGTGCCTCAAGCGTCTTGGCGAGGCGATCGGCCTGGTCCCGGTCGGCCGCATGACCAGCTTCCAGTGGCTCCCCGCTCAGAAGACGTTCCGCCGTCTCAGGGTCCAGCCATCTGAAGTGCTCGTCGGCCATCACACATCCTTCTGCGTCCGCGCACGCGTATGCGTCACACTCGGCGTCACACTCGCGGACGTCACCGTGCGTCCACGAGGTTCTCGCTGGGGCGGCATCGCGTCGAGGCTGCCGCCCGATTCCGGATCGGCCTCCGGACGGTCGCCGATAAGTTCGGCGAGGCGCTTCAGACCCCGGTGCGCCGCCGTACGCACCGCGCCCGGACGCTTGCCCAGCGTCTCGGCGGCGGTCTTCGCGTCGAGGCCCACCACCACCCTGAGCACGACGGCCTCGGCCTGGTCCTGCGGGAGCCGGGCGATCAGGGAGAGGGTGCTGTCGGTGGCCAGCGCCTCGATGGCCTCGCCCGCGGTGTCGGACTCGGCGGCCCGGCCGGTCAGTTCCGTCTCGTCGCCGCCGATCGCGGGGCGGCGGCCGCGCATGCGTATGTGGTCCAGCGCGCGGTTGCGGGCTATTCGTGCGGCCCAGCCGCGGAAGCGGTCCGCGTCCCCGCTGAAGCGGTCCAGGTCCCGGGCGATCTGGAGCCAGGCCTCCGACGCCACGTCCTCGGCGTCCGGGTCGCCGACCAGCGTCCGTACGTATCCGAGCAGCCGTGGATGCACCGAGCGGTACACAGTCCGGAACGCGGTCTCGTCCCCGTCCTGTGCCGCAAGCAGCGCGGCGGTCAGCTGCGCGTCGTCCCCCAGCACTCGGTACCTCGGTAGATGGTCGGGTGGATGGCCCCGGCTCGGCGGCCCGCCGATGGCTTCAGTGATCATTCAACTTCCCCCGTGCGGCGCGAAAGGCACGTTACGACCTGAAACCGCTGCTCGTCCATGTCCGTACAAGGCGCAACGCAGTCGTGACGGACCGGGGTGTGACAGAAAACGCACTCATGGCGCTGTAGGAAGTACGGGCCGCCGCGCGGCCCGTGCCGCGCGACGGCCGGGGCCTCTCCTGTGGGGGGTGGCGGCCCCGGCCGTTGCTTTGGCAGGGACCTTCGAGGTCGAGTCGGGCGAGCCGACTCCGAGAATCCGGGAACCCGAAGGGCTCAGTTCCTCTGGCGGGCCTTGTCGTTGGCGTTGTCGCCGCCGTTCTGGGAGGCGTCGTCGCCGCCGTTGCCGGAAGCGTCGTCCCTGCCCTTGCCCTTGTCGGCTTCCGCAAGCTGCGCCGCACAGTAGGTGTCGACCTTCTCCGCAGTGCCCGCCGCCTCGAGAAGCCGTTGCCAGGCCACCGAATCCAGCGCCTTGCCGTTGCCCGACACCTGTGCGTACGCGCGGCACTGGGCCTCGATGTCCTGGGCGGTCTCCGGGCGGTCCGTCGGATCGTGGCCGGGGCCTGCCGTCGCGGAGGAGGCTCCGGCGCCCGGATTCGTCGAGGCCCCGGCCGAGGGAGTGGCCGTGCCGTCGTCGGCGCCCGCGTCCGAGGAGGAACCGCTTGTGCCGATCGTGGCGAAGGCGACCCCGCCGAGCGCGAGGCTCGCGCCGAGCAGCGAGAGCGTGACCCGCAGGGAGCGCACGGTGCGGCGCCACGCGCGGGGGCGCCAGTCGTCCCGGCGCCGGGTGCGGGCCCGGTGCGTGCCCGCGTCCCGGGCGGCCCGGAAGGCGTCCACGGCGCGCCGCTCGCCCTCGGCGTCCACGATGGCCGGGCGCATGGCCGCGGCCAGCAGGGCCTCCAGGTCGGGCCGGGCGCCGGCTCCGTGCGGGCCGGACGGGGTGCCGCCAGGGTGCGCACGCCGACGGCCGGCCCGGCCGCCGTCGCTCAGCTGTTCACCCATGTCCGTTTCCGTTCCTGTTCCGACCTGTCCAACCCGGGATCCATGGTCCCCGTGGGTCCTGTGTGGCCCATGAGGCCTGTGCAGGCCGCGTGTCCCCGGTGGGACGACGCGATTCCCGCGACCGATGAGTGGGCTGCGCTCCCCAGACCTACGCCTGCGCTTCCCGCTCCGTTCATTTCGACTCCCCCAGCGTGCGGGGGCCGTCATCCGTCACACCGCTCTCCGCGCCCAACTGCACCGCCAGGCGCTTCAGACCCCGGTACGCGGCAGTGCGCACCGCGCCGGGGCGCTTGCCCAGGACCCGGGCCGCGGCCGGGCCGTCGAGTCCGACGACCACCCGCAGCAGCACCGCCTCGGCCTGGTCCCGCGGCAGCGCGCGGACCAGTTCCAGCGCGTACTCGGTGGAGATCGACTCCAGCGCCTGCTCGTGCGTGCTGTGCGGTCCGGGCAGGTCGAGTACGTCCTGCTCGGTCGCCGTCGCCCGGGGCCGTACCCGCTGCCGTCGCAGATGGTCCAGCGCCCGGTGCCGGGCTATGGTCGCGCTCCACCCCCGGAAGCCCGCGCCGTCACCCTTGAACCGGCCGAGGTCCCGGGATATCTCCAACCAGGCGTCGGAGGCCACGTCCTCGGCGTCGTCGCCGACGATGCCGCGCAGATAACCGAGGAGCCCGGGCTGCACGAGCCGGTAGGCGACCGCGAAGGCCACCTCGTCGCCCTCCTGCGCCCGCGCCACGGCCGTACCCAGCTCCCCGTCGTGCGCGTGCCCGCGACGGGGTTCCGCTCCCTGGCCCAAGAACTGTCCTCGTCCTGCCGAGTTAACGGCGGAACCGCACCGCACGGCGCGCCCCGCCTCTTGCCACGCCCCCCACGGTCAACAGCGCCGGGCTTCACAGAAGTGTCACAGCAGCCGCCTTAACCTCACCCTTCTCATGCCACCGCCCGTCGTGTCCGGCCGTGCAAGGTCAGATAGAAGGTCTGGAGGGATTCCTCGGGTCCGCCCGATTCGAACCGGTTGCGGACCTTGCCGAGCGGGTTCCAGACCCGGCCGTCCGGCATGCGTACGCCGACCGGCTGGCCGAAGTAGGCCCGCTGCGGTTCGTCGTAGTCCACCCACTGCGCGCCTGCCCGGCGGACCAGCACCTCGCCGACGTACGCACCGAGACCGAAGAGCGTCCGGTCGGCCTGCTCGCGGTCGGCGCCGCCCTTGCGCAGGCCGTCGATGAGGAAGTCGACGACCCGCAGGCTGGCCACGGAGTAGTCGAGCGGCAGCCGGCTCCGGGCGGTGACCCGGGCGACGAAGGCGGCCGTGTACGCGCGCATCTCGCTCGCGCCCGGCACCCGTCCGTGCACCTGGCCCATCGGCCCCACCCTTCCGGTCGTTCCGCGGGCGAGCCTTCTCGGCTCCCCCATCACTTCCAGCGGATTCCGCCACCGGGGCATCACGGGTCGGGGCTGTGCTCATTCACACACAGAAATCACACAGTCCCGTACAACCTTTTGTTCGAGTGACGTTTGAATCCGCCCCAACGCTTAGGGAGAGCGCACCTGTGACAGGTGTGGCTGTTGTGTCCGATCTCCATAGGGGTGGGGTAGTTGAGTCCTCGAAGGACCCATGCGTACAAGCCGCTCAGTCTTAAACGGCGGGCCTGGCTGACCGTCGGAGCGGTCGTCCTGAGCGGCGCGGGAGTCGTCACGTATGCGATGGCGGACCAGTCCTCGCAGTCCGACGACAAGGCCGCCGAGCGCGGTCCGTCGGTGCACACCCTGAAGCTGGAGAACAAGGGCGGCGGCCGCAAGGGCCTCGCCAAGCGGGACACCGAGCAGTTCAGCGCCGTCGTGGTGACCTGGGACGACCCCGAGGCGACGACCAAGGGCACGCCCGAGGTGCGCACCCGGGACGTCGAGACCGGCGATTGGTCGCCGTGGCGTCAGGTGGTCCTGGACCCGAGCCAGGCCGACGGCAAGGAGGCCGAGCGGGCCGCCCTGCGCGGCGGTACCGAGTCGGTGTGGACCGGTGCGTCCGACGGTGTCGAGGTGCGGGTGGTGAACGCCGACGGCACCGAGGTCGGCGGCCAGCCCGCCGGTATGGACGTCAAGCTGCTCGACCCGGGCACCGACCCCGAGGGCGACCTGGACCCGGCCGCGTTCGTGGCGGAGACGCCGACGCCGACGGAGACCGCATCGCCGACAGAGACCTCCACGCCCACGGAGACCGTGTCCGCCACGCCGACCGAGTCGGACCCGGCCTCGCCCACGGCGACCACCTCCGAGTCGCCCACCGACTCCGGCTCACCGACGGCGACGCCGACCCCGACTCCCACCGTCCCGGAGGCCCGCCCCTCCACGGTCGTCAAGCCACCGATCATCACGCAGGCCGAGTGGGGCGCGTCGACGAAGTACAACGGCACGCCGGAGTACGGCACCGACATCAAGGCCGCCGTCATCCACCACACCGGCGTCGACACCGACAACAAGCTGTCCTGCGCCGAGTCCAGGGCCCGGATGCGCACGATCCAGCAGGGCCACCTCGGCCAGGGCTGGTTCGATGTCGGCTACAACTTCGTCGTCGACAAGTGCGGCCAGATCTTCGAGGGCCGCAGCGGCGGCATGGACCTGCCGGTGATCGGTGCGCACGACGCCGGTTTCAACACCGACACGCTCGGCATCTCCTACATCGGCAACTTCGAGACGGCCAAGCCCACCAAGGCCGCCCTCGACGCCATCGCCCGGGTCGTCGCCTGGAAGTTCGGCATGTACGGCATCGACCCGACCGGCAAGGTCACGCTGACCTCGCGCGCGCCGCTGAACTACAGCGGCAACAAGGTCGCCGAGGGCACGAGCATCACGCTGCCGCGCGTCTTCGGCCACCGGGACACCAACGCCACGGCCTGCCCCGGCGCCAACCTGTACCCCAAGGTGAGCGGCATCGCCACGCTGGCCAAGACCCCGGGCATCTCGCACGCCCTGGCCACCGCCGACGTGAACCGTGACGGCGTCAGCGACCTGGTCGCCGGCACCCCGAAGGCCAACCGCGTCACCGTGGTCCCGGGCAGCATCGACGGGCCCGCCCCGGCGTCCCGGATCGGCTTCACGCAGAACACCGCCGGCGTCCCCGGCACCTCCGAGTCCGGCGACGCCTTCGGCACCGCGACCGCCTGGGGCGACGTCAACGGCGACGGTCACGCCGACCTCGCGATCGGCTCGCCCGGCGAGGACGACACCAGCGGCAACGCCGACCGCGGCCAGGTCACAGTGCTGTACGGGCCTGCCCTCAACACCGGTTTCTCGTACACCACGACCGGCGTCACAGCGGCCGGCGCCAAGCTCGGTTCGGCCGTCACCGTCGGCGACTTCAACGGCGACGGCAAGGCGGACGTCTTCTCGGCCGGCACCGGCAAGGGCGGCACGTACAACGTCCGGCTGACCGGCGGTTCGACGACGTACGGCAGCCTCACCACCGCCACCGGCGCGATCGCCTACCTGGACGCCGCGACCGGTGACTTCAACCGGGACGGCTACTCCGACGTCGCCCTCAACTACCGGGACACCGGCGGCATCGGCCGGGTGGTCCGCTTCGCGGGCTCGGCGAACGGCCTGACCAAGGCCGGGGTGCTGTCGGTCAAGGGTGGCCGGTCCGTCGCGGTCGGCGACTTCAACGGCAACGGCTACGACGACCTCGTCATCGGCCAGCCGGTCGCCTCGGAGTCCGGTGCCGTCTCCGGCGGCCAGATCACCATGCTGTTCGGCACCTCGACCGGCTTCACCACCACCGGCATGAAGGTCATCCACCAGGACACCTCGGGCGTCCCCGACACCAACGAGTCCGGCGACGCCTTCGGCATCTCCGTCTCGGCCGGTGACTACAACGCCGACGGCTACGCCGACGTCCTGACCGGCGCCCGCAACGAGGACCTCACCCGCAGCGGCGTCAGCTACGCCAACGCGGGCGCCGTGGCCCTGGTCAAGGGCTCCTCGACGGGGCTGACCGGCTCCGGCGCGGTGGCGATCTCGCAGGACACCACGAGCGTCCCCGGCGCCGCGGAGGCGGGCGACCTGTTCGGTACGTCCGTGTCGCTGACCGACCTGTCCGGCTTCGGCCGTGCCGACCTCACGATCGGCGCCGACGGCGAGGACGGCACGGACGGCGTCCTGCTGCACATCCCGAGCAACAGCACCGGCCTCGGCTACGGCGACTCGGTGATCTACAGCAAGACCGCCCTCGGCACGCCGACCGACGGCGGGCTCGGACAGGTGCTGGCGCCGTAGCGGCGGCGACAGCCCACAGATCCGGCCGGGGTCCCGCCCACTGCACGGGACCCCGGCCGCGTCATCTCCGTCCGCTCGTCGCGTCCCGGCACAGCAGCCGCAGCGAGCCGTCCCCGGCGAAGCAGCGGCGGGCCTCCTCCATCGGGTCCCACAGCTTGCCGTCGGGCGTACGGATCCAGTGCTCACCGCCGGACGCCCACCACTCGGCGCCGGTCTGGCGGACTATCACCTCACCGGCGTACGCCCCGAGGCCGCGCAGCACGTTCGCCACGGCGCCCTGCGGAGTGCCCTCCCGGCGCAGGTCGTCGATCATCCGGTCCACCCGCCACAGGCTCTGCGCCGTGTAGTCGAGGCGCAGCCGCGCCCCCTCGCGCATCGTCGATACCGCGTCCGCCGCCCATCGCACCGGCTTCGCCGCAGCCGAGGGCCTGGTCTGCTGCTCTGTCACAGTCGTCACATCGACAAGAGCGTGGTCAGGCCACGTTTCGTCACCCGGATCCGGGGGCTGCCCGCAACCGGCGCAGGACCGACCCATCACCGCCTCAGGACGGTCACAGGAAAACCCCGGCACGAGGGTGTGACATCTGGCGGCCCCTGTGCGCTCCAGTCACTGATGAGCGTGTACTTCCATCTGCGCGCGGTGCCGCCCCCGGCGCTGCGCAACAGCGCGTCATGGTTCCGTCGGCTGTTCGACGACGACTGGGACACCGTCCGGGACCGGATCGGCCGGCACCGCGAGGAGGTGCTGGACAAGGGGTATCTGGACCACGAGTTGCTCTACGCGGGCAGCCCGCCCGACCGGGCGCCGGACGGCCCCCGTACGCATGTGGTGCTGGGCGGCCGCCCGATCGGCCACCCCGATCCGTCCCGGCCGCCGTTCCTGCTGCTCACCGCCGCCCAGGCCGGCCGAGTGGCGGACTACCTGGAGGGGACGGATTTCGAGGAGCTGTGGGGGCGGGCCCGCGAGGAGGTGATGCGCCCCTACGGCATGCCGGAGGCGGAACGGGATGTGCGGGGCCTGTTCGCCGCGGCCCACCGGGACCTGCGCGCCTTCTACGCGCAGACCGCCCACTACGGCGACGCGGTGGTGAAGTGGCTGATGAGATGAGGCGCGAACGGCTCAACTGCGGCCCCGCGCCCGTCTCGACACCACCGCCCGCAGGACCCGGCGCCCCTCGGTGGACACCTCCAGCGCCGGACGCAGCCCGCCCGCGCCGTGCCCGGCGAGGAGTTCCAGGACGGTGATCTGACGGCGCAGTTCGGCGGCGACCAGCGGCGGCATGCCCTCCGTACGGCCCTCGCGGCGGGCGTCGACCGGGGCGTCGTCGTCGGCCGCGTCGAGCAGGCGGTGGATCTGGAGCGAGGCGACGGAGCAGGCGTCGGCCCAGACGCGTACCCCCGAGTCGGCCGGTGCGGGCGGGGCGGCGTCGAGCATCCGCCGGGCGAGGACGGCCGCCTCGTCCTCGGCGGAGTCCTCCGGGGCGCCGAGTTTGTCGCGCGCCTGTTCGAGGCGCTCGCCCCACAGCCCGGTGTCGCCGCCCTCGGTGAGGGTGGCCCACAACGGCCGCAGCAGTTCGTCGTCACCGCCCAGCAGGGGCACACACCGATCCAAACAAGCCAACCCGCTGGCGGCCAGTCCGCGTTCGTCCGCCCGAGCGATCAGCTCCACCAGACTCATCCACGCCTCCCTCGCCTGCGGTCTTCCCTTACGGAACCCGCACTTCCCCTAACTGCGTGCGACGGCCCGGGAGTGTCACAGGGGCACCACTGCGAGCCGGTCGAGCAGCCGGAAGAAGAGGTTTTCGGCCAATGGGTCGGGATCGGCGGCGAACACGTCGAGCAGGGGTTCCGCGGCCACGGTGTGCCCGGCCTCGGCGGCCCAGGCGACGGCCCGCTCGGCGGCGTCGCGCGGGTGGAGGAAGTAGTCCTCCAGGGAGAGCCCCTCCCCCGCACCGAGCCGGCTCGCCATGGCGTCCCGGCCGAGGCACGTCGTCCACGCCCCGCTCTCCGGCCCCGCCGCCTCCACCACCGCGCAGTCGCTGTCCATGACGTACCCGAAGAGCGCGGGCGCCCCGCTCTGATGAGCGAGTTCGTGCATGTTCCCGACGTCACCCTCGCCGCTCGGGTACTCCCAGACCTGCCAGCCGCCCGGCGCCTCCTGGCGCAGGGTCATGTCCGGCGCGCCCGCCAGTGCCGCCAGCTCCGCGAGCGGCCGCTCGGCGCGACCCACGACGAAGTACCCCCAGTAGCCCATGTCCGTTCCCCCAGGCTGTTCAGTTCGGCTCCGGCCGAATACACCACAGCCGTACGCCCGTTCGCAGCCGAACCGGACAATCCGTACGCGACGCTCAGCCGAGCCGATCGGCCAGGGCCCGGAACTCCGCCCACGACCCCTGCGGCGTGCCCGGGTTCCAGAGCTTCTCCACGGTCGCCCGCAGCGGCATGCGGATACCGGCCGCCACCTGGTCCTGGGTCTGGGAGTTCGCGAGGTCGCACCAGACGGCGAAGGACCCGCCGAGGATCTGGCCGTCGTACTTCGCCGGGACCGCCTCGGTGCCGCGCAGGACCCTGGGCGTCCACTGCTCGAAGATGCGCTGCCCGGTCGGATAGACGAAGGTCTGCGGCTGGCCGAGGACGTAGTAGAGGAACTCGTCGTTGTAGTTGATGACCTGTCGCCCCGCCGACAGGTACTCCACCGGCAGCCGGGCGCCGATCTCCTTGCCGGTCCAGTAGGCGACCTGGATGTCCTTGTCCGCGGTGACGGAGGTGTCCCGGAAGAAGCCGTCGTTCCAGGCCCGCACGGTCTTGTCGTGGACGCGCATGGTGGCGGCGCGGTCGTTGACCCAGCCGGTCGCCAGGTCCTCGACGGTCGCCCCGGCGCCGAACTCCTGCCGCGCCGCGGCCGCGAGCTGCGGGAAGGACGCCTCCGGGTCGGACACGGTCAGCGCCTGGTACTCGTCACCGCCGAGGTGCCACTGGCCGCCGGGGAAGACCTCGGCGAACTCGTTCAGCAGGTCGTCGACGATCTGGTGGGACTCGTCCTTGGAGATGTCGATCGCCCCGCGCGTGGCCGTGCCCGAGGTATTGCGCAGCTGGAGATCGGGATGGGCCGCGATGACCGCGCCCAGATGCCCCGGCGAGTCGATCTCCGGCACGACGGTGATGTGCCGCTCCGCGGCGAGCGCCACGATCCGCCGCACCTCCGCCTTCGTCAGATGCGGGTCGGAGACGACCTCGGGGTGCGAGTCGGACTGGATCCGGAACGCCTGGTCGTCGGAGAAGTGCAGGCCGAGCTGGTTGAACTTCAGATCGCCCAGCTCCCGGACGCGGTCCTCGATCCAGCCGGCCGTGAAGTGCTTGCGCGCGATGTCCAGCATGAACCCGCGCACCGGCTTCGCGGGCTCGTCGCGTACGACGCCCTCCGGGGCCGTACCCCCGGCGTGCACCGTCTGCTTCAGCGTGCGGGTGCCGTAGAACACGCCCGCGTCGGCGGCCCCGCTGATGTTCACCCGCCCGCCGCGCACGGTCAGGGAGTACGACTCCGGGTCCGCGCCCTCGTCGTCGTTGAGCGACAGCCGTACGTCGCCCGCCAGCACGTCGTCCTTCTCACCCGCGTAGGAAAGCCCCAGCTCCCGCGCGAGCAGCCGCGCCTCGTCGGCCAGGTCCGCGTCCCCCACGACCACCCGCTGCCCGCGCACCGGCCGCCAGCCGGGCCCGCGCGCCGGGGTGTGCGAGCGGACCGCCGGGATGGTCCGGGGCGTGCTGGACAGGGCGTACGACTTGGTGGGACTCGGCGTCGGCTCGGCCGCGGACCGGGACTCCTCGGCCGCCCGGGACGAGGCGCTGCCCGACGGCTGCCGTCCCGCCGACCCGGTCGGCCCGCTGTCCCCGTCGTCACCGGAGGCCCACAGTCCAAGACCCACCCCGAGCCCGGCGACCAGGACCCCGACCAGCAGAGCTCGCTGTCCGACTTTGTGCTGGGGCGTCCGGCGCCGGTGCTGACTCACCCAGCCAACCTACGACCGATGCGCACGGCGTGCGTCAGCCAGACGTTCCGAAACTCTCCCGTTCGGCTGAAATTCGGGCATCCGTCGGACGTGTTACGTCCACTGTCGATAACGTGGCGCCACATCTCTCACTGCATCCCCTGCCGAAACGCACGTGACGCCCACACATCTTCCTGGCCGAGTGGCCATACCCCACCAGAAGCGCGGCACCACTCTGGAGCGCTTCAACACGGCACCCGCCGACGAGATCCAGCGAACCCTCCTGACCTGCCTCCACAGCCTCCGCTGGTCCCACCGCCTCACGGCCCACCGCCCGTATCCGACGTTGGACGCCCTGCTGGCAGCGGCGGACGAGGCGGCGTACGACTTGACGCCGGGGGATCTGGGCGAGGCGCTGTCGGGCGAGACGCTGCCGGTCCTGCCGGAGGGGGCGTATTCGGCGGCACACACCGCACTGAACGCCGCGAATGCCGCATACGAGGCCAAGTTCGGTCATGTGTTCGTCGTCTGCCTGGACGACCTGCCACCGGAAGAAGCCCTGGACCACGCGTTGGTGGGAATCCGGTCACGATTGACGAATGATCCGGAGGAGGAACGGGTGGTGGCCTGGGAGGAACTCCGGCGCCTCGCAAAGGGACGCCTGGTAGAACTCCTCAAATAACGGGACACACCACACCGTGGCCGCCCCCGCGTAAGCCAATCCCGGCCACATAGATAACATGCTGGGGGCCGGTGGACCGTACCCGGCCGGGCCCGACCGACAGCACAAGCCGGCGCGGCCCCAATCCCCGCTCCCGGAGGGACTTCCGTGCCGGCTGGAACGCTGTACCGCGGCCGGGAAGGAATGTGGTCCTGGGTGGCTCACCGAGTCACCGGCGTCCTCATCTTCTTCTTCCTGTTCGTTCACGTGCTGGACACCGCTCTCGTGCGTGTCTCCCCCGAGGCCTACGACGACGTCGTCGCGACGTACAAGACGCCGCTCGTCGCGCTGATGGAGTACGGCCTCTCCGCCGCCGTCCTCTTCCACGCGCTCAACGGCCTGCGCATCATCGCCGTCGACTTCTGGTCCAAGGGCCCGCGTTACCAGAAGCAGATGCTCTGGTCCGCCGTCGGTCTGTGGCTGGTGCTGATGCTGGGGGCGATCTACCCCCTCCTCGGCCACGCCGCTCGTGAACTCTTCGGGAGCTGACGCCCATGTCCACGACTGAGAAGACCGCGTCCGGAATCAGCCCCGTCGAGGGCGATGCCGTGTACACCGTCGACAATCCGGCCCCCTACATCGAGGCCCCGCGCAAGCGCACCAAGAAGACCCCGAAGTCCACCCGGGGCAACTTCGAGATGGCCGCCTGGCTGTTCATGCGCCTGTCCGGCGTCGTGCTGGTCGTCCTGGTCATCGGCCACCTGCTCATCCAGCTGGTGCTCGACGGCGGCGTCTCCAAGGTCGGCTTCGCCTTCGTGGCGGGCCGCTGGGCGTCCCCGTTCTGGCAGGTCTGGGATCTGCTGATGCTCTGGCTCGCGACGCTGCACGGCGCCAACGGCCTGCGTACGGTCATCAACGACTACGCGGAGCGCGCGAACACGCGGCTGTGGCTCAAGGGCCTGCTCTACACCGCCACGGCGTTCACCATCCTGCTGGGCACGCTGGTGATCTTCACCTTCGACCCGAACATCCGCTAGGCACGGGGCTGAGGAAGACCTGATGAAGATCCACAAGTACGACACAGTCATCGTCGGCGCGGGCGGCGCCGGCATGCGCGCCGCGATCGAGTCGACGAAGCGCAGCCGCACCGCCGTGCTGACCAAGCTCTACCCCACCCGCTCCCACACGGGCGCCGCGCAGGGCGGCATGGCCGCGGCGCTGGCCAACGTGGAGGAGGACAACTGGGAGTGGCACACCTTCGACACGGTCAAGGGCGGTGACTACCTGGTCGACCAGGACGCCGCGGAGATCCTGGCGAAGGAGGCCATCGACTCGGTCCTCGACCTGGAGAAGATGGGCCTGCCGTTCAACCGCACCCCGGACGGCACCATCGACCAGCGCCGCTTCGGCGGTCACAGCCGTAACCACGGCGAGGCCCCGGTCCGCCGGTCCTGCTACGCCGCGGACCGCACCGGCCACATGATCCTCCAGACGCTGTACCAGAACTGCGTCAAGGAGGGCGTGGAGTTCTTCAACGAGTTCTACGTCCTGGACCAGCTGATCACCGAGGTCGACGGCGTCAGGAAGTCGGCCGGCGTGGTGGCGTACGAGCTGGCCACCGGTGAGATCCACGTCTTCCAGGCGAAGGCCGTGATCTACGCCTCCGGCGGCTGCGGCAAGTTCTTCAAGGTGACGTCGAACGCGCACACCCTCACCGGTGACGGCCAGGCCGCCGTCTACCGCCGGGGTCTGCCGCTGGAGGACATGGAGTTCTTCCAGTTCCACCCGACCGGCATCTGGCGCATGGGCATCCTGCTGACGGAGGGCGCCCGCGGTGAGGGCGGCATCCTGCGCAACAAGGACGGCGAGCGCTTCATGGAGAAGTACGCGCCGGTCATGAAGGACCTCGCCTCCCGTGACGTCGTCTCGCGCTCCATCTACACGGAGATCCGCGAGGGCCGCGGCTGCGGTCCCGAGGGCGACCACGTCTACCTGGACCTGACCCACCTCCCGCCGGAGCAGTTGGACGCCAAGCTGCCCGACATCACCGAGTTCGCCCGGACCTACCTCGGTATCGAGCCGTACACGGACCCGATCCCGATCCAGCCCACCGCGCACTACGCGATGGGCGGCATCCCGACGAACGTCGAGGGTGAGGTGCTCGCCGACAACACGACCGTGGTTCCCGGTCTGTACGCCGCCGGTGAGGTCGCCTGTGTGTCGGTGCACGGTGCCAACCGGCTCGGCACCAACAGCCTCCTGGACATCAACGTGTTCGGCCGCCGCGCGGGCATCGCCGCCGCCGAGTACTCCCAGAAGGCCGAGTACGTCGAGCTGCCGGAGGACCCGGCGCGCCTGGTGATCGACCAGGTGGAGGGCCTGCGCACCGCCACCGGCACCGAGCGCGTGGCGCCCTGCGCAAGGAGCTCCAGGAGACCATGGACGCCAACGTCATGGTGTTCCGCACGGAGCAGACGATCAAGACGGCGGTCGAGAAGATCGCGGAGCTGCGCGAGCGCTACAAGAACGTCTCGATCCAGGACAAGGGCAAGCGGTTCAACACGGACCTGCTGGAGGCCATCGAGCTGGGCAACCTGCTGGACCTGGCCGAGGTCATGGCGACCTCCGCGCTGGCCCGCAAGGAGTCCCGCGGCGGTCACTACCGCGAGGACTACCCCAACCGCGACGACGTCAACTTCATGCGCCACACCATGGCGTACCGCGAGGTCGGCGACGACGGCACCGAGTCCATCCGTCTCGATTACAAGCCGGTCGTCCAGACCCGCTACCAGCCGATGGAGCGTAAGTACTGATGGCAACCCCTGTTCTGGACAAGGTCGAGGCGGAGTCGGCCGCCTCCCCCTACATCACGGTCACCTTCCGGGTCCGCCGCTTCAACCCGGAGGTCTCGGCCGAGGCGACCTGGGAAGACTTCCAGCTGGAGATCGACCCCAAGGAGCGTGTCCTCGACGGTCTCCACAAGATCAAGTGGGACCTGGACGGCACGCTGACCTTCCGTCGCTCCTGCGCGCACGGCATCTGCGGCTCCGACGCGATGCGGATCAACGGCAAGAACCGTCTCGCGTGCAAGACGCTGATCAAGGACATCAACCCGGAGAAGCCGATCACGGTCGAGCCCATCAAGGGCCTGACGGTCCTGAAGGACCTCGTGGTCGACATGGAGCCGTTCTTCCAGGCGTACCGCGACGTGATGCCCTTCCTCATCACGAAGGACACCAACGAGCCGACGCGCGAGCGCCTTCAGACGTCCGAGGACCGTGAGCGCTTCGACGACACGACGAAGTGCATTCTCTGCGCCGCCTGCACCTCCTCGTGCCCGGTGTTCTGGAACGACGGCCAGTACTTCGGCCCGGCGGCCATCGTCAACGCGCACCGGTTCATCTTCGACTCGCGTGACGAGGCCGGCGAGCAGCGGCTGGAGATCCTCAACGACAAGGACGGCGTGTGGCGCTGCCGCACGACCTTCAACTGCACGGACGCCTGCCCGCGCGGTATCGAGGTCACCAAGGCGATCGCCGAGGTCAAGAAGGCCCTGATCACCCGCCGCTTCTGACGTCCCTTCGGGTACGTCGCCCCTGGGCCCCGCTCCTCCTGGAGCGGGGCCCTCGGTGTTTTCCGGGGTCCCTGGTCAACCGCCGGCCAGGGGTATGAGCCTGAGGAACGTGACCTCCGTGTCCGCGGTGAGGTCGACCTCCTCGTCCAAGTCGGTGACTTGACGGTCGCCGACCAGGACGATCAGGCCGTTCGCGGTGAAGGCCTTCAGCGCGAGCCGCCGGTCCTCCTCCCGGCGCATCCGGCGCCGGATCAGCTCCCGCACCGTCAGCCGCTCCTCGGCGACATCGAGCCGCGGGCCCGTCTCACGCTCCCCCATGGTCGTCTCGTCGACGAAGGTCACCTGTCCCATACGCCGACTGTACGAGGCACCACTGACAATGCCGGGTGCCGGGCGATCACCGACCTACTCTGACTGTGTGTCAGATGACGAGTCGTACGAACTGCTCGGGTTCGACAACGTGCTGCTGCCCGTCGGGGACCTCACAGAGGCCGTCGGGTTCTACGAACGCGCCGGATTCACGGTGGGGTTCCGGTTCGACGAGGCGGGGATCGCGCTGCTGAAGGTGGGCGGTGAGACGCCCGGGATCCTGTTGCGGCAGGAGGACGGTCTTGAGCACCGTATGCCGCCCTGGCACACCCCGCGCGTGTGGCTGGAGGTGCCGGACGCCCGAACGGCCGCCCGGCGGCTCGCGGAAGCCGGGATCGCGCCACTGGACGAGCCGTTCCCGGTGGCCACCGGGTGGACCGTCGAACTGGCCGACCCCTGGGGGAACGTCATCGGGCTCACCGACTACTCCAAGCGCCCGGCGCTCGGCCGGAGGGCGTGACGCAGACCTCACGCGGGCGCCCGACATCGGAGTTGAACACGTTCAAAGGCAGGGTCTACAGTCATCCCTGTCAGCGTTTTGAACGCGTTCAACAAGGGGGTCGGCATGGATCGCACGGTCATCGCCTACGTCATCTACCTGGTCGTCAGCATCGCCCTGACCGTCTGGGTCGCCCGCACACTGGGCCGCAATGGGCGGATCTTCCTCGAGGACGTCCTGCGCGGCAACGAACAGCTCGCCGACGCCGTCAACCACCTGCTGGTCGTCGGCTTCTACCTGGTCAACCTCGGCTTCGTCGCCCTGTACTTGAGCGACGACGAGACCATCGCCGACACCCGCGGCATATTCGAGGCCCTGTCGACCAAGCTCGGCGTGGTGCTGCTGGTGCTCGGCGTGATGCATCTGGGCAACGTCTACGTCCTCAACAAGATCCGGCGGCGCGGGGTGATGGAGCGGGAGCAGGTGCCGCCGGTCGCGCCGCAGGACTGGGTCCAGGCATGAGTGCCACCGCGCAGGCCCCGGTCCGTCGGCTCACCGTCCTGTACGACGCCGAGTGCTCGCTCTGCACCTTCCTGCGCGACTGGCTCGTACGGCAGCCGCAGTTGGTGGAGCTGGAGTTCGTGCCCGCCGGGTCCGAGGAGACGGCGCGAAGGTTCCCGGGGCTCGGCTCCACGCTGGACGAGATCACCGTCGTAGGGGACGGCGGGCAGGTCTACCGGGCGGCGGAGGCCTGGATCGTGGTGCTGTGGGCGCTGCGTGAGTACCGGCGCCTCGCACACCGGTTGAGCACGCCTACCGGGACACTGCTGGCCAGGGGTGCGGTGCTGGCGGCCGCCAAGTGGCGTGGGGCGCAGTGGGGCGGGCGGGCGTATCAGCAGCGGGACGGGTGGCGGTACGAGCCGGATCTCGGCTGGACGTACGCCCCTCCACGGTGCGGGGGCGGCTGATTCTCACCCCTCGGCTTGGCATGCACCCTTCCAAAATGCGGCTCGGGTGAGGACGCTTCTGACAGCTTCGATCCACTCCGCACCCCCACAGAAGGAGCACGCGTGAGAGGCATTCCTCGGATATCCCGCTCCCTCCTCGTCGGCGTCACCGCGCTGCTCACCGCCGGGGCGCTGGCCGTACCGGCGAGCGCGGGGCCCCGGTCCGACACCGGCGTCCGTACGGTCGGCGCGGCGGCGCGGGAGAAGGTCGCCGAGTTCTGGACGCCGGCGCGGATGCGGGCGGCCGAGCCGCTGGACCTGCTCTCCGTGAGCGGTCACCGCGGCTCGGCGCCGGCCAAGGGCGCGCGGGCCACGGTCCCGGCCACCGCCGCCGACGCCGGCATCCTGGCCTTCCCATACGGCGGCGGCGCCTGGACCGGCGGCGGGGCCGTGGTGAACACGGCGGGCCGGGTGTTCTTCACCTACCAGGGCCGTACCGCGTCCTGCTCCGGCAACGCCGTCACCAGCGCCAACAAGAGCACGGTGATCACCGCAGGGCACTGTGTGAAGCTGGACGGCGCCTGGCACACCAACTGGGTCTTCGTGCCCGGCTACCACGACGGGCAGTCGCCGTACGGCCGCTGGACCGCCTCGAAGACGCTGTCCACCCCGCAGTGGACGGCGAGCGAGGACATCAACTACGACATCGGCGCGGCGGTCGTCGCCCCGCTGAACGGGCAGTCGCTGACGGATGTCGTAGGCGGACAGGGGCTCGCCTTCAACACCGGCTACAACCTGCGCATGTACTCCTTCGGCTTCCCGGCGGCGAGCCCGTACGACGGCGAGAAGTTCATCTACTGCTCCGGCACCACCAACCGGGACTTCCTGCTCTCCAGCGACCACGGCATGACCTGCAACATGACCGGCGGCTCCAGCGGCGGCCCCTGGTTCACGCAGTTCAACGAGTCGACCGGAACCGGGCTGCTGTCGTCGGTGAACAGCTTCAAGTACAACTTCTTCCCGAACCGGATGTACGGACCGTATTTCGGGGCCGACGCGCAGAACCTGTACCAGGCGGCTCAGTCGTCCTGATCCGCACTGGTTAGTCTCGCTCCGTGCCCTCGAAGAACGACAGCCCTGAACAGGGCGACACGCCCAGCAAGTCCGAGCAGACCCGCGCGCTGATCCTGGAGACCGCGATGCGGCTGTTCCAGGAGCGCGGCTACGACAAGACCACCATGCGGGCCATCGCCCAGGAGGCCGGGGTCTCGGTAGGCAACGCCTACTACTACTTCGAGGGCAAGGAACACCTGATCCAGGGCTTCTACGACCGGATCGCCGCCGAGCACCAGGTGGCGGTCCGGGAGGTCCTGGCCCGGGAGACCGATCTGGAGGCGCGGCTCGCCGGAGTGCTGCGCGCCTGGCTGGACGTGGCCACGCCGTACCACGAGTTCGCGGTGCAGTTCTTCAAGAACGCCGCCGATCCCGACTCCCCGCTCAGCCCCTTCTCCCCGGAGTCGGAGCACGCGCGCGTGGAGGCCATCCGCGTCCACCGCGACGTGCTCGCGGGCGCCACGAAGACGAAGGTGCCGGAGGAACTGCGGGACGTCCTGCCGGAGTTGATGTGGCTGTCCCAGATGGGACTCTGCCTGTACTGGATCTTCGACCGCACCGAAGGGCGGGAGCGCAGCTACAAGCTGGCCGAGCGCGGCGCCCGCCTCACCGCGCGGGGCGTCGCGCTGGCCCGCTTCCGGGTGCTGCGCCCGCTGGTGCGTGAGGTGCACGAACTGTTCACGGACTTCCTGCCGGGGATGACGAAAGTGATGCCGAACCCCGGCAAGAAGCCGTAGCGACGTCAGTTGACCGCGTCCAGCTCGCCCTCCGCGAGCTCGACGTCGTACACCAGCGGCTCCCCGTCCACGACCACGGTCCGCGCGCGTGAGCCGTACGCGGGGGCCGTCGCCGCCAGCAGATAGGTGCCCGGCGCCGGGACGGAGACGATGTAGGAGCCGTCCGCCAGGGAGGTCACCCGGTCCAGCTGGCGGCCGCCCTTGGACAGCAGGGTGACGGCCGCTCCGGACACCGGGTCGCCGTCCGTCGTACGGATGAAGCCGTGGACGACCGAGGCGCCGCCTTCCTGGGCCGGCTCCGGTTCCTCCTCCTTCGGCTCGACCGCCAGATGCGGCAGCCGCTTCTCCAGACCGGCCGGTAGCCACCAGTTGGACTTGCCGAGCAGATGCATCGCGGCCGGGACCAGCGCCGTACGCAGGATGAACGCGTCCAGCGCGACCGCCGCCGCCAGGCCGACGCCCGCCATCGCGCCCTCCATGTCACCGCTGAGGACGAACGCGGAGAACACACAGATCATGATCAGGGCGGCGCAGTTGATGACCCGGCTGGTCTCCGCGAGGCCGACCCGCACCGCGCGGGCGTTGTCCTTGGTGTGCACCCATTCCTCGTGCATCCGGCTCACCAGGAAGACCTGGTAGTCCATGGACAGGCCGAAGAGCAGCGAGAGCATGATGACCGGCAGGAAGGAGGTGATCGGGCCCTCCTTGCCGACGCCGATCAGCTCGGTGCCCCAGCCCCACTGGAAGATCGCCACCAGCACACCGAAGGACGCGGCCGCCGCGATCAGGTTCATCAGCGCCGCCGTCAGCGGCACCACCAGCGAGCGGAACGCGACCATCAGGAGCAGGAAGCCCAGCGCGATGATCGTGGCGATGAAGTACGGCAGCCGGTCGCCGGTGACCTCCGCGAAGTCCTTGAACACGGCCGTCACACCGCCCACATGGGCCTCGACGTCCGCTTGTGGGAGCACGTCGTCGCGCAGCCGGTCGATCAACTCGTCGGTCTGCTCCGACTGCGGTGACGTCGTCGGCACCACGTTGATCACCGAGACGCCGTTGGCGGGCGGCACGGCGACCGCCTGGGCCACTCCCTCGGTGGACGAGATGGCGGAGACGAGCGACTCGGGCGCCGGGCCCTCCACGACCACCTGGAGCGGGCCGTTGAAGCCGGGGCCGAAGCCCTCGGCGAGCAGGTCGTAGGCCTGCCGGGTGGTCGTCGACTCCTGGTGGTTGCCCTGGTCGGTGGCGCCGAGCCGGATCGACAGCACCGGCAGCGCCAGTACCGCCATGACGACCAGCGCGCCCGCCGCGATGGACCGCGGCCGCTTCTGGACGAACGTCGACCAGCGCGCCGCCAGCCCGCTCGCCTCGGCCGGCTCCGGCCCCTTCTCGGCCAGCCGGCGGCGCTGCCTGCGGCTGAGGACGCGCACGCCGAGCAGGCCCAGCAGGGCGGGCAGCAGGGTGATCGCGGCCAGCACACTGAGCACCACGGTCAGCGAGGTCGCGATGACCACGCCGTCCAGGAACCGCATGTTCATCACCAGCATGCCGGCGAGCGCGATGCACACCGTGCCGCCCGCGAACAGCACCGCGCGCCCGGAGGTGTTGAGAGCCGTCACCGCGGCCTCCTCCGGCTTCACCCCGCGCAGGATGCCGCGCCGGTGCCGGGTGACGATGAACAGGGCGTAGTCGATACCGACGCCCAGGCCGATCAACGAGCCGAGCAGCGGGGCCACTTCGGGCACGTTCGTGACATGGCTGAGCAGCATCGTGGAGAGCATGCCGGTGCCGACGCCGAAGACGGCCACGACGATCGGCAGCAGCATCGCGAACAGCGAGCCGAAGGCGAGGAACAGCACTATCGCCGCGGCGAGGATGCCGACCGCCTCGGCGGTGCCTGCGGGCGGCTCCTGGGTGCGGGCGATCGCCTGGCCGCCCAGCTCCACCTGGAGACCGTCCTGTTCGGCGGCCTGCGCGGTGTCGACGATGTCCTCGACGACCTCCTTCGGGATGGCGTTCGCCTGCTCCTTGAAGGTGATCTGGGCGTATGCGATCCGCCCGTCCTCGCTCACCTGGGGCTCGGTGATCTCACCGACCCCTTCCATCCGGCCGATCTCCTCAAGGGCCGGCTCGATCCGGGACGTCACGGCCGCGTCCCGTACCGATCCCTCGTCCACCTTCCACACCACCGTGTCGGTGTCACCGGCGGTCTCCGGGAAGGCCTTCTCCATCAGGTCGTACGCGCTCTTGGAGTCCGTGTCCGGCAGGGAGAAGACGTTCGCGTAGTCCGTGCCCGCGGCACTGCCGCCGAAGCCCAGGCCGAACAACGCCCCCACCCACAGAAACAGGACCACCAGCCGGTGCCGATAGCACCACCGTGCCAATGCCGCCACCCTCAACAGCTCCTTCATCGGTCGTCGGTCGGTCCCCCAGGTCCTGCACCCAGAATCGGCGGCGGCGCTCGGGCGCGGACATGCGACGGGCCTGACTCTCAAGGAACTCCAAAGCACGGAACCGGCCCGGCTGTCAGTGGTCGCGCCGATACTGGGGGCATGACTACGGCTGTGGGGACCGTGCTGGTCGTGGAGGACGAGGAGAGCATCGCGGACGTCCTCGCCATCGCCCTGCGCTACCACCGGTTCGAGGTGATGACCGCGGGCAGCGTCCGCGAGGCCCTGGCGCTCGCCGGGCGCACCCGGCCCGACGTGGCACTGCTGGACGTGATGCTGCCGGACGGCGACGGCCGCGCCCTCGGCCGCCAACTGCGCGCCCAGCGGCCCGACCTGGCGCTGGTCTTCCTCACCGCGCGCGACTCACCCGCCGAGATCGTCGGCGCCCTCGGCTTCGGCGACGACTACATCACCAAACCGTTCGACATCGACGTGGTGATCGCCCGGATCACCGCCGTACTGCGCCGCACCCGCGCGGAGGACGTCCTCCCGCAGCGCCCGCCACTGCGCTACGGCGACCTGGAGCTGGACGAGACGACGTACTCCGTGCACCGCGCGGGCCGCACGGTCGAGCTCACCCCCACCGAGTACGCGCTGCTGCGCTTCCTGGTCCGCAACGGCGGCCGGATCGTGCCCAAGGAGCAACTCCTCAGACATGTCTGGCAGTACGAGCACACCCCGCCGGAGTCGACTGTCGTGGAGACCTACATCAGCTATCTGCGCCGCAAGCTCGACGCCCTCGGACCGCCGGTGATCACCACCCGGCGGGGCGTGGGTTACGGACTGGCATGAGGCTGCGCTGCCTGGGCCGGGGGCATCGCGGCATCCACTCGCTGCGCGCCAAGCTGACGATGGCGAACGTGGCGCTGCTGGCCCTGGGCATCGTCGCGGCGACCGCGATCAGCCTGATGGCGGCTCGCCACTATCTCCTAGACAAGATCGACTCCGAGCTCCTCGCGACCCGCTCCGCCCTTCAGACCGCCGGGTTCAGCATGAGCCAGATCGAGTCGCTGAGCGAACTGGGCATCGCCATGGACCAGTTCACCGGCGCCGACGCGAAGGCCCTGCCCAGCTCGAACGGCTCGGTGTTCGTGGCCGTCGACGCAAAGGGCAGCCCGGTGTCCCTCGGCCCGCTGAAACCGACGAAGCGGCAGCGTGCGGTGGCCGAAGCGGCCGGCCACTCCGGCGACCCCGCCACCCTGGCCTCGCTCGCCGCCGAGGCGGAGCCGCGCGACATCCGGGTGGACGACTCGCCGTACCGGATCATCGGCGCCCGTCTCTCCGACGGCACGCTGGTCCTGATCGCCACCTCCACCGACGCGCTGCACGAGGGCATGGCCAAGGCCATCAAGCTCGACCTGGCCTTCGGCACCGTGCTGCTGGCCCTCCTGGCCTGTCTGACCCTGATCAGCGTGAGCCGCAGAATGCGCCCGCTGGAGGACATGGTGGAGACCTCCTCGGCCATCGCGGAGGGCGATCTGACCCGCCGGGTGCCCTCCAGCCGGGAGGCCACCCTGGAGGTCGAACAACTCCGCCTCGCCCTCAACTCCATGCTTCACCAGGTGGAGTTGGCCCACCGCACCCGCGAGCACAGCTCGGCCCAGCTCCGCCGCTTCGTCGCGGACGCCTCCCATGAGCTGCGCACCCCGCTCGCGGCGATACGCGGCTATCTCCAGCTCTACGACAAGGGCATGCTGAACGACCCCGACCAGCGCAAACGCGCCTGGGAGCGGGTCATGACGGAGGCCGACCGAATGGGCCGCCTGGTCGACGAACTGCTGTGCCTGGCCCGCCTGGACCAACAACCCGAACTCCGCTTCCGCAATGTCGACGTCAGCCGCCTGGTCCGGGACGCGGCGGAGGACCTACGCGTCCAACAGCCGGACCGCCCGGTCACGGTGACCGCCGAGGGCGCCGTCCTGCTCCGCGCCGACGAGTCCGGGCTACGGCAGGTGCTGGGGAACCTCGTGACCAACGTCCGCACCCATACGCCGGCTGACGCGCCGGTCCATCTGGAGGTGCGGCGCCAGGACGGCGTCGTACGGCTGTGCGTGGCGGACGAGGGTCCTGGGCTGGCTGAGGAGGACGCGGCGCGCGTATTCGACCGGTTCTTCCGGGCGGGTGGGGGTGCGGGGAGCGGATTGGGGATGGCGATCGTGCAGGGGGTGGTGAAGGCGCACGGGGGTGTGGTGCGGGTGGATACGGCGCCGGGGGAAGGATTGAAAGTCACGGTCACGCTTCCGACCTGAAGGGGCGCGGGACTGTGTCAATTTGCGGCTCCGCCGCGTGGGCGCGACCAGCCACACACAACCCGCACCCGGCACATCAGATCCACCCCAGCCGCCATAGCCGAAACACACCCGTACCGTCGGACAAATACTGCCCGCCACCCACATCCTCACTGGTCACCACATATTCCTTGGCCTGCCAAAGAGGAATGACCGGAACATCCTCAGCGATCACCTGCTGCACCTCACGAAACTCATCCACGGCCTCCCCCCGATCGGCGAACCGCTGACTCTCCTGAATAAGCCGATCAACCGCACTGTTGCTGTACCCGGTATTCATCGTGCCCTCGGTCCCGACCAGCGGACCCCCATACGTGTCCGGATCAGGAAAGTCCGCGACCCACCCCACCCCATACGCGTCCAATTTCCCGGCAGCCCACCGCTTCTGGAAATCGGTCCACTCATAACCTTTGAGCGTCACCTTGAACAGCCCACCGGCCTCCAACTGCGCCTTCAGCTCGGCGGCCTCCTCCGCGGCGGCGCCACGCCCGGTGGCATAGCCGTAGGTGAACCGGACGGGAAGACTGACCCCGGCCTCCTCCAGCAGCGCCCGCGCCCTGCCGACGTTCTGCTTCGGATAGGCGTCGAAGAACGACGTCGTATGCCCCGTGATCCCGGTCGGGATCAGGGAGTACAGCGGATCCACGGTGCCCTGGTACACGGTCGCCGCGAGCTTCTCCCGGTTGACCAGCCAGGCCATCGCCTGCCGCACCCGCACATCGTGCAAGGGCGAACCGGCCCGGGTGTTGAGGTACAGATTGCGGACCTCGGAGCTGTCCGCCTCGGACACCCGCTGATCCGGGTCACCGGGGTCGAGTTCGGCCAGCACGTCCGGCGGCAGCTGACGGGTGGCGACATCGATCCGCCGCCCCTTCCACGCCCGGTCCAGCTTGCCCGCGTCCTCGAAGTACCGCAGCTCGACCGCCCGTCCGGTCTCCTGAACGGCCCCCTCGTACCGGCCGTTGGGCACCAGGACCGCCGTCTCGCCCGCGCGGTACGACGAGAGCTCGTACGGCCCGGTGCCGTCGACGCCGTTGTCCGTACGCAGGCCGTTCTTCGGGTACTTGGTGCGGTCGACGATCGAACCGGCGCCTGTGGCCACCTTGAACGGGAACGTCGCGTCCGGTGAGGAGAGCCGGAAGGTGACCGTCATATCGTCGGCGGCCACCGAGTCCAGCGTGTCGAAGAGCGAGGCGGGTCCGACGTCGGAGTTGATCGCCCGGACCCGGTCGAAGGAGTACTTGACGTCCTCCGCGGTCATCGTCCGCCCGCTCGGAAAGGTCAGCCCCTCGCGCAACTCGCAGCGGTAGACGCGCAGTCCGGTGTCGGACCAGGCGCAACTGTCCGCCGCGTCCGGCACCGGTGAGGCACCGCCCGCCTCGAAGGTCAGCAGGGACTGGAAGACATTGCTGAACAACGCCCACGACCCGGCGTCGTAGGCTCCGGCCGGGTCGAGCGACGTGACCGCGTCCGTCGTGCCGACCATGATGGTCCGGCCCTCTTCGCCCTCCGACGGCAGCAACTGCCAGCCGACCGCTCCCACGGCCGCCAGCACGAGCAGCGTCGCGAGAATCCGCATGCGAACCGATCGCATGGTGCCCTCCCCGGGCCCGCCACGGACCCCAGCGCATATGCCACTCCCCTAGTGGCGGGCACACCTAATCACACGGCTTTCAACCGGGGGAAGGGGTTTTGGTCGACATGGGGAAGAACTTACCGGCAACTGTTTCTGGACTGTTTCACAGGGAAAGCACAGCCCTTCAATCAATGCGCGAATGCGAACAGAAAAGCAGCGATGGAACGGTGAGTCGATTTCGCTGTCGCGTTCGCCGGGATCAGGCCTGCTTGGAGGCCAATTCGATCACCGTGATGTCCGACGGCGCACCGACCCGCGTGGGCGGGCCCCATGCTCCGGCGCCGCGGCTGACGTAGAGCTGGGTGTCGCCGTAGCGCTCGAGTCCCGCCAGGGTCGGGTTGGCCCCGGCCGCGATCAGGTTGCCGGGCCAGAGCTGGCCGCCGTGGGTGTGGCCGGAGAGCTGGAGGTCGACGCCGTGCTCGACGGCGTCGTGGATCTGGACCGGCTGATGGGCGAGGAGCACGCACGCGCGTGCCGGGTCGCGGTCGCCGAGCGCCTTGGCGAAGTCGGGGCCCTGGCCCTCGTCCTCGCCCGCGATGTCGTTGACTCCGGCGAGGTCGAACCAGGGCAGTTCGGCGCGGGCGTTCTCCAGGGGCAGCAGGCCGAGCCTGCGCACCTCCTCGACCCACTGCTCGGCGCCGGAGAAGTACTCGTGGTTGCCGGTGACGAAGTAGGCGGGCGCCTTGAGCTGGGTGAGCGGTGCCGCGGCCGGGCCGAGGTCCTTCACACTGCCGTCGACCAGGTCGCCGACGACCGCGACGAGGTCGGGCTGGGTCGAGTTGATGGTGTCGACGACCTTCTGCGCGAAGCCCCGCCCGAGGACCGGGCCCAGGTGGATGTCGCTGACCACGGCGATGCGGTAACCGTGCGCCCCGCGCGGGAGCTTGGCCAGCGGAACGGTGACCCGCTTCACGCTCGGGCCCTTCAGCACGCCGTAGGTGCCGACGCCGACGGTCCCGACGGCCGCCGCGGCGGCGGCACCGCCGATCACGCGGGAGACGAAGAGGCGGCGGGAGGGGGCGGCGAGGAGTGCGGGGCTCTCCGGCTCCGGCGGGGGCGGCGCCCCGACCGGCACCGGCTCCGTCTGCCGGACCGGCACCTCGGCGGGCTTGCGCCGCTCCAGCCAGCGGCGCAGCAGCGGCCGTAGGACCTCACCGACCAGGAGTCCCAGCAGCAGGTACATCGACAGCGCCAGCCACAGGAAGCCGGGCCAGGCCAGCGTCCGCTGGAGCCAGAAGGGGGCGCCTGTGCGCTCGGCCACCAGGGCGCCGAACGCCATCAGCCAGCCGCCGACGATCACGGCGGCGCCCGCACGGCGCGCCCAGCCGGGCCCGCTGGTCGTGTCGCGGAACAGACGGCGCCACACGTACCAGTTGGCGGTCACCATGACCGCCAGGACGAGCACTACGAAGACGATGACCACGTAAGTCGTATCCCTCTGCTGATGACGTCCGGTGCCTGTGCCTGTGACGTCCGGTGCCTATGACGTCTGGCGCAATGCGCGCACTCCGCGCAACCCGATGCCCCCGACGACCGTCCCCAATACGAAGGAAACGACCGCGAGCAGCAGGTGCACCCAGAAGTACCCGGTCGGATCGCCCGCGTCGTCGAACGCGAGCCCGCTGCCGTCCTTGACGAGGTTCTTGACGAAAGTGATCCAGATGATCCAGCTCCACACCCCGAAGGCGAGCAGGAACCAGGAGACGGGGCGGCTGAGCTTCATACCTTCAGTATCACCGCCGCATGTCCGGTTCCGTGGCCGGGGTGGGGGTCGGCGCGGGACATCACTTGCCGTGCCCTGTACGTTCTCGTCCGTGTCCGCACCTCAGAAGACCACCAGGCGATCGCTGCTGGTCACTTCCGCCGCTGTTCTGTCGTCCCTGGCGCTGACCGCGCCCGTCTCGTACGCGGCCCCCAGCCCGTCGCCGACGCCGTCCGCCACTCCCCCGGCGAACATGTCGACGGTGGGCGGCGAGCGGCTCGGCCAGGCGGGCACCCAGGTCAATCTGGCGAGCGGGGTGCCGGTCCTGCCCAAGGACCTGTCCGCTCGGTCCTGGATCGTTGCCGACGCCGAGTCCGGCGAGGTGCTCGCCGCGCACAACGCGCACTGGCGGCTGGCCCCGGCGAGCACGCTGAAGATGCTGTTCGCCGACACCCTGCTGCCGAAGTTCCCCTCCGCCACCGAGCACAAGGTGGTCCCCTCCGACCTGGTGGACGTGGGCTCCGGCTCCAGCATGGTCGGGATAAAGGAGGGCGAGACCTACTCCGTGCACGATCTGTGGCTCGGGGTCTTCCTGCGCTCCGGCAACGACGCCGTGCATGTGCTGTCGAAGATGAACGGCGGCATCAAGCCGACCGTGGCGCAGATGAACGAGCACGCCGAGGAACTCCAGGCGCTCGACACCCACGCGGTCTCCCCCGACGGCTACGACGCCCCGGGCCAGGTCTCCTCCGCCTACGACCTCACCCTGATCGCCCGCTCCGGGCTCCAGAAGAAGGACTTCCGCGAGTACTGCTCGACGGTCCGCGCGAAGTTCCCGGGCGAGACGAAGAAGAACAAGAAGGGCAAGAAGGTCCGCGGGTCCTTCGAGATCCAGAACACCAACCGGCTGCTCAGCGGCGACACCGATGTCTCCGTCTATCAGGGCATCGCGGGTGTGAAGAACGGCAACACCACCAACGCGGGCGCCACCTTCACCGGTGTCGCCGAGCGGGACGGCCAGGTGCTGCTGGTGACGGTCATGAACCCGGAGAAGAGCGAGTCCAACGAGGTCTACAAGGAGACCGCGAAGCTCTTCGACTGGGGCTTCAAGGCGTCCGGCAAGGTCGAGCCGGTGGGTGAGCTGGTGCCGCCGAAGAGCGCGGTCGAGGCGAGCGCACAGCCGGGCGGTTCGGGGTCGGGGTCCGGGTCCGGCTCGGGCTCGGGTGAGGCCGGTGGGTCCGAGGACGGCTCGAAGCAGATGGTGGGCGCGTCGGCCGAGGGCGGTTCCAGCGGTATCGGGATCGCGTTCGCGGTGACGGGCGGGCTGCTGGTGCTGCTCGCGGCCGGTGCCTACCTGGTCAACCGTCGCTGGCCGCTGCCCGATCTGGTACGCCGTCGCCGCTGACATCGCCGTCGTCGCTGTCGTCCTCTTCGGGCTCGCTCGGGGTGGCCGTCCACGCGGCGCAGAACACCACCAGTTTCGACGTGAAGTTGATCCACAGCAGCAGGGCGACCGGCACTCCGAAAGCGCCGTACATGCTCTTCGTCGCCACGCCCTGCATATAGCCGCTGAGCAGCAGCTTCAGCAGTTCGAAGCCGATCGCGCCGATCAGTGCGGCCACCATCAGGCGGCGGCGCGGCGGTTCGACGCCGGGCAGCAGGGTGAGGACGCAGATCAGCAGCAGGAAGTCGGCGAGGACGGCGACCGAGAAAGCGGCGATACGCAGCAGGACGCCGCCCCAGCCGCCCTCCTCGATGCCGAGTTCGCGGGTGATCCAGCCGACCATCGCGGAGGCCACGGTGGAGACGCCGATGGTGAGCAGCACGGCGCCGCCGAGGCCCACCAGGACACCCGCGTCCTTGGCCTTGCGCAGGACGGGGTTCTCCTCGGGGTCCTCCAGCTCCCACACCGCGCGCAGGCTGTCGCGCATGGAGCCGACCCAGCTGATGCCGGTCAACAGCAGCAGGGCGCCGGCGATCAGGCCGACGGTACCGGCGTTCTGGACCAGGCCGTCGATGTTCAGCTGGTCGGCGATGCCGGGCACCTGATCGGCGATCTTGTCCTCCAGCTTGTTCTGCTGCTCCTTGCTGAGCGTCGCCGCTGCGATCGCGGCGGCCACGGCCAGCATCGGGAACAGCGCGACGAAACTGGTGAACGTCATCGCCGCGGCCAGCATCGTCCACTTCACCCGGTCCATGCGCTCGTACGACCGCCACGCGTGCGTGGTCATCAGCCGGGCGGCGAGCGGCCCGACGACGGGGAGCTTTTTCAGCCAGTCCATGATCCGACTCTCCCCTCGTTGCGGAACACCCATGTCCGGGTTCCCCAGAACCGCAGGACAGTAGCCAGTGCCATACCCACGCCGGCCCCCGAGACGATGTCCGCGCGCCGCGAGGTGAGGCCGAGGCCGTAGTGGCTGACGGCGAGACAGAGCAGCTGTACGACGGCTCCGGCGACGTTCACCGCGAAGAACGCGGCGTAGGGGCGCAGGCCCTTCGGGCGGGTGTGCCGGTAGGTGCCGAGCGCGTTGCCCGCGTAGGCGACCGTGCAACCGGCGACGAAGGAGAGCCCCTTGGCGGTGAGCGGGTCGAGGCCGGCCGGTCCGCGCAGGGCGACGAACAGGGCGGTGTCGACGGCGTAGGCGAGCAGGCCAGCGGCGGCGAAGCCGAGGAGTTCGCGGCGGTGCGCTCGGGCGGGCGGGTCGCGGTGGTTGCGGTCGGTCCACGCGCGCGTGCTCACCAATTGGCCACCGCCAGGCCGTACATGGCGAGCCACACCAGCCCGATCAGGGCGAGGGCGCGGTCGCTCAGTACGACGTCCTCCGGCTCGCCCGCGGTGCCGCGGTCGGCGAAGACGGCGTACCTGAGGATCGCGAGGACGAAGGCGACCACGGACAGTTGCCGCCACGGCAGCACGCTGGTGTGCGGGAGACCGCCCTCCTCCAGGGCCCACAGGCAGTACCCGAGAACGGCGACCCCGGCCGCGAGCTGCCACACGAAGCGCAGGTAGCCGGTGGTGTACTCGGTGAGCAACGCGCGCGTGGCGCCCGCCTTCCCGGCCATCTGCACGGCCTCCGAGTAGCGCTTGGCCGACACCATGAACAGCGCGCCGAAGCCCGTCGTGATCAGGAACCACCGTGAGAGCGGGATGCCGAGCGCGAGCCCGCCGACCATGGCCCGCATCAGGAACCCGGTCGTGACGACGACCAGATCGACGACGAGCACGTGCTTGAGGCTGACGCAGTACGCCAGTTGCATGCCCAGGTAGGCGGTGAGCAGGGCGGCGACGAGGGGGGTGCTCAGCCATGCGGCGGCGGCCGGCGCGAGGACGGCGAGGGCGCCGCCGACGGCGTAGGCGACGGGTACGGGGACCTGGCCCGCGGCGACCGGTCGGTGCCGTTTGGTGGGGTGGGCGCGGTCGGCCTCGGCGTCGCGGGCGTCGTTGATCAGATAGACGGCCGCGGCGCAGGCGGTGAAGAGGGTGAAGACCAGCGCGAGTTGGGTGAGCGCGCGGGTGGTGAAGAGCTGTCCGGCGGCGGCCGGGGCGGCGATGACCAGGACGTTCTTGACCCACTGTTTGGGGCGGGCGGTCCTGAGCAGTCCGCGCAGGAGGCCGCGGTCCGGGGGCGGGGTGCCGGTGGCGCGCGAGGGCGTGCGCTGTTCGTGGAGCGCGGGTTCTCTGGTGCGGGCGGCGGCGCCCGTGCCTGCGAGCGGCGCGGTCTCAGTCATGCGCGCCCCCTCTCATCCAGCGCGCTCCCGCACGCGCCGTGAGCGCCCCCATCGCCGCGCCCGCCGCCACGTCGGAGGGGTAGTGGACGCCGACGATCAGCCGGGAGAGGCACATGGCGGCGGCCAGGGGCGGGAGGGCGGTGTGGGTTGCGGAGAGAGCGGCGCGGGTTGCGGAGTGGATGGCACCCGCTCGGCGTGTGCCGAGTGCGCCGGGCGTGTGGACCATGCCGTGCGCTCCGGGTGTGCCGGACACACCGGGCGCCTGTGGCTCGGTGTGCGCCCTCAGCATGCCGAAGGCGACCGCGGCGGCCGCCGCCGAGGCCGCGTGGGAGCTGGGGAAGGAGTGGCGGCCCGCGGTGCGCACCAGGGGATCGACGTGCGCGGGGCGCGGACGGCGCACCACCCTTTTCACGCCCATGCTGACAAGGTGCGCGCCCGCGGTGAGCGCCGTACCGCGCAACCAGGCGCCGCGTCGAGCGCCGTCCACGGCGGCTCCCGCGAGGCCCGTCGCCAGCCACAGGGCACCGTGCTCGCCGGCCCAGGACAGGGCGCGCGCGGCACCGGCCACGCGCGGGTCGCCGCCGTACGCACGCAGCGCCGACAGGATTCGGTCGTCCAGGTGGTCCATGTGGACTCACTGTTCACGCCGACCCCGCCGGAACTCCGGCAATATTGAGCGACATCCCATTAATCACCCATTTCGGGGAGAGAAGGGATGTTCTACAACCAATCGCCCGCAATGCGGGGTTACGGTCGCCGACATGCCTGCCGACACCGTTTCCGTCACGGGATGGGGCCGCACCGCTCCCACCGCCGCCCGTCTGATCCGTCCCCGGACGTACGAGGAGGCCGCGGCGGCCGTCCGTGAGTGCGGGGCCAGGGGCGGGATCCCGAGAGGCCTGGGGCGTGCGTACGGGGACGCGGCGCAGAACGCCGGCGGAGCCGTGATCGACATGACGGCCCTGGATCGCGTGCACGCCATCGACGTCGACGGCGGCACCGTCCTGTGCGACGCGGGTGTCTCCCTGCACCGCCTGATGCAGGTGCTGCTGCCGCTCGGCTGGTTCGTGCCGGTGACCCCGGGCACCCGCCAGGTGACCGTGGGCGGCGCGATCGGCGCCGACATCCACGGCAAGAACCACCATGTGTCCGGCGCCTTCTCCCGGCACGTCCTCTCCCTCGAACTGCTCACCGCGGACGGCGAGATCCGCACCGTCAGCCCTGGCACCCCCCTGTTCGACGCGACCGCGGGCGGCATGGGCCTGACGGGCGTGATCCTCACCGCCACCCTGCGGCTGCTGCCGGTCGAGACCTCGCTGATGTCGGTGGACACCGAACGAGCAAGCGACCTCGACGACCTGATGGACCGGCTCACCGCCACCGATCACCTCTACCGCTACTCGGTGGCCTGGATCGACCTCCTGGCCCGCGGCGGCGCCACCGGCCGTGCCGTCCTCACGCGGGGCGACCACGCGCCCCTGGACGCGCTCCGCGCAGGCACACGCGCGCGTAGAGACCCGCTGGCCTTCCGCCCCGCCCGGCTCCCGTCCCCGCCCGCCCTGTTCCCCGAGGGCCTGCTCAGCCGCCGCACGGTCGGCCTGTTCAACGAGTTCTGGTACCGCAAGGCCCCCCGCGCGCGTACCGGCGAACTTCAGCGCATCTCCACCTTCTTCCACCCCCTCGACGGCATCCCGCACTGGAACCGCGTCTACGGCCGCGGCGGCTTCGTGCAGTACCAGTTCGTCGTGAGCCACGGCCAGGAGGACGCCCTGCGCCGGATCGTGCGGCGCATCTCCGAGCACCGCTGCCCGTCCTTCCTGGCCGTACTCAAGCGCTTCGGGGACGCCGACCCCGGCTGGCTGTCCTTCCCGGTACCCGGCTGGACGCTGGCCCTGGACATCCCCGCGAACCTCCCCGGCCTCGGTGCCCTCCTCGACGAACTGGACGAGGAGGTGGCCGCGGTCGGCGGGCGCGTCTACCTCGCCAAGGACTCCCGTCTGCGGCCCGAGCTGCTCGCCGCGATGTACCCGCGCGTGGCCGACTTCCGGGCGCTGCGCGCCGAGACCGACCCGCGCGGAGTGTTCACCTCGGACCTGTCACGCCGCCTAGCTCTCTAGCCCCCTCAAGGAGCCGTCATGAAGGACGCCTTCGGCCTCCCCCAGTCCCTGCTCGTCCTCGGCGGCACGTCCGAGATCGCGCTCGCCACCGCCCGCCGGCTGATCACCCGCCGCACCCGCACGGTGTGGCTCGCGGGCCGCCCGACGCCCGCCCTGGAGGAGGCGGCCGAGCACCTGCGCTCCCTGGGCGCCCAGGTGCACACCGTCGCCTTCGATGCGCTCGACACCGAGTCCCACGAGTGGGTCCTCGGCAAGGTCTTCGCCGAGGGCGACATCGATCTCGTCCTGATGGCCTTCGGCGTCCTCGGCGACCAGGCCCACGACGAACGCGAGCCGCTGGCCGCCGTACGCGTCGCCCAGACCAACTACACCGGCGCGGTCTCGGCGGGCCTGATCTGCGCGCGGGCCCTCCAGACCCAGGGCCACGGCTCCCTGGTCGTCCTGTCGTCGGTCGCCGGCGAACGGGCCCGCCGCGCCAACTTCATCTACGGCTCCAGCAAGGCAGGCCTGGACACCTTCGCCCAGGGCCTGGGCGACGCCCTGCACGGCACCGGCGCCCACGTCATGGTCGTACGCCCCGGCTTCGTCCACTCGAAGATGACCGCCGGCATGACGGAAGCCCCCCTGGCAACGACACCGGAGGCGGTGGCGACAGCGATCGAGCTGGGCCTCAGACGCCGCGCGGAGACGGTGTGGGTGCCTGGGACCCTGCGAGTGGTGATGTCGGCACTGCGCCACCTGCCGAGGGCATTGTTCCGGCGCCTGCCGGTGTAGGCACTCTGCGTGCGGCTAGCTCGCCGGAATGGACCCGCGCTCCACGTGGGTCGCCTGCGGAGGCACCACGGCCCCGCCGAAGGCGAACTCCCGCAGCTTGCGCCACACCCCGTCAGCGCCCTGCTCGTACAGCGCGAACCCGGTACAGGGCCACTGCGCCTCGTAATCGGCGAGTTGTTCGAAGGCGCGGTCCATGGCGCCCTCGTCGATGCCATGCGCGACGGTCACATGCGGGTGATACGGGAACTGAAGCTCACGCGCCACAGGCCCGGACGCGTCCCGCACCCGCTTCTGGAGCCACGTACAAGCAGCCCCACCCTCGACGACCTGCACGAAGACAACCGGCGACAGAGGCCGGAACGTACCCGTCCCGGACAACCGCATCGGGAACGGCCGCCCGGACGCCGCGACCTCGACCAGATGGGCCTCGATCGCCGGCAGCAGCGCGCCGTCGACCTCGGTCGGCGGCAGCAGGGTGACATGGGTGGGGATGCCGTGAGCCGCGGCGTCGCCGAAGCCCGCGCGCCGCTCCTGGAGCAGGCTGCCGTGAGGCTCCGGGACCGCGATCGACACGCCGATCGTTACGGTCCCCACGTCATCTCCTGTCGTCGTGACGGTCGGTTCTGTCAGCCGTCGGCTATCGACTGTACGGCCACGGCTGTGCCGTGGGCAGGCGCAACCGTAGTGATGTGCAGCGCTCTGCCCAGTAGTACGTCTGTGCGGTAGTACGCCTCAGTGCTTCGCGGGCAGGAAGCCGACCCTGCCGTAGGCCTGCGCCAGCGTCTCCGCGGCGACGGCCCGCGCCTTCTCCGCGCCCTTGGCCAGGATCGAGTCGAGCGTCTCCGGGTCGTCCAGATACTGCTGGGTCCGCTCCCGGAACGGCGTCACGAACTCGACCATGACCTCGGCGAGGTCGGTCTTGAGCGCACCGTAGCCCTTGCCGTCGTACTTCTGCTCCAGTTCCTCGATTCCCGTGCCCGTGAGGGTCGAGTAGATCGTGAGCAGGTTGCTGACGCCCGGCTTGTTCTCGGCGTCGTAGCGGATGACGGTGTCGGTGTCGGTGACCGCGCTCTTGACCTTCTTCGCGGTGGTCCTGGGCTCGTCGAGGAGGTTGATCAGGCCCTTCGGCGTGGACGCCGACTTGCTCATCTTGATCGACGGGTCCTGAAGGTCGTAGATCTTCGCCGTCTCCTTGAGGATGTACGGCTTGGGGACCGTGAAGGTCGCGCCGAAGCGGCCGTTGAAGCGCTCGGCGAGGTCGCGGGTCAGCTCGATGTGCTGGCGCTGGTCCTCGCCGACGGGGACCTCGTTGGCCTGGTAGAGCAGGATGTCGGCGACCTGGAGGATCGGGTACGTGAACAGGCCGACGGAGGCCCGGTCCGCGCCCTGCTTGGCCGACTTGTCCTTGAACTGGGTCATGCGGGACGCCTCGCCGAAGCCGGTGAGGCAGTTCATGACCCAGGCGAGCTGGGCGTGCTCGGGGACATGGCTCTGGACGAAGAGCGTGCAGCGCTCCGGGTCGAGACCGGCCGCGAGGAGCTGGGCGGCGGCCAGGCGGGTGTTCGCCCGCAGCTCCGCCGGGTCCTGCGGGATCGTGATCGCGTGCAGGTCGACGACCATGTAGAACGCGTCGTGGGTCTCCTGGAGAGCCACCCACTGGCGGACGGCGCCGAGGTAGTTGCCGAGGTGGAACGAGCCTGCGGTGGGCTGGATTCCGGAGAGCACGCGGGGACGGTCAGAGGCCATGCTCACCATTCTCTCAGGTCCGAGGGCCCGATCCGGAACCGATGGCGAACTGGTCGGCAACAGGTGGGAACCGATCCGTCTCTCGCGGTGTAACAAAGGTGTGAGAACGCGGGAGGGGGGCCGCATCGTCGATGAGGCCGCGGTGATCGCCCGGGTACGCGCCGGAGAGCCGGAGGCGTACGCGGAGTTGGTCCGTGCCCATACGGGCATCGCGCTGCGAGCGGCCGCGGCGCTGGGCGCCGGTGCGGACGCGGAGGACGTGGTGCAGCAGGCCTTCGTCAAGGCGTACTGCGCGCTGGGCAGGTTCCGGGACGACTCGGCGTTCCGGCCGTGGCTGCTGTCGATCGTCGCCAATGAGACGAGGAACACAGTGCGTACGGCGGCCCGGCAGCGCACGCTCGCCGGCCGGGAGGCGGCCTTCGTGGAGGCCGAGCCGCTGATACCGGAATCGGCGGACCCGGCGGTGGCCACGCTGCGTACGGAGCGCCGCGCGGCCCTGCTGGCCGCCGTGGAGAAGCTGAGCGAGGAGCACCGTCTGGTCGTCACCTACCGCTATCTGCTGGAGATGGACGAGCCGGAGACGGCCCAGGCGCTGGGCTGGCCCCGGGGGACGGTGAAGTCCCGCCTCAATCGAGCACTGCGCAAGCTCGGCAGACTGCTGCCGGATTTCGAGCCCGGGGAAGGGGGTGAAGAGCATGAGTGAGGAGCACGGCCGTGACGACGGTGGCGGCGGCCCCGGGCTGCCGGAGGAGCTGCGGTCGCTCGGGCGGTCCCTGGACCGGCCCGGCGCGGACGGCCCCGAGACGATGGTCGAGCGGGTGCTGGGGCAGATACTCGCCGAGCGGCTGCCGGTGCCGGTGGCCGAGCCGGCGGGGGCCGGGGCGCGGCTGCGTTCGGCGCGCCGGTGGACCCGGGCGCGCTGGCGTTCGCTGACGGCGGCGCTGTGCGGTCTGCTCACCGTGCTCGTGCTCACTCCTCCGGTGCGGGCGGCGGTCTTCGACTGGTTCGGCTTCGGCGGCGTCGAGGTCCGCTACGACCCGTCGGCCCGTCCGTCGGCGAGCGCCGAGGTGCCTCGCTGTGCGGCCTCGGGGTCGATGTCGCTGGCCCAGGCGGAGCTCCGGGCCGGGTTCGAGCCGGTGGTGCCGGGGGTGCTCGGCGCGCCGGACGCGGTAACGGTGACCGGGCAGCCGAAGGGGCGGTTCCTGGTGAGCCTGTGCTGGGAGGAGTCCGGACGGACGGTACGGCTGGACGAGTTCCGGGCGCGTCTGGACATCGCCTTCACCAAGACCGTGCGGGAACAGCCGAAGTGGATCACTTTGGACTCCGGGGGCGGTACGGCGCAGGAGCCGGCCCTGTGGTTCCCGCGGCCTCATCTGCTGAGCTTCTGGCTGGTGGACGCGGACGGTTCCACCTACACGCACAAGGAGCGGACGGCCGGACCGACGCTGCTGTGGACCCACGGGACGGACGTGGCGGTCGACGAGACGGTCACGCTGCGGCTCGAAGGGGTGGCGTCGAAGGCGCGGGCGGTGGAGATCGCGGAGTCGGTGGAGAGGTCCTCGGATTAGTCGGGCGGGGGTGGGAACCCCGGTGGGTCGGGCGGTGTACCAGAAGTGACACGCGGCTCGCGGACGGGCCGCTCGGCGATCGACTGCTTGGGGGTCGGGATGCGCAGGCGAGGGCTCGGTGGGAGGACCGGAGAGCGTCGACTCACGGCGCTGGCGGGGGCGTTGACGGTGACGCTCGCGATGATCGTGTGGGGTGCGGCGCCCGCTGCGGCCGGAGGGCCCACCAGTGTGTTCCTGGTCTCGCCGGAGACCGGGGAGACGGCGGGGCTGTACTACGCGGACCGGGAGTACGCCCAGCTGGAATCGCTCCTCCAGGCGGGCACCCTCGGCGCGCCGCCCAGGGACGTGATGGCGGACCGACGGGTCACCGTCACCTGGCTCGTCCACGACATCTCTCCCTGGCGGATCGACTCGGTCTTCCCCGTCGCCGGGGGCAAGGACGTCTGGGTGCACCGGTCGATGAACATCACCGAGCCGACCAAGGACAGCTGGCACCGCGCCCCGGACCCCGCCAGGCTTCGCACTCTGCTCGCCGGCCTGGGAGTGCTGGGCAAGCCGGAGGGCGGTGAGGAGCTGTCCGCCTTCTCCCTGCGGGAGATGTATGAGACGGACGGGGCAGGTGGTGGCGCGACGGAGCCGGAGTCCGGGTCCGGGCCCGGGTCCGGGTCCGGGTCGACGGAGGAGGCATCGCCGTCCCGGAGTGTGGCGGCACCGTCGGAGGACGGCACCGACTGGTGGTGGGCTCTGCCGGGCGCGGCGGGCGGGGCTGCTCTGGCGCTGGTCCTGCGGCCCTTTGTGACTCGGGCGCCGTGGGGCGGCGGCCGGGGGCGGGAAGCGGGGCCCCGGCAGGAGCTGCTGGACGTGTAGGTCCGGGGCAGGCGGGGCGGCACTGACGGACGGATCGAATCGCTTCGGATCGACAGGGGAGGTCGAGGGCGGATGAGGGGTCGAAGGGGGCGGGCGGCGGCGCGGCTGGCGCTGCTGGGGCCGGTGTCGGCGGGGCTGGCGCTGTGCGGCGGGGCGCCGGTGGCCGGGGCGGCGGGCGGATCGGGGGCACGGGGGCCCGGCGGGGATGCGCCGGATCTGGCGATGGTGGTCGCCGGCGGTGCCGGGCAGCCGACCGCGGTGCGGTCCGGTGAGCAGCGGTTCGCCCGGCTGTGGCAGTTGCTGGAGCCGATGTACACGGGGACCGAGCGGGTGCCCGAGGCCTGGGTCGAGGGTCGGCATCCACCGGTGCGGATCACGGTGGTGTGGGGGCTGACCGGGATCGGCGGCTGGCCCGAGACCCGTCGGCCGCCGGGCGGGGACGTGGCGATCGAGCGGCAGGACCAGCTGGTCGTCGCCGAGGACGGCACGCCCTGGGTGCGCTCGGATCCGGCGCCGGAGGTGGACGACGACGACATCCGCTGGCACCGGGCGCCGCGCTCGGTCTTCGAGCGCCTGGACCGGACCGGGCTGCTGGGCGGACCGGTGAGCGGCACCGAGGCCGACGGTCGCGGCCCGGCTACGGACGCCGCCTGGTGGGCGATACCGGGCCTGGCCGTGGGTTTCGCGGCCGGTGTCAGCGGCACTGTGGCGATACGCCGCGCGGCGGCCCGGCCGGGAGCCGGACCGCCGCGTGAGGGGCCACGTCAGCAGCTCATCGATCTGTGAGAGTCACCGTTCTTTGACAACTCAACAGGGGACGACTCAACGGGGCGTTGTTCAGCCGAGGTCGATCTCCGGGTAGAGCGGGAACCCGGCCACCAGGTCGGTCGCCCGGCGGGAGATCTCGTCCGCGATCTTCGCGTCGAGGACATGGGCGGCCTTGGAGGGGGCGCCGGACTTGGTGGTGCCGGGCTCCGAGGTGGTGAGAACGCGGTCGATGAGACCGGCGACCTCGTCCATCTCGGCGGTGCCGAGACCACGGGTGGTCAGGGCCGGGGTGCCGATGCGGATGCCGGAGGTGTACCAGGCGCCGTTGGGGTCGGCGGGGATGGCGTTGCGGTTGGTGACGATGCCGGACTCCAGCAGCGCCGCCTCGGCCTGGCGGCCGGTGAGGCCGTAGGAGGTGGCCACGTCGATCAGGTTCAGGTGGTTGTCCGTGCCGCCCGTCACCAGGGTCGCGCCCCGGCGCATCAGGCCCTCGGCGAGGGCGCGGGAGTTGTCGACGATGCGCTGCGCGTAGTCCTGGAAGGAGGGCCGGCGGGCCTCGGCGAGGGCGACGGCCTTGGCGGCCATGACGTGCGGGAGCGGGCCGCCGAGGACCATCGGGCAGCCGCGGTCGACCTGGTCCTTGAGGGAGTCGTCGCACAGGACCATGCCACCGCGCGGGCCGCGCAGCGACTTGTGGGTGGTGGTGGTGACGATCTGGGCATGCGGGACCGGTTCGAAGTCGCCGGTGAGGACCTTGCCCGCGACCAGGCCCGCGAAGTGGGCCATGTCGACCATCAGGGTCGCGCCGACCTCGTCGGCGATCTCCCGCATGATCCGGAAGTTCACCAGCCGGGGGTAGGCGGAGTACCCGGCGACGATGATCAACGGCTTGAACTCGCGGGCGGAGGCGCGCAGGGCCTCGTAGTCCACGAGCCCGGTGACCGGGTCGGTGCCGTAGGAGCGCTGGTCGAACATCTTGCCGGAGATGTTCGGGCGGAAGCCGTGGGTGAGGTGGCCGCCTGCGTCCAGGGACATGCCGAGCATGCGCTGGTTGCCGAAGGCCTGGCGCAGCTCGGCCCAGTCCGCGTCGGAGAGGTCGTTGACCTGGCGGACGCCGGCCTTCTCCAGCGCCGGGGTCTCGACCCGGGCGGCGAGCACCGACCAGAAGGCGACCAGGTTGGCGTCGATACCGGAGTGCGGCTGGACGTAGGCGTGGCGGGCGCCGAAGAGTTCCTTGGCGTGCTCGGCGGCGAGCGACTCGACGGTGTCGACATTACGGCAACCGGCGTAGAAGCGGCGGCCGATGGTGCCCTCGGCGTACTTGTCGCTGAACCAGTTGCCCATCGCCAGCAGGGTGGCCGGGGAGGCGTAGTTCTCGGAGGCGATCAGCTTGAGCATCTCGCGCTGGTCGTGCACCTCCTGGCCGATGGCGTCGGCGACCCGCGGCTCCACGGCGCGGATGACGTCGAGGGCGGCACGGTAGGCGGTGGATTCAGGGGAAAGGGGCTGCTCGGACATGTCGGCCTCCGGACGGTGTGGCGTTCAGCGTTCACGGTTCGGCCCAGGCGCACGGCACACAGTCACAACCAGGCCGCTCCCCGATGGTCGGTCCCATCCCAGCGCGCCAGTCACGGCCCGCTGGTCAGCCTACCGGGCGCGCCGTCGGGTGAAGGTCCCGCGTCCACCATCCGAGCAAGGATAGGAAGGGGGTCCCGCTTGTCTTCCGGTGTCTTTTGGAGGTCCCGTGAGTACTACGGAAACCCTCATCGCCGCGGCCGAGGTGCACGGCGCGCACAATTACGCGCCGCTGCCGGTCGTCGTCGCGTCGGCCGACGGGGCGTGGATGACGGATGTGGAGGGCCGGCGGTATCTGGATCTGCTGGCCGGTTACTCGGCGCTCAACTTCGGGCACCGCAACCGGCGGATCATCGAGGCGGCGAAGGCGCAGCTGGAGCGAGTGACGCTGACGTCGCGGGCGTTCCATCACGACCGGTACGCCGCGTTCTGCGAGCAGCTCGCGCAGTTGTGCGGCATGGAGATGGTGCTGCCGATGAACACGGGCGCGGAGGCGGTGGAGACCGCGGTGAAGACGGCCCGTAAATGGGGGTACCGGGTCAAGGGCGTGCCCGCGGAGATGGCGAAGATCGTGGTCGCCGGCAACAACTTCCACGGCCGGACGACGACCTTGATCAGCTTCTCCACGGACCCGGAGGCGCGGGCGGACTTCGGGCCGTACACGCCGGGGTTCGAGATCGTGCCGTACGGGGATCTGACGGCGATGCGCTCGGCGCTGAGCGAGAACACGGTGGCGGTGCTGCTGGAGCCGATCCAGGGCGAGGCGGGGGTGCTGGTGCCGCCGCAGGGGTATCTCGCGGCGGTGCGGGAGCTGGCCCGGGAGCGGAACGTGCTGTTCGTGGCCGATGAGATCCAGTCGGGGCTCGGGCGGACGGGACGGACGTTCGCCTGTGAGCACGAGGGGGTCGTGCCGGACATGTATGTGCTGGGCAAGGCGCTCGGGGGCGGGGTGGTGCCCGTGTCGGCGGTGGTGTCGTCGGCGGAGGTGCTGGGGGTGTTCCGGCCCGGGGAGCACGGTTCGACGTTCGGCGGGAATCCGCTGGCCTGCGCGGTGGCGCTGGAGGTGATCGCGATGCTGCGGACGGGCGAGTACCAGGCGCGGTCCGCGGAACTGGGTGCGCATCTGCACCGTGAGCTGGCGGTGCTGGCGGATGCCGGGCGGGTCACGGCGGTGCGCGGGCGAGGGCTGTGGGCGGGTGTCGACATCGCCCCGCGGTACGGCACGGGGCGTGCGGTGTCGGAGCGGCTGATGGACCGGGGTGTGCTGGTGAAGGACACGGGCGCGCACAGCTTCAGGGGCACGGGCGGTGCCCCCGGCGCGACGATCCGGATCGCGCCGCCGCTGGTGATCTCGAAGGAGGATCTGGACTGGGGGCTGGCGCAGCTCTCGGCCGTGCTGGAGGGCTAGGCCCTTCCCCTGTCGTCCTAAAGGATCACGTGCGGCAGGAAGCGGGCGTACTCGTCGGTGATCAGGCCGGCCGACTCGCGGATGCCGAGGCCCGCCGACTCGTCCTCGACGACCCAGGCGCCGAGGACGACGCGGTTGCCGTCGAAGTCGGGCAGCGGGGCCAACTCCTGGTAGCAGCAGGGCTCTTCGCGGACGACGGGGTCGGCGCCCGGTTCGTGGACGGTGACGCCCGCGCCTTCGCGGCCCAGGAGCGGCTTGGCGACGTAGCCGGTGGTGCGGGCCAGTTCGCGGGGGCCGTCGAGGTGGGCCGGGAGCAGGTTGGGGTGGCCGGGGTAGAGCTCCCAGAGGATGGCCAGAAGGGCCTTGTTGGACAGGAGCATCTTCCAGGCCGGTTCGATCCACAGGGTGGACCCGGTGCCGCCGCCGTTGTCGAGGGTGTCCAGGACGTGGTCGGCGAAGCGGTCGGTGGTGAGCCACTCCCAGGGGTAGAGCTTGAAGCAACTCCGGATGAAGCGGAGCCGGTTGTCGACGAAACGGCCGGAGAGCCGGTCCCAGCCGATCTCCTCCATGGAGATCCAGTCGGTGTCCAGGCCGGCCTGCTCAGCGGTCTCCTTGAGGTAGGCGACCGTCATGAGGTCCTCGCCGAGTTCGTCGGCGGAGGAGTGCGCGAAGTACAGGGGGCTGCCGGGCGGGAGCAGGGCGGACTGCTTCTTCCAGGCCTCGACCAGGCGTTCGTGGAGGGAGTTCCACTGGTCGGCGCCGGGGAAGCGCTCCTCCATCCAGAACCACTGCGGGGAGGCGGCCTCGACGAGGGAGGTGGGGGTGTCGGCGTTGTACTCCAGGAGCTTCGCCGGGCCGCTGCCGTCGTAGCGCAGGTCGAAGCGGCCGTAGACGGAGGGGAGTTCGGCGCGGCGCTGCCAGGCCTCGGTGACCGCCGCGACCACGCGCGGGTCGGTGATGCCGAGGTCGGCGAAGCGGCCGGAGGTGACGATGTGGTCCGCGGCGCCGAGGCACATGCGGTGGAGTTCCTCGACGACCTCTTCCAGCGCCTCGACCTCCTCCAGGGAGAAGACGTAGTAGGCGCTCTCGTCCCAGTAGGGGCGCAGGGAGTCGTCGGGGTAGCGGGTGAGGGGGTAGATCAACCCCTGTTCCTCGACGGTGTGTTGCCAGTCGGGGCGGGGGGTGATAGCGCGGCGTTCCATGGCAGTCCGTCCGGGGTGGCTCAGCCGCCGCCGCTGCCGGAGCCCGAGCAGCCGAAGCCGCCACGGTCGACGGCCTCGCCGCGGCTGAAGGTGCCGTAGTCGGCGTAGCCGCCGTCGACTTCGGCGTCGTAGTACCAGGCAGCGTCGGTGCCGCCCCTGCCCGAGGTCTTCTTGCCCTTGCCGCTCTTGCCCGAGGAGGAGCCCGAGGAGCCCGACTTGCAGTTCTTGTCGGCTACGACCTTGTAGCCCTCCCAGGTGTAGCTGTCCCGGTCGACGCAGCGGCGGTCGGGCTCGGAGCCGCAGGAGGTCAGGGTCGCCGCGACGACTCCCATTCCGCCGAGCACGACCGTGCTGGACCGCAGTCGTCGCTTCGTCTGAGCCATGTCCCGTCTCTCCCCGTGTCCCTCGGCTGGGCGATCACCTTACGGCAGCACCCTGCACAGGGCTTCGAGGGCCCCCGCCCACGCGTGGTCCGGGGGTGTGGCGTAGCCGACGACCAGGGCGTCGAGGGGTTCGGCCCGCGCCTGTTCGTGGCGGAAGTAGGTGAGGCCGTGCAGGGACAGGCCCTGCCAGTGGGCGGCCTGAACGACGGTCGTCTCGGTGCCGGGCGGCAGGCACAGGACGGCATGCAGTCCGGCGGCGATGCCGGTGACCCGGACGTCCGGGGCGCGTTCGCTGAGGGCGCTGACCAGGGCGTCCCGGCGTCGGCGGTAGCGCAGTCGGGAGGCGCGGACATGGCGGTCGTAGGCGCCGTGGGTGAGGAACTCGGCCAGGGTCAGCTGGTCGAGCACTCCGCAGGTGTCCACGTCGCCCTTGGCCGCTGTCACCGCCTCCACCAGGGCGGGCGGCAGGACCAGCCAGGCAAGGCGCAGGCCGGGGGCGAGGGATTTACTGGCGGTGCCGAGGTAGACGACGTGGTCGGGGTCCAGGCCCTGGAGTGCGCCGACCGGCTGGCGGTCGTAGCGGAACTCGCCGTCGTAGTCGTCCTCCAGGATCAGGCCGCCGGTGCGCCGCGCCCAGTCCACGACGGCCGCGCGCCGGGCGCGGTGCAGGACAGCGCCCATGGGGAACTGGTGGGCGGGGGTGAGCAGTACGGCTCCGGCGTCCAGCAACTGCTCGGGGTCGGTGCCGAGTTCGTCGAAGGGCAGCGGGGTGGTCGCCAGTCCGGTGCCGGCCAGCACCTTGCGGTGATCGGGGAGTCCGTAGGACTCGACGGCAACGGTCCGGGCGCCGCGGGAGCGCAGGACAGTGCCGAGGAGGCGCAGGCCGTGGGCGAACCCGGCGCAGATGACGATGCGTTCGGGGTCGGCGCGGACGCCTCGGGCCCGGGAGAGGTAGCTCGCGAGGGCGGTGCGCAGTTCGATGCGGCCGCGCGGGTCGCCGTAGCCGAGGACGTCGTAGGGGGCCGTGTTCAGGGCGCGGCGGGCCGCCTTGAGCCACTCGGCGCGGGGGAAGGCGGCGAGGTCGGGGGTGCCGGCGGTCAGGTCGTGGGCGGGGCGGTGGCGAGCGCGGGGAGTGGGGGCGGTGGCGGTGGGGGGCGTGGAGCGGCCCTCGGCGACTCGGGTGCCCGAGCCCTGGCGGGCGGTGAGCCAGCCTTCGGCGACGAGGTCGGCGTAGGCGTCGGCGACGGTGTTGCGGGCGATGCCGAGGTCGGTGGCGAGGGAGCGGGAGGACGGCAGCCGGGTGCCGGGGGCGAGCCGGCCGGTGCGGACCGCCTCGCGCAGGGCGTCCGTCAGGCCCCGGCGCAGCCCTGGTCCGGCGGCCGGTTCCAGATGGAGGTCGATGCCCAGGGCCCCTGAAGTGGCCCACATATCTGCCATGGAAATGGACCATACTCCTGGGCCTTTGTCTCCGTAGGGTCGAGGGCATGACGATGACCAGTGATCACACCGCCCCTGCCGAGTACGCCCCGGAGCGCGCGCCCCGGCTGAACTGGGCCGAGCACGTGCCCGACGTCTACAAGGCCATGGTCCGGCTGGACGCGGCCGCGCGGCGGGGCATGGACCCGAAGCTGCTGGAGCTGGTGAAGATCCGCGCCTCGCAGCTCAACCACTGCGCGTTCTGCCTGGACATGCACACCAAGGACGCGCTCGCGGCCGGTGAGAGCGTGGAGCGGATCATCCAGCTCTCCGCCTGGGAGGAGTCGGCGCACTTCTACACCGAGAAGGAGCTGGCGGCGATCGCCCTGACCGAGGCGGTCACGGTGCTCACGGACGGTTTCGTGCCGGACGAGGTGTACGCGAAGGCGGCGGCTCAGTTCGAGGAGGCCGAGCTGGCCCAGTTGCTCGCCGCGATCACGGTGATCAATGCCTGGAACCGCTTCGGTGTGACCTGCCGGATGACGCCGGGCCACTACCAGGCGGGGCAGCGATGACCGACCGGGTCGAGGTGTTCCGGGCGCTGCACCGGCGACCGGCCCAGAACGACCCGCTGATCCTGCCCGGCCCCTGGGACGCGGCGAGCGCGCGGGCCCTGGAGGCGGCCGGGTATCCGGCGCTCGCCACGCCCAGTGCCGGGGTCGCCGCCTCGCTCGGGTACGAGGACGGGCGGACCCCGACCGAGGAGATGTTCGCGGCGGTGGCGCGGATCGTGCGGGCCGTGGACGTGCCGGTGTCGGCGGATGTCGAGGGCGGGTACGGGCTGGCGCCGAAGGAGTTGGTGGAGCGGCTGCTGGAGACGGGGGCCGTGGGCTGCAACCTGGAGGACTCCGAGGCAGGGGTGCTCAAGGACCCGCGGCGGCATGCCGACTGGCTCGCCGAGGTGTGCGCTGCCGCCGGGGGCCGGCTGTTCGTCAACGCGCGCGTGGACACCTTCATCCAGAGTGTCGCGGAGCCTGAACGGGCCATCGAGCGGGCCGCGTTGTACGTCGCCGCGGGGGCGGACTGTGTCTATCCGATCGGCGCCCCCGTCGACGTACTGCCGCTGCTGCGGGCCGGGATCCAGGGGCCGGTCAACGCGATCGCCAAGGTGGGCGAGGGCCCCTCGCCCATGGAGCTGGGTGAGCGAGGGGCCACGCGGATCACGTTCGGACCGTACTTGCAGCGCCGGGCGGCGGAGGGGATCGCCGGGCTGCTGCGGTGACGGTCAGGACAGCCACGAACGCCAGGTGGACTCGTGGCTGTCCACCCACTTCCTCGCCGCCTCCTGGGGGGTCAGTTTCTGGTCGGCGATCATCAGGGACACCTCGTTCTGGTCCTCGGTCGTCCAGCGGAACTTCTTCAGGAAGGCCGCGGCATCGCCGCCGTCCTGGGCGAAGTCGGCGTTGAGGTACTTCTGGAGCGGGGTGTGCGGATAGGCGCAGGCGACCTTCTCCGGGTCCGCGTCGCAGCCCTCCTTGTAGGCGGGGAGCTTCACCTCGGTCAGGGGGACCTTCTTGAACAGCCACTGGGGGGCGTACCAGTAGGTCAGGAAGGGCTTCTGCTCCTTGGCGAACTGCTTGATCTGGGTGATCTGGGCGGCCTCGGAACCGGCGAAGACGACCTGGTAGTCCAGGTTCAGGTTCTTCACCAGGGCCTTGTCGTTGGTGACGTAGGACGGGGAGCCGTCCATCAGCTGGCCCTTGCCGCCGCTCTCGGGGGTGCGGAGCTGGTCGGCGTATTTGTTGAGGTTCTTCCAGTCGGTGACGTCGGGGTGCTGTTTCGCGAAGTACGTCGGGACGTACCAGCCGATGTGGCCGGTGACGCCGAGGTCGCCGCCGTTCACGATCGTCTTCTTGTCCTGGACGTAGCGCTGTTCCTGGTCGGGGTGGCCCCAATCCTCCAGGATCGCGTCGACGCGGCCCTGGCTGAGCGCGTCCCAGGCGGGGACCTCGTCGACCTGGACGGTATCGACGCGGTAGCCGAGTTCGTGCTCCAGCAGGTACTGGGCGACGGCCACGTTGGCCTGTGCGCCCACCCACGACTGGGTGGACAGGGTGACGGTCCGGGCGCCCTGGGCATTCGCGAAGGGCGAGGCCTGCTTGGTCATGTCGGCGGCGCCGCAGCCGGTGAGCAGGAGCAGCGAGCCGAGTGCGGCGGTCGTGGCGATACGGATGCGCATGTCACGCTCCCTTCTTGGTCGGCTGGGTTACCCGGTCGAGCATCAGGCCCAGGCAGACGATCGCGGCGCCCGCGACGAGGCCGGTCGCCAGGTCGCCCTGGGCGAGGCCGAAGACCACGTCGTAGCCGAGCGCGCCACCGCCGACCAGGCCGCCGATGATGACGACGGCGAGGACCAGGACCACGCCCTGGTTGACGGCGAGCAGCAGGGAGCGGCGGGCGAGCGGGAGCTGGACCTGCCACAGCTGCTGGGCGGGGGTGGCGCCGAGGGAACGGGCCGACTCCAGGGCGGCGGGGTCGACCTGGCGCAGGCCCTGTGCGGTGATGCGGACGACGGCGGGCAGCGCGTAGACGACGGCCGCGGCGACCGCGGGGGCGCGGCCGACGCCGAACAGGGCGACGACCGGGATCAGGTAGACGAACTGCGGCATCGTCTGGAAGACGTCCAGCACCGGGCGCAGCAGGCGCTCCACCCGATCGCTGCGGGCCGCGGCGATACCGGTCGCAAAGCCCAGGACCAGGGTGACGGCGACGGCGGCGAGGACCTGGGACAGGGTGTCCAGGGACGGCTCCCACACGCCGAGGACGCCGATCGCGGCCATGGCGAGGGTCGCGGTGAGAGCGGTGCGCCAGGTGCCGATCAGCCAGGCGAGGGCGGCGACCACGAGCAGCACGGCCCACCAGGGCAGCCATTGGAGGCCGTCGCGTACGGGGTCCAGGACCCAGGTGGTGAAGCGGCCGGCCCATTCGGCGGTGCCGCCGACGACGGGGACGCCGGAGTAGAGGTGGGCGGTCATCCAGTCGACGGCGCGGTTGACCGGCTCGGCGATGTTCAGCACCCAGGCGTCGGGCCAGTCGAGCCGGTCCATGAGACGTCCGGCCACGGCCACGGCGAGGGCGGCGACCAGGGCGTACGCCCAGCCTGCGCGGCTGGTGTGCTCCGAGCCGTCGGTCCCGGCGCCCGCGGCTGCGGTGACGCGGTCCAGGACGACCGCCAGCAGCACGATCGGAATGCCGGCCGCCAGGGCGGCGCCCACGTCGACTGAGGCGAGCGCCTGGTAGACGCGGTCACCGAGGCCGCCTGCGCCGATGACCGAGGCGATGACGGCCATGGAGAGGGCCATCATGATCGTCTGGTTGACGCCGAGGAGGAGTTCCTTGCGGGCCAGCGGGATCCGGGCGGTCAGCAGCCGCTGGCGGGCGGTGGCGCCGAGGGAGTCCACCGCCTCCAGGACCTCCTTGTCGGCGCCGCGCAGGCCCAGGGCGGTGAGGCGGGCCATGGGCGGGGCGGCGTAGACGACGGTGGCCAGGACGGCGGCGGGGACGCCGATGCCGAAGATCAGGACGACCGGGAGGAGGTAGGCGAAGGCGGGGAGGACCTGCATGGTGTCCAGGACCGGGCGCAGGGCTCGGTCCAGGCGGTCGGAGAGGCCCGCGGCGAGGCCCAGGAGTGCGCCGACCGCGACCGAGGCGACGACGGCGACCACCATCAGGGCGAGGGTCTGCATCGTCGGGACCCACATGCCGAGGGCGCCGCACGTCAGGAACGCGGCGGCGGTGCCGAGGGCGAGCCTGGCTCCGGCCACGCGCCAGGCGATCAGGGCGGCGAAGGCGGTGGTGCCGGCCCAGCCCGCGGCGAGGAGCAGCAGGTAGACGGCGCGTACGGCCAGGACGACCGCGTTGCTGACGTGGCCGAGGAAGTACAGGAACAGGGGGTGGCTGTCCCGGTTGTCGATGATCCAGGTGCTGGTGTCGGTGAGGGGGGTGGTGAGGTCGACGGTGAGGGCGGTCGGCCAGGTGCCGCTGGCCCAGCGGGCGTGGGCGAGGGGGACGAGGACTGCGGCGGCGAGGGCCAGGGCGAGGAGTTTGCGTCCGGGTACGGCTCTCAGTACGCCGGATATCCCCGCGCGAGGGGCTGTTGCTGTGACGGTGGCCATCACACCAGCTCCTCGCTGGTGTCGGCGGAGGGTGGGGTCGCTTCCCCGCGCTGGCGGGGTGCCGCTACGCCCACCCGTGCCGCGTCAGTCACGTTCGCGATGACGCCCAGCAATGCCTCCGAGTCCACCACTCCCACGCACCGGCCCTCGTCCACGACCCGGGCCGGAGCGCCCGCTCGGGCCACCGCCTCGATCGCTTCCGAGACCGTCGCGGTCGGGGGTACCGCCGGGCCGTTGCCCGCTTCCTCCGCCGTGGCGGGGCGCATCGCCGTGCGGACTGTGATGACCTGTTCGCGGGGGACGTCGCGGATGAATTCGCGGACGTAGTCGTTGGCCGGGGAGGCCACTATCTCCTCGGGGGTGCCCAACTGCACGACCGCGCCGTCGCGCATCAGGGCGATGCGGTCGCCCAGTTTCAGGGCCTCGCTCAGGTCGTGGGTGATGAAGACCATCGTGCGGCCCTCCTCGCGGTGCAGGCGGACCACTTCCTCCTGCATGTCCCGGCGGATCAGCGGGTCCAGGGCGCTGAAGGGCTCGTCGAAGAGCAGCACCTCGGGGTCGACGGCCAACGCCCGTGCGAGGCCGACGCGTTGGCGCTGGCCGCCCGAGAGCTGACTCGGCCTCCGGTGCTCCATGCCCTCCAGGCCGACCTTCGCTACGACCTCGGCGGCACGCTTACGGCGTTCCGGGCGGCCCACGCCCTGGATCTCCAGGCCGTACGCCACGTTGTCGAGGACCGTGCGGTGCGGGAGGAGGCCGAAGTGCTGGAAGACCATCGCGGCGCGGTGGCGGCGCAGTTCGCGCAGCCGGGACTTGTCCATCGCGCGGACGTCCTCGCCGTCGATGGCGATGGTGCCGGACGTCGGCTCGATCAGCCGGGTGAGGCAGCGGACCAGGGTGGACTTGCCCGAGCCGGACAGGCCCATGACCACGAAGACCTCGCCCTTGCGGACGTCGAAGGAGACGTCCCGGACCGCGGCCGTGCAGCCGGTGCGGGCGCGCAGGTCGGCGGGCGGGAGGGCGGCGAGTTCGGGGTCCGTGGGAACCCGGGACGCCTTGGTGCCGCTGGGGCCGAAGACCTTCCACAGGCCGTTCACGGAGAACACGGGGGTACTCATCACGCGTCACCACCAATCAGGTCGACCGCTCGTTCCCCGACCATGAGCACGCCGATCATCGGGTTCACCGCCGTCATGGTCGGGAAGACGGAGGCGTCGGCAATACGGATTCCTTCAAGGCCGCGGATCCGCAACTGGGGGTCCACCACAGCGAGTTCGTCGTCCGCCGCGCCCATGCGGCAGGTGCCCGCCGGGTGGTACACGGTGTGCGCGACCTTGCGGGCGTACTCGCTCAGCTCGGCGTCGCCGACGACCTCGGGACCCGGGCACACCTCCCGCTTGAGCCAGCCCGCGAGCGGCTCGGCCTGGGCGATCTCGCGGGCGATGCGGATGCCGTCGACCAGCGTCTGCCCGTCGTAGTCGTCCTCGTCGGTGAAGTACCGGAAGTCCAGGGCGGGCTTGACCGAGGGGTCCGGGCTGGTCAGGTACAGGCGGCCGCGGGACTTCGGCTTGGGGATGTTGGGCGTCATCGAGACGCCGAACTCCGGGCGTTCGTAGCCAAGGCGCTCCGGGTTGTCGGCGAAGGGGATCTGGTAGAAGTGGAACATCAGGTCGGGGCCCGCGTGTTCGGGGTCGCGCCGTACGAACAGGCCCGCGTCGGAGTCCATCGCGGAGTTCTCGGGGATGGGGCCGTGCGTCTCCCAGACGATCACCGACTCGGGGTGGTCGAGGAGGTTCTCGCCGACGCCCGGCAGGTCGAGTGCGACGGGGATGCCGAGCGCCTCCAGGTCCTCGCGGGGGCCGATGCCGGAGTGCAGCAGCAACCGGGGCGAGTCGACGGCGCCCGCGCACAGCAGCACCTCGTTGCGGGCGCGGACCAGGAACTCCTCGCCGTCCTTGGCGCGTACGCGCACCCCTTCGGCGCGGGTGCCGTTGAGCTCCAGCCGGTACGCCCAGGTCTCCAGCAGGATCGTGAGGTTCGGGCGCTCGTCCATCACCGGGTGCAGATAGGCCACCGAGGCGGAGGACCGCTTGTTGTTCTCCGGGTGGTAGGCGAGGTCGAAGAAGCCGGCGCCCTCGGTGAACGGCTTCTTGTTGAAGCCCTCCACGCGCGGGACGTCGAGCGCCTTCTGCGCGGCGTCGACGAAGTCGCGGGCGATGGCGTTCCGGTCCTTCTCGTCGACCGGGACGATGTTGTTCAGCAGCCGGGCGTAGTACGCCTCCATCGGCACCGCGCCCCAGCCCTTGGCGCCGGCCTCCTCCCACTCGTCCCAGTCGGACGGCAGCGGCTTGAAGGCGATGAGGGTGTTGTGGGAGGAGCAGCCGCCGAGGACGCGGGCGCGGCTGTGCCGGATGTGGGAGTTGCCGCGCGGCTGTTCGGTGGTGGGGTAGTCGTAGTCCAGTTCGCCGCCGAGCAGGCCCATCCAGCGGCGCAGGGTCAGTACGTCGTCGCGGCCGACGTCGCTCGGGCCGCCCTCGATGACGGCGACGGTGACGTCCGGGTTCTCGGTCAGCCGGGAGGCGATGACGGAGCCTGCCGTGCCGCCGCCGATGACGACGTAGTCGTAGACATGGGTGTTCTCAGGCATGGGGTTGGTGCTCCAGGAAGATCCGGAAGAAGCGGGGAGGGCGGGTGAGTTCAGCCGGCGAACCAGCGGACCGGCTTCGGCGCGAGGTTCTGGTAGACGTGCTTGCTCTCGCGGTACTCGGCGAGTCCGGCGGGGCCCAGTTCGCGGCCGACGCCGCTCTTGCCGAAGCCGCCCCACTCCGCCTGCGGGAGGTAGGGGTGGAAGTCGTTGATCCAGACGGTGCCGTGGCGCAGCCGTCCGGCCACCCGGCGGGCGCGGCCCGCGTCGGCGGTCCAGACGGCGCCCGCGAGGCCGTACTCGGTGTCATTGGCGAGCGCGACGGCCTCGTCCTCGGTGCGGAAGGTCTCGACGGTGAGGACGGGGCCGAAGACCTCCTCGCGTACGACCCTCATCTCGCGGTGGCAGGCGTCGAGGACGGTCGGCTCGTAGAAGTAGCCGTCGCCCAGGCCCTCGGGGCGCTTCCCGCCGGTGCGCAGGACGGCTCCTTCGGCCAGCGCGGAGGCGACGTAGGACTCGGTCTTCGCGCGCTGCTGCTCGGAGACGAGGGGGCCGCACTCGACGCCGGCGTCGGTGCCGCGGCCGAGGCGGATCTTCGCGGCCCGGTGGGCGAGTTCGGCGACGAAGCGCTCGCGGATCGACTCCTCGACGATGAGGCGGGAGCCTGCCGAGCAGACCTGGCCGCTGTGGATGAAGGCAGCGTTGAGGGCTTGGTCCACGGCCGTGTCGAAGCCCGCTTCCGTGGCGCAGGCGTCCGCGAAGACGACGTTGGGGTTCTTGCCGCCGAGTTCGAGGGCGACCTTCTTCACCGAAGGGGCCGCCGCCTGCGCGACCTTGACGCCGCTGGCCAGTCCGCCGGTGAAGGAGACGAGGTCGACGTCGGGGTGCTCGGCGAGCCGGGCGCCGACCGAATGGCCCGGCCCCGTAACGATGTTCGCGACGCCGGACGGCAGGCCCGCCTCGGTCAGCAGGTCGATCAGCGCGATCGTCGTCAGCGGGGTGATCTCGCTCGGCTTGACGACGAAGGTGTTGCCCGCGGCGAGCGCGGGGGCGATCTTCCAACTGGCTTGGAGGAGGGGGTAGTTCCAGGGGGTGATCAGGGCGCAGACGCCGACCGGCTCGTGCACGACGACGCTGTGGATGTCGGACGAGCCCGCGTCCACCACCCGGCCGGGGGCCTCGGCGGCGACGAGGTCGGCGAAGTAGCGGAAGGCGTCGGCGACACAGTCGATGTCGACGCGGCCCTCCTCCAGGGTCTTGCCCGCGTCGCGGCTCTCCAGCAGGCCGAGTTCCTCGCGGTCGCGCACCAGGAGGTCGGCGACGCGGCGCAGCAGTGCGGCGCGCTCGGTGACCGGGGTGTGCGGCCAGTCGCCCTCGTGGAATGCGCGGCGGGCGGCCTCGACCGCCAGGTCGGTGTCCTTCTCGTCACCCTCGGCGACCACGGCGAAGGGCCGGGCGTCCGCTGGGTCGATGATGTCGCGGGTGGCTCCGGAGATCGCGTCCCGCCACTCGCCGTCGACATGGATCGTCCGTCGTTCGTGCTGCCTTGCCATGATCGGTATTGCCTTCCGTTCCTGTTCCGATCCCCTGAGTCACACGGGTGTCACTTTCGGGGACCGCGTCCACCTGCCCGGGGCCTCCGGTTGCATGCGCGTTTCGGGGCCGAAAGTGGGCGGCGTCACTGAACATGCGGACAAATAGGGCAAACCGTAGCCTGGGGAGTGATGCGCGCCATGCCGCGCACCAGGCTGTGCACCACGGAGGTGACCGCCCATGGCCGTCAGGGCGCTGATCTCGGCCGCGGTGGGCGCGACGCTGTTGCTGGCGCCGACGGCGGCAGCGGTCGACGATCCCACCGCGCAGGAGCTCGCCGAGGAGGCGGAGTCGAACCTCCTCGACGCGAAGTCGGTTCATCTGAAGCTGACGGACCGCAGCGCGGACACGGAGACGAGCCGGACCCAGCCGACGTCGATGGATCTGTCCCTGGACCGGTCCGGCAACTGCGTCGGGACGATGGAGATGGGCTCGGACAGCGGCAGCGTCGAGATCGTCAAACGGGGCGACGAGGTGTGGATGAAGCCGGACACCGCGTTCTGGAAGGCACAGGTGCCGGGCGGTGAGGGCGATGCGGTGGCCGAGCTGTTCGAGGACCGCTACATCCACGGTTCCACGGATGACGCGCTGCTCAAGGGCATGGCCGACACCTGCGATCTGAGCAACTTCCAGCGGGACGTCGGCTCCGGCTCCTCGCCCGGCACGAGCTCGTTGAAGAAGGGCGAGGAGACCACCCGGGGCGGCACGGAGGTCATCCCGCTGACCGGTGAGGTGGACGGCGCACGGACCACGCTCTACGTCACCGCCGACTCGCCGCACCTGCTGGTCGAGGCCCACCAGCGCGGCGACGCCACCGATGTGCGGCTGACGTTCTCCGAGTACGACGAGCCGGTGCCGTCACGGACTCCGTCGGCGGACGACACGATCGACATCGACAAGCTCCAGGACGAGTTGCAGAGCGTTTAGTCGCGCAGAGCGTCTAGAACTCCCCGGGCCGCGTCAGGCCGTTGTCCGGGGTCAGGCCACTGAGCTTGTCGGGGTTCACCTGGAAACGCAGCGTGTGCATACGGCCGTCGGTGATGTCGTAGGTCAGGGCGCCGATGATCTGGCCGTCGAGCTTGGCCAGGATGCCGAGTTCGCCGTTCACGACAGCGGACTCCATGGTCATGGCGGCCAGTTCGGGCTTGGCCATGAAGCCCAGCATCCAGCGGGCGACGTTCTCGACGCCGTGCAGCGGACGACGAGCCGCGGTGACCTTGCCGCCGCCGTCGGCCCAGGAGGTCACCTCGGGCGCGAGCAGCTCCATCACGGCGTTCAGGTCACCGCCCGCGCAGGCCTGGAGGAACTGATCGGTGACCTGCTGCCGTTGGGCGGCGTCGGCGTCGTAGCGGGGGCGGCGGGCCTGTACATGGGCGCGGGCGCGGTGGGCGATCTGGCGGACCGTTGCCTCGGGGCGGTCGAGGGCCTCGGCGATCTCGGCGTGCGAGTAGCCGAAGACCTCGCGGAGCAGGAAGACGGCGCGTTCGACGGGGCTGAGGGTTTCGAGGACGACCAGCATCGCGGTCGACACGGAGTCGGCCAACTCGGCCTCCGTAGCGATATCGGGCGAGGTCAGCAGGGGCTCGGGGAGCCACGGGCCGACGTAGGTCTCGCGGGTGGCCCGCGCCGAGGTCAGGCGGTTCAGGGAGAGGTTGGTGACCGTGCGCACCAGATAGGCCTTGGGGTGACGGATCGTCGAGCGGTCCGCGGTGCTCCAGCTCAGCCAGGCGTCCTGGAGGACGTCCTCGGCGTCGGCGACGCTGCCCAGCATGCGGTAGGCGGTCGCGAACAGCAGCCTGCGGTGTTCGAGGTACGGGTCCTGTCCCGTGGCCATGCCAATCACCGGGTCATGCTCCCAGCGCCGCGAACCGGGCGGCAAGGCCCTGATCACCGCGCTGGGAGCGCTGGGAGCGTCGGGAGCCAACACGCCTGTCACGCCGCGGGCTTGCGGGTGGCCCGGCCGCCCTTGGAGACGACGGTGCTGACGTTCATGCGCTTGCTGAGCCGGTAGGTCAGCAGCGGGCTGCCACTGACGAACTCCTTGTACATCACGGCGCTTCGGCCGGTGAGCCGCCAACGGGCAGGGGTGTCATCGGCCTTGGTGAACTGGATGACGGCGTCCCGGCGGCCGAGGCTGACCGGCTGGTGGAAGTACCCGAACCGGAACGGCTTCACGGTCTTGCCCCGGACCAGCCGCGCGATGGTGTCGGCGGTGTACTGCGCGGTGGGCAGCCCGCTCTGGCAGGTGCCGTGAATCTGCCCCCAGGCGAGGCGGATCGCGGCGGCGTCGCCGACGGCGTGGATCTCGGGGTGGGACACCGACCGCAGCGAGACGTCGACCACGATCAGGCCGCGCTCGTCGGTGGCGATCCCGGCCTCGGCGGCCAGCGGCGACACCTTGACCCCGGCGGTCCACAGGCAGGCAGCGGAGGCGATGACCCCGCCGTCGGCCAGCTCGACGCCCTCGGGCAGCACCTTGGCGACCCGGGCGCCGGACTCCACCTTGATGCCGAGCCGGTCCAGCGCGCGGTGGAGGTAACCGCGGGCCTTGTCCCCCATCATGCCGCCGGGCTCGTCCTGGCTGATCAGCGTGACGTGCAGTCCCGGGTGGCTCTCCGCGATCTCGGTGGCCGCCTCGACACCGGTCAGACCGCCGCCGCAGACGGTGACGGTGCCGCCGGCCTCGGCGACCTCGGTCAGCCGCTCGGCGAACCGGCCCGCGATCTCGATGCTGTTGAGGGTGAACGCGTGGGCGTCGACGCCGGGAACCTTGCCGGTGTCGGTCGCACTGCCCAGCGCGTACACGAGGGTGTCGTAGCCGAGGGACATCTTCCCGTCGATGGTGACGGTCCGTGCCTCGGGGTCGATCGCGGTGGCGGCGCCCTCGACGAACCGGACACCGGTCCCCTCCAGCATGCCGGGGATCCGGTGCTCGGTCAGCGTCTGTCCGGCCGCGACCTGGTGCATCCGCAGCCGCTCCACGAACCGGCCCGTCGGGTTGACCAGAGTGATCCGCACTCCCGTCTTACGGGTGCGGTGCGCCAGGCGCACGGCGGTGAACATACCGGTGTAGCCCGCGCCGAGAACCACGATGTGGTGGCCGTTGGACATCTCCATCTCCCCTGTTCGGCACCGGCTTCCGTGCCGGTGACGCCCATGGGACAAGCGGGCCTCCGCAGACGTGACAGGTCGCCGATGTGACCCACGCCACACCCCCGTGGCCCCGGACGGAACGGCCGGTACCGGCCTAGAACGGCGAGTAGTCCTCCGGCGGGTCCTCCCCCACCCGGCCGTCGATCGACTCACGGATCAGGTCCACCTGCCCCACGTGACGCGCGTACTCCTCGACGATGTCGATCAGCAGGCGGCGCAGGCTCGGGGACTCACCGGTGCGCGTGGTGTAGGCGACGAGCCCGCCGGGACCGCCGTCCGTCAGCGCCTTGCGTATGTTCGCGCGGGAGCGGGTGACCTCTGCGTGCCAGAGCGCGTACAGCTCCTCGGGGGTGTGCTCGGCGGCCGAACGCCAGTCCCAGTCCGGCTCCGCCTCCCAGTCCACCGTGTTCCACGGCGGTCCCGGGTCCTCCCCGAGCAGCCGCAGGGTGAAGTACTCGGCCTCCACCAGGGCCAGATGCTTCAGCATCCCGCCCACGGTGAGCGCCGAGGGCGCGAGCCGTGCGCTCAGGCCCGCCGCGTCCAGGCCCTCGCACTTCCAGGCGAAGATGCGGCGCTGCCGCTCCAGGGAGCCGACCAGGGTGTCGGCCTCGTCGCCCGCGATCGGGGGTTCAAGCAAGATCTCGATGTCCTCACTCATGATCCGCAGCCTAGGCGGGCGCACTGACAGACACCTGGACTTCCCCGGATTCTTTGACTAAAGTCAAAGAAATATGGAACCCGTTTCGATGGAACCCATGTCGAGGGAACCCGTGTCGGCGGAGCACGTAACGGCATTCCGCCGCTTCAACCGCTATTTCACGCGACGTATCGGCGCCCTCGACGACCACTATCTCGGCCAGGACCGCCCGCTCGGCGAGGCCCGGCTGCTGTTCGAGGTCGCGGAGCCGGTCTCGCTGCGCGAGCTGCGCAGCCGACTCGGCCTGGACGCGGGCTACTTGAGCCGACTGGCCAAGGCACTTCAGGCGCAGGGCATGATCCGGCTCAGCGCGCACCCGGACGACAACCGGCTGCGGATGGTCGAGTTGACCCCGGCCGGCCGCATCGAGCTCAAGGAGCAGCAGCGCCGCGCCAACGCCCTGGTGGCCGAACTGCTCGGCGGTCTCACGCCGGTGCAGCGCACCGAACTGGCCGAGGCGATGTCCACCACCCGCCGCCTGCTGCGCCTGGCTGCCATCACCATCTCCCTGGTCGACGGGGCGAGCGCGGACGCACGCGCGTGCCTCGACGCCTACGCCGCCGACATCGACGCCCGCTTCCCCGAGGGCTTCGACCCCGCCGGCCTCGTCCGCCCCGAGGAGGTCTCGGGCGACGCCGGGGCGTTCTTCGTGGCGTACGAGGAGGGCGTGCCGGTGGGCTGCGGGGCGCTGCGGCGGCTGGAGCCCGGCGTCGGCGAGATCCGGCACGTGTGGGTGCACCCGGCCGCCCGCCGCCTGGGGCTCGCCCGCCGGCTGCTCGGCGCGCTCGAAGGCGAGGCGTCCGCCCGGCAGTTGTCGGTCGTACGGCTGGACACGCATGCCGCGCTCGATGAGGCGCAGGCGATGTACCGGGCGTGCGGATACACGGAGATCCCGCGCTACGACGACAACATCTATGCCAGCCACTGGTTCGAGAAGCGGCTCCCAAGCCGCTGACGTCCCGTCACCCGCAATCACCGCCCGAGGGGCAGAAGGAGCCCAGGGCCGTGGTGAGGGGCGCGCGAATCCGCTCGGGGGCCAGCTCCTCCGGACCGCTGGCGCGGATCGCGTACGGCGTCCCGTCGGCGGCCTCGAAGCGGTGGTCGACGACCAGGCGGGGGCCCTTGTCCTCGTCGTCGTAGCGGTAGGTCAGCTCCGCGAAGCCGGGACCCGAGTCGCGGGCGAGGGCCCGGTAGCCGGTGCGGCTCGCGAAGCCGTAGCCGGGGGCGGTCTCGGCCTGCGCGAGGGACTCCTCGACGGTCGGCTCCGCGATCCGGAAGATCTGGAGCCGGCGGCCGTCGTCCGGGGCGTCGTAGAAGACCACGGGGGCCTCCTCACCCGCCTTCTGACGGCGGATCCAGTCCTCGGGGACGAGGAGGGTGTAGCCGACGGGGTCCTGGGCGCGGCGGTAGCCCGGGGCGGTGGTCGCCGTCCCGGACGGCGGCGAGGTGCTCGTCCCGGACGGCGGTGCGGTCGTCACGGTCAGATCCGTGGCCCCGGCCGAGCCTCCGTCGTCCTCCCTGATCAGGACCCACGCCCCGGCGCCGGCACCCACACCCAGGACGACCGCGGCCAGCAGGGCCAGGACCAGACGGCGAGGACGGTGAGCACGCGGCGGCTCGGGAGCGGGGGCGGGGGCAGGCCGGTGGCCGCCGTACGTCTGGGTCTCGGCCGTGGACCACGGCGGTACGGTGCCGTCCGGTCGACGCGCGGACCAGGGCGCCTGGCCGCGCTCCTCGCTCGGTTCGTGTCCCCATCCGCTCATCGCGAACCCCCCGAATCGCCGTACCGGGCAACGCTTTTCCGACGGTAGCGGCAGAACAGGCCACAGGCCCCGTTCCGGACGAAACCGGTACGGGGCCTGTGCGGGCTGCGCTGAGGGAGCCGGGGCTCAGATGAGGCCGAGGGCGCGGACCGCGTCCCGCTCCTCCGCCAGCTCGGCGACGGAGGCATCGATCCGGGCGCGGGAGAAGTCGTTGATCTCCAGGCCCTGGACGATCTCGTACTTGCCGTCCTTGGTGGTGACGGGGAAGGAGGAGATCAGGCCCTCCGGGACGCCGTAGGAGCCGTCCGACGGGATGCCCATGGAGACCCAGTCGCCGTCGGCGGTGCCGTTGACCCAGGTGTGGACGTGGTCGATGGCGGCGTTGGCGGCCGAGGCGGCGGAGGAGGCGCCACGGGCCTCGATGATCGCCGCACCGCGCTTGGCGACGGTCGGGATGAAGTCGTCGGCCAGCCACTTCTCGTCGCTCACGACCTCGGCGGCGTTCTTGCCGGCGATGGTGGCGTGGAAGATGTCCGGGTACTGGGTGGCGGAGTGGTTGCCCCAGATGGTCAGGCGCTTGATGTCGGCGACCGTGGAGCCCGTCTTCTTCGCGAGCTGGGTCAGCGCGCGGTTGTGGTCCAGACGGGTCATCGCGGTGAAGCGCTCGGCCGGTACGTCCGGGGCGGACGCCTGGGCGATCAGGGCGTTGGTGTTGGCCGGGTTGCCGACGACGAGGACCTTGATGTCGTCCGCGGCGTGGTCGTTGATGGCCTTGCCCTGCGGCTTGAAGATGCCGCCGTTGGCCTCCAGGAGGTCACCGCGCTCCATGCCCTTGGTGCGGGGGCGGGCGCCGACGAGCAGCGCGACATTGGCGCCGTCGAAGGCGACGTTCGGGTCGTCGCTGATCTCGATGCCCTGGAGAAGCGGGAACGCGCAGTCGTCCAGCTCCATGGCCGTGCCCTCGGCGGCCTTCAGCGCCGGGGTGATCTCCAGCAGGCGCAGCTTGACCGGCACGTCCGCGCCGAGCAGCTGGCCGGAGGCGATGCGGAAGAGCAGGGCGTAACCGATCTGGCCGGCCGCGCCGGTGACGGTGACGTTCACGGGAGTGCGGGTCATGGCGTTCTCCGTATGACAGCTGGCGGTGGGGCGGCACTGCCCCGGTACGGACGTACAGATGATCGATCTCTTGGTATCAAGAGATCCAGCGGTCAGGCTATCGCGCCCGCGTGATCCCCGACGTCCGGGTCGGTGTGGCCCACCCCACAGCACCTCGAATGGGCAACCCCCAGCAACTGAAAGAGGCGGCCGCCCGGTCCGGGAGAGGTTGGACCGGTACGACCGCCGGTGGGGGTACCGGACTGCCGGACTCCCGTGGGGGTACGGGGCGCGTGCCCCCGATGGAGCGGAGTATTCCTGCGCCCCTGAACTTGTTACGGCCTACTGCGTGCAGCCTTCCTGCCCCGCCGCCAGGGTCACACAGGCCGTCGCGTCGCCCGCGTCCTTCACCGCGACCATCGGGGTGTAGGCGATGGTGTCCTCGGCGAGGGTGATGCCGCCGGTCTGCTTCGACTTGCCGGCCGTCACGCTGACCTTGTCGCCCTGGGTGCCCTGGGTGATGCGGCCCCAGGCCGCGCCACAGGTCTCGCTGTAGCGGACCTCGACGACCGTGGTGCCCACCGTCGCCGTCTGTGCGGTGGTCACCAGGTCGCCGCTGCATCCCATGCTCTCGGCGTCCTTGCCCGTGCAGGAGGCTCCGCTGCACTTGACGCCCGGCGGCAGGTCGACGTCCTTGGTGACCGTCGGGGACGGGGAGGCGTCGCCGCCCTCGTCCTTCTTCTTGCCGCTCGGGTCGGTCAGGTAGAACACGGCCGCCACGACGACCAGCACCCCCACGACCCCGGCCAGGAACATCGTCAGCCGGCGCTTGCCCCCGCCGCCGCCCGGAGGCGGGCCGGAGTGCCGCGGCGCCCGCGGAGGTTCGGCGTACGACGGAGTGGGGGGCGTCGCCGGTGCCGTACCGCCGGAGCCGCCCGTACCGCCCGCGCCGCCCGTGCCGCTCGCCGCGGACGGGCCTCGATAGCCCTGGAGTCCCCACGAGTTGGCGCCGGACGACCCCGACGAGGACGACGAGGCAGCGGCCTCCTCCGCCGCGTCCCGCACCGGAGCCGCATCGCGCATCGCACCGGCGTCCCGGTCGCCGCGGCCCGCCGCGGGCGCCGTCGACCGGGGCGGCACCGTGGGTGCCACGCCCGCCGGTCCCGCCACTCCCGGCGTCGCCGTCGCGCTGCCGCTCCTGCGGGCCGTCCTGCTGCCCTTGGCGTTCGCCGGAGGCGCGCCGAACTCCCCGAGCGCGGCCCGCGCCTGGGAGATCCGGATCGCCTCCATCGTCATGTCGTGCCGCATCTCCGAACGGCTCCACGCCCGCTCGGCCAGCTCCCACATCGTCGTGAGATGGACCGGATTGGTCCCGGTGACCTCCGCCAGCGCGACGATGGCACCCTTCGGCGCCAGCAGCCGCCCGTTCAGATACCGCTCCCAGGACGTCTTGCTGTAACCCGTCCGGTCGGCCACCGCCGCGACGCTCAGACCACTGCGGTCCACAAGCCGGCGCAACTGGCTCGCGAACTCCCTGACCTGCGGATCCAATTCATCCGGCAAGTCCCGCCAACGAGGCATTGCTTCCCCCCTCTTCCCCCCGGTCGTGCTGTCTGTTCCCCCGCGCGCGTGCCCTCTGCCGAGTCCCCGATGTGGCTACCCACAGGGATGCGCTCGGTCAGGATCTCAGTTCCCGGGGTGGGGGCGCACGGGAGCATGGGGGCCGTGGGCATGCACCGTCGCACGCCCACCGGGCCGCGGTCCAGTCTTCCACCGCCCGTTCCCCTGCGGCCTGTCTCCCCCCGGTGACACCGCTGACAGCCGTTCGGGACGTCCCGGACCGTCCCGATTGGCCAGGCTAGCCCGACTGTCGAACGACTTCCTTCCAAATCCGCAAACTTGTCAACACATCGACACACAGAACGCACATATCCCGTCACGGACAGCACACAACTCGCTGCCCTCTCAGCCCAGTACGAAAGCCCCGATCACCACCGCCAGCACCAGCGTCACCGCCAGTCCCAGGGCCACCCGGAGCAGCCGCCGCGACGGCTCCTCCGGCGGCGTGTCCCACCACGGCAGCGTCGGATCGTCCTCGTACGCCTGCGCGTCCGAGCCGTCCGAGGCCCCCTTGGGCGGCGCCGGGCGCGGCCACGCCTGTACGGCCAGCTCCCACCGCACCGCGAACCGCTCGGCGTCCTCCCGGGCCTCCCCCGCCACCCGGCACAGCGCCTCGACCGCCTGGCGCGGCGGTGGCTGGACCGCGTTCAGATAGCGCTGCCAGGAGGACTTGCTGTACGCGGTGCGCGCGCCCAGCGCGACCAGACTGAGGCCCGTGCGGTCCTTCAGGAGCCGCAGTTGCGTCACGAAGTGCCGCACCTCCGGCGGCAGATCGTCCGGCAGCGGCTGCCAGGCGCCCATCGCTCACCTCCACGGCGCGTCACGTTCCCCGCCCCGATCGAGTGACGACGACGGACGGTGATCGGTTCCGCGAAACCGTGCCCTGTGGCAGGCACCGGACACCGTGGCGGAACGGTCACCGCTGTGCCACAGCGCCCTGACAGCCGTTGAACCGGGGCTTCCCGGCGCGGGAGGGTGAATGCGCGGCGGCGGCCCGTCCTTGCTCGGGGGAGAGGACGGACCGCCGCTGCGCGTATGTACGAGGGCTAGTTGCTGACCGTGAAGTGCAGGGTGTCCTTCAGGAACGGGATCTCCAGCAACGGGTTCGGCTGCACCATCAGGGCGAGCAGCACGATCGCGGTGCCCAGCACCCCGTACGTGACGATGTCCGTGAAGCGGGAGCGGACCGCGAGCATGCCGACGCCGGGCAGTATCCAGCGCAGCAGGCCGCCGCAGAGCAGGGCGGCACCGATCAGCAGGGTCCCGGCGCGGAAGGCGTCCAGGGCGGTCACCAGCAGGCCGATGGCGACCAGTCCGGTCACCAGCAGGATGGGCCACTGGCGGGCGGGCGCCGGGGCATCGCCGGGTGCCGCCCTGCCGCCGCCCTCGGGGCGCGCGGTGTCCCTGGTGAACAGCGGGAAGCGGCGGGTCGTACGGCGCGGGCGACCCTCGGCGTCGGGCGCGCTGACCGCGTCCCGCACCTCAGGCTCGTCCCCCACCGGCTCAGTCGACACTGCGCTCCGCCGCCTCGACCACGTTGACCAGCAGCTGGGCCCGGGTCATCGGGCCGACACCGCCGGGGTTCGGGGAGATGAAGCCGGCCACCTCGGCGACGTCCGGGTGGACATCGCCCACGATCTTGCCCTCGGCGCTGCGCGAGACACCGACGTCGAGCACGGCCGCGCCCGGCTTGACGTCCTCGGGGCGGACGAGGTGGGCCGAACCGGCGGCCGCGACGATGATGTCGGCGCGCTTGAGGTGCGCGGACAGGTCACGGGTGCCGGTGTGGCACTGGGTCACGGTGGCGTTCTCGCTGCGCCGGGTCAGCAGGAGCGGCATGGGACGGCCGATGGTCACACCACGACCGACGACCACGACCTCCGCGCCCTTGATCTCCACGCCGTAGCGGCGCAGCAGGGTCAGCACGCCGTTGGGGGTGCAGGGCAGCGGGGCGGGCTCGTTGAGGACGAGCCGACCGAGGTTCATCGGGTGCAGACCGTCGGCGTCCTTCCCGGGGTCCATCAGTTCGAGGATGCGGTTCTCGTCGATGCCCTTGGGGAGCGGCAGTTGGACGATGTAGCCGGTGCAGGCCGGGTCCTCGTTCAGCTCCCGTACGACCGCCTCGATCTCCTCCTGGGTCGCGGTGCCGGGCAGCTCGCGCTGGATGGAGGCGATGCCGACCTCGGCGCAGTCGCGGTGCTTTCCGGCGACGTACTTCTGGCTGCCGGGGTCGTCCCCGACCAGGATCGTGCCGAGGCCGGGCGTGACGCCCTTCTCCTTCAGCGCCGCCACCCGGGCGGTCAGGTCGGACTTGATCGCGGCTGCGGTGGCCTTGCCATCGAGAATCTGGGCGGTCATGACCCCATCCTCCCGGATGACGGGGTCCCGGTTCCAATCCGGGGCCCGGCACATCCGCCACCGGGGTGCCCTCATGATCAGCGAGGTTGCACTTGCACAACACATACGGATTGCGGCTGGACAACGAACCGGCCACTGAAGAACGATTGCGGCACAGTGCCGCGGGCAGTACCGGGGGGACGAACCGCATCTGTTGAACCTTCCTCCGAACCGTGCCGCTCGTCGTCCCCACACATCGGTTCACACGGAGGAACATCGCCATGAGTTTCGGCGACCCGAACAGCCCCTACGGGCCCCCGCCCCAGCAGCAGCCCCCCGCGCCCGGTTACGGCTACCCGCAGCAGGCCCCGCCCGGAGTCCCGCAGCAGGGCTACGGCGCCTATCCCGCGGCCCCGCAGATGCAGGGCTACGGCTACCCGCCGGCCGGTCCGGTCCAGATGCCCGGCATCACCCGCGCCGCGCAGATCATGCTCGGTGTCATCGTGCTGGCGCACGCGGTCATCGCGGCGCTGTACGGCTACAGCCTGACCCAGTGGGACGAGCTGCTGGCCGAGGCCGACCTGTCCAACAACTCGCAGGCCGAGGCGATCGCCGACCTCGGCAAGGGCATCCTGGTCTTCTTCATCGGCCTCGCCACGGTCTTCGCGCTGCTCGGCCTCGCGCTGGTGGTCCAGTACGCCAAGGGCGGCAACGGCGTCCGGGTCTGCTCCATCGTCTACGGCTCGTTCGCGATCATCACCGGCATCTTCATGATCGCCGCGTGGGGCATCGGCCTGCTCATCATCGCCGTGGCGATCCTGCTGATCATCTTCGCGGCGAAGCGGGCCAGCGCGGAGTGGTTCAACCGGCCGCGGTTCTGAGCGCCTCGCACCAGTTCTGTCCGAGGGCCGTGTCCCACCCGAACGAGGTGGGCGCGGCCCTCGCGCGTTGCTTTTGCGTGCCGCCGCAAAAGGGTCGCCGAATCGGCCTCTGCCGGGCGACAGTTGAGGGCAGCGGCGCGTCGCTCCCTGAACGGTTTGCGTCGGCGTCGGCGCCGGGACCGGGGCGTCGGCAACCGCTGGACGGAGGGCCGCCCGTGCTGCTGAAACTGACCATCGTCTGCGCGGTCCTCGCCGCGCTCTCCGCCCTGCTCGCGACCCCGCGGTCACGACGCGAACGGCGGCTGCGCAAGCACGGCCGGGTCGCCACCGCAATCTGCCGGGAGCACCTGAACCCGGCCGACCCGGACGGCCCGATGCGGATCCGCTGCGGCTTCCGAGTCGAGCCGCACCGGGGGGAGTACCGCGTCGTCGTCCGGACCCGGGAGCACGTTCCGCAGGTCGGCGAGGAGCTGCGGATCGCCTACGACCCGGGGGATCCGGGCTTCGCGGAGAACCTGGAGTACATGACGGCTCCGGCGTACGGCCGCGAGGACCTCGTGGTCGTGGGGGTCTGGGTGGCCGCGTACCTCGTGATGGCGTCGTGTGCGGCGGGTGCGGGCTGAAGACGGTTTTGCGGCAGTCCCGTTACACATGCAACTTCCCTTGATCCACTGCCCTCCGTCATCATGATCACGGCAACAGCCACTTCGAACATCTCTTCCACGGGGGAAGGACCCGCATGACATTTCGCATGACCCGCACCCGCCTGGCCACCGCCGCGATCAGCGCCGCCGTCGCCGGCACGCTCGCGGTGAGCGCGTCGCCGGCCTCGGCGTCCGCGTCCAACGGCTATATCAGCGGTGGCGGTTCGTTCTACGACGACTTCGCCGACGAGGGCACCCTGTCGACGGCGTCGTACAAGGACACCAACGCGACCTGCCTGTGGCAGATCATCCTGTACGCCGAGGGCGTCAAGGAGAGCAACGGCACGCAGTTCGACTACGCCGACATCGACGGCAAGTTCGGCTCGAACACCGCGTACGCCACCAAGCAGCTCCAGAAGGCCTGGGGTCTGACGCAGGACGGCAAGGTCGGCAACAAGACCTTCGGCGCGGCCGACGACAAGTGGAACTCCTCCACCCGCGCGGGCGAGCTGGAGTACCGCAGCACCGGCACGACCAACGCCACCAAGTACAAGATCCGGTACCACGGTTCGCGGTACTACTTCGACATCTTCCGTACGGGGGACGGCAAGTACCGCTTCTACCACAAGAACGTGTGGCACTACGCGACGTACAAGTCCAACAGCGGTTGCAGCTGACGCCCGCCCTGCATCACGCGGTTCGGGCCGGCCCTGAATAGGGCCGGCCCGAACTTTCGTACACCTGGCGGGGGTCAGTGGAAGAAGTGCCGAGTCCCCGTGAAGTACATCGTCACGCCCGCCTTCTTCGCGGCCTCGACGACCTGCTCGTCGCGGACCGAACCGCCGGGCTGGACCACGGCCTTGACGCCCGCGGAGGTGAGGATCTCCAGGCCGTCGGGGAAGGGGAAGAAGGCGTCGGACGCGGCGTAGGCGTCCTGGGCGCGTTCGGCGCCCGCCCGCTCCACCGCCAGCTTGGCGGAGTCGACGCGGTTGACCTGGCCCATGCCGACGCCGACCGAGGCGCCGTCCTTGGCGAGGAGGATGGCGTTGGACTTCACCGCGCGGCACGCCTTCCAGGCGAAGGCCAGCTCGCGCAGCTCCTCGGGGCTGAGCGCCTCGCCGGTGGCCAGGGTCCAGTTCGCCGGGTCGTCGCCGTCGGCCTGGAGGCGGTCGGTGACCTGGAGGAGGGCACCGCCGTCGATCGCCTTGACCTCGACCGGGTTCGCCGGGGCCTCGGGGCAGCGCAGCACGCGGATGTTCTTCTTCTTGGCGAGGGCCTCCAGGGCCCCCTCCTCGTAGTCCGGCGCGACGATGACCTCGGTGAAGATCTCCGCGACCTGCTCCGCCATCTCCTTGCTGACCGGACGGTTGACGGCGATCACGCCGCCGAACGCCGACAGCGGGTCACAGGCGTGCGCCTTGCGGTGCGCCTCGGCCACGTCCGCGCCGATCGCGATACCGCACGGGTTGGCGTGCTTGATGATCGCGACGGCCGGCTCGTCGTGGTCGTACGCGGCACGGCGCGCGGCGTCCGTGTCCGTGTAGTTGTTGTACGACATCTCCTTGCCGTGCAGCTGCTCGGCCTTGGCCAGACCGCCGCCGTTGCCGTCCACGTACAGCGCGGCGGGCTGGTGCGGGTTCTCGCCGTAGCGCAGCGTGCTCTCGCGCTCCCAGGTGGCGCCGAGGAATTCGGGGAACTGACCCGCGGCGGAGCCGCTATCAGCCGCAGCGCCGACGGCGGCGTACTCGGAGGCGAACCAGGAGGCGACCGCCACGTCGTAGGCCGCCGTGTGCTGGAAGGCCAGCGAGGCGAAGCGCTTGCGCAGCTCCAGGGTGGTGCCGCCGTTCTCCTTGAGCGCCAGGAGGACCGCGGCGTAAGCGGCCGGGTCGGTGACGACCAGCACGGACGGGTGGTTCTTGGCGGCGGCGCGGACCATCGACGGGCCGCCGATGTCGATCTGCTCGACGCACTCGTCGGGGGACGCGCCGGAGGCGACGGTCTCACGGAAGGGGTAGAGGTTGACGACGACAAGGTCGAACGGCTCCACGCCCAGCTCGGCGAGCTGCTCGCGGTGGCTGTCCAGGCGCAGGTCGGCGAGGATGCCCGCGTGCACCTTCGGGTGCAGGGTCTTGACCCGGCCGTCCAGGCACTCGGGGAAGCCGGTCAGCTCCTCGACCTTGGTGACGGGGACGCCGGCGGCGGCGATCCGGCCGGCCGTGGAGCCGGTGGACACCAGCTCGACGCCGGCCTCGTGCAGCCCGCGCGCGAACTCCTCAAGACCGGTCTTGTCGTAGACACTGACCAGTGCGCGACGGATGGGCCGCGTGTTGCTCTCGGCGGTCACTGGATAACTACCTTTCGTCCCTCAATGCGATAGCCGTTGCGGGCGAGCCGCCCCACGACCTCGACGAGCAGCCTGCGCTCGACTTCCTTGATGCGCTCGTGCAGAGCGCTCTCGTCGTCCTCGTCCCGGACCTCGACCACGCCCTGGGCGATGATCGGTCCGGTGTCGACGCCGTCGTCGACGAAGTGGACGGTGCAGCCGGTGACCCTGGCTCCGTACGCGAGCGCGTCGCGGACGCCGTGGGCGCCGGGAAAACTGGGCAGCAGGGCGGGGTGCGTGTTGACGAACCGCCCGCCGAAGCGCGCGAGGAATTCCTTGCCGACGATCTTCATGAACCCGGCGGAGACGACGAGGTCGGGCTCGTGCGCGGCGACGGCCTCGGCGAGCGCGGCATCCCACGCCTCCCGGCTCTCGTACTCCTTGACCTTTCGTACGAAGGTCGGGATCCCGGCGCGCTCGGCGCGGGCCAGCCCCTCGATGCCGTCGCGGTCGGCGCCGACGGCGACGATCTCGGCGCCGTAGCCCTCGGTGCCGGTCTCGGCGATGGCGTCGAGCAGCGCCTGGAGGTTGGTGCCGGATCCGGAGACCAGCACGACTAGGCGCTTGGCAGCCACAGCGGGGGCCTTTCTCGGGGGTGCGTCGGTACGGCGGCCGGGGCACGTACGCCGCTTGTATGTTCGTACGAATGCTTCGGGCCCCCGGGATCGGGGAAGCCTACGAAGCGGCCGACCGTCAGCAACGATACCGGCACACCGGACGGCCCCCACGGGACGGGGGCGTGGCCGGAAGGTAGCGTCTGGGAGGGACCAGGTCGGGAACGCCGTTCTTGGGCGGTGCGTTCACAGGGTGACGGACCTGGTGCCACCAGCAATAGTCAGCCGTAATCACCTAGGGGAAGACGCTCACTTGATGCCGGACCGCAGCCTGCGACTCCTCACGCTCCCCCCGCAGTCGGTGCAGGGAGGGGAGCGCCACGGCGTGCTGCTGCGCGAGCGGCCCTCCTCGCCACCGGACGCCCCGTCGGGCGGGAACAACGGCGACGAGCGGGACGACAAGCCGAGGGACGACAACCCCTTCGCCCCGCCGCCGGAGGGCACCCCGGACCGCCCGTGGCAGCCGCGCCGCCCGGCGTCGGGAGAGGGCGACGGCCAGGGCAGTGGCCAGGGCGACAGCCCTTGGGGCAACCAGTGGAGCGACCGCCAGCCCGGCCGCTCGTCCGGAGGCTTCGGCGAGCGCCCGGGTGCGGGACCCGAGGGCCAGGGGCCGAACACCGGTGGCGGCCCCGGCGCGGGCATGCGCTGGGACCCGACGGACCCGGCCCAGCGGCGCGCGCGGTACGCCCTGCTGTGCGGCATGTGGGCCTTCTTCTTCGCCCTGTTCAGCTGGCCCTACGTCGCCCTGCTGCTGGGCGCGCTCGCCCTGTACTGGGGCATCAGCGCCCTGAGGGCCAAGCCCCGCACCCCCGACCCCGACACCCCGGCCCCGGCAACCTCGGGCCGCCCGCAGACCACGGCGGCGGTGAGCGGCATCGTCACGGCATCCCTGGCGATCGCCCTGGTAGCAGCAGGCTTCACGGCAAAGCTCGTCTACAGCGACTACTACACCTGCACCAACGACGCCCTCACCAGCGAGGCCAAGCAATCCTGCAACGACCTCCTGCCGGAGGAGCTGCGGGGCGTGCTGGGTACCGACAGCTGACAAATTCAGCCTGTCCGGCGTTTGAGGACGAGGCCCTTTCGGGGCCGACAGCGGGGGTCTGGGGGCGGCAGCCCCAGGGATGGGACGGGTAGGGGCGGCAGGGGCGAAAATCATGGGCCCTGCGGAGCGTCCCCCTCCCCCGACGCCTCCCGCAGCGCGGCCCAGCGAGCCTCGCGCGCCGCATCGTCGGCAAGCCAGGGGGCCAGCTCCGGCTCGGCAGGCAGGAAGTCGTACCCCTCGAAGTCCGCGTCCACCGGACCGACGGCCACCGAGGGCTTCTCGCGCCGCCCGAACCAGCGCCGCCGCCCCTTCAAGGCTTCCTCCCCCGCCTCCCCCATCCGCGGCTTCGCGATCCTCGGCACCTGATACGCCCGGCACCTCCACCCCCGCACCCCCACCGCCGTAGGCACGCCCACCACCGCGCCCCACACCAGCGCCGCCACTCCCACCTGCCACCACACAGGACCGAAGCTCGCGAGCGCCGCCACCCCGAGCGGCCCACCCGCCACGGCAGCCGCCACCGACACCGCCACCGCGCACATCGCCGAGGCCAGCACAGTCACCCCGGCAGTACGCCCGCGCGACCACGCCCCCGCCTCACCCGAGGCCCCACCACCGCCTGCCCGACCCACGAACCACCCCACCGTCACCCCGGCCGCCACCGGCACCACCCCCGCCGCCCAGTTCAACGGCGTCCCGTCCCCCGCCTCCGGCACCGCGGCCAGCAGCGGAAACGGCGGAAGGAGCGCGGCGGGGGACGAGGACAGCGGGCCCACGGCATGGCCCGCGCCCAGGGAGAAGCCGGGACCCAGGGAGTACGCCATCGCCCACAGAGCCGCGTTCGGCATCAGGACCAGACACAGCAGCAGCACCGCGAACTGCCCCGACAGCCCTTCCGTGAGCCGCAGGAACGACCCCTGCGCCGCACCCCCGTGCCACACCAGCGACACCGCCAGCAGCAACGCCCCACCCCCGAACAGCACCGCCACCCCCGCCCCCGCCGCCCGCGCCGCCGCGTCCAGCCGGACCCGCGCCTCCACCCCCACGAACAGCCGCCGCACGCCCGCCGGCAGCAGGATCAGCACCTCGTCCACCGCATCCCGGGGCCGCCCGTACGCCGTCCACACCCCCGCCCCGGCCGCCCCCACCACGACCAACGGCACGCACACCCCCGTCCACACCCAGTCCGGCCGCAGCACCCCGCCCGCCGCGTACACCGCGGCCGCCGTCCCCACGGAGAGGTAACCGATCACCACACCCGCCCACGCCGTACGGCCGGACGCCGCCTCGCCGTCGTCCATCGCGTCCCGCGCCGCCCGGTGCACCAGCCACACCGGCAGCACGGGCAGGAGCAGCGGGGTGACGCCCACCGGCGCGGGGATGCCGGACAGCGTGTCGGTGCGGACCAGTTCGGCCCCGTGCGCCAGCAGCCACAGCCCCGCCGCCACATGCAGCGCACCACCCGGCCCGCTGTCCGGATACGGCGAACTGATCCACAGCACCATCACCAGTACCGCGAACGACCCGAGCCCGAGACCCGCGGCCACCGCACCACCCAGGAGGCCCGCGGCCAGTCCGGGCGACCGGTCGCGCAACCGGGTGAGCAAGGACGACAACGGCGATCGGCGAACGGTCATCTGGATCACGCCCGCCATGCTCCCAACGACACGCGCTTTCCCGTCGTAACAGGCGAACTTCCGCTGTGTCGCTCAATATACGTTTATGTACCTTTTCGTACGAAGGGGCGCCCTGTGACGCAGAGCCCTTCCACCCCGCTTCCGCCGCCCAAGGAACGCCGACGCCTGCGCGAGGAACAGTCGTTGACGCAGGCTCAGGTCGCGGCGCGGGTCGGCGTGACACGGGAGACGGTGCGCGCGTGGGAGACCGGCCGTACGACTCCGCGCGGCCGGAAGCGGGAGGTGTACGCGAAGTTGCTGAACGAACTGACCGCGCATCAGCAGGACACCGGGACGGACGAGGTGACGCCCGTACCGGATCCACATCCGGAACCGCCGACCGCCCCCTCCCCCGCCGCCCTGACGCCGACTCAGGCCTTCGACGCGCTGTACGCGTTCTGCGCGCCCGCGCTGGTCCGGCAGACCTATCTGCTCACCGGGCGGCGGGAGCTGGCGCGGGAGTCGGTGGAGCGGGCCTTTCAACTCGCCTGGCAGCGCTGGCCGGAGGTGGCCGTCGACCGGGATCCGGCGGGCTGGGTGCGGGCGACGGCGCACGAGTACGCGCTCTCCCCCTGGCACCGGTTCCGCCCCCGCTACCGGCACCCCGAACCCCCGCCCGCGGACGCCTCCGACCGGGCCCTGATGGACGTACTCCTCACCCTGCCACCGCGCCACCGCCGGACGCTGGTGCTCTACGACGGGGTCGGCCTCGATCTGCCGGACACGGCGGCCGAGACGGAGGCGACCACACCCGCGGCGGCGAACCGGCTGCTGCACGCGCGCGAGACCGTGGCCGCGCGCCTGCCGGAGCTGTCGGACCCGGCCGAACTGCACCGTCGCCTCACGGAAGTGGCCTCGGCGGAACGACTGCGCGCCGCGAAGCCGCCGACGGTACGCACCGGCAGCGAGCGCCGGGCCAGCTTCTGGACCCGCGCCGCCATCGCCTTCACGGTCGCCCTCATCGGCACCACCGCCCTCACCCTGCGCACGGCCCCCACCCAGTACGAACCCCCGGTGGCCCCGGGCACCACCATCCGCGGCGTCCCCCCGAGGGTGGCCCCGGGGCCACTGTCGGAGAGGGAGCAGAAACTACGGACGAAACTCCGGGAGGAGACGACGAGCGGCCCGGAGAGACTGGTCCCACAGAGCCGCTGAACACCGATGGGCCCGTCCCCCACCCGGGGAACGGGCCCATCGACGTGCAGCCTGGAAACTCAGGCGGAGAGAATCTCCCGCGCCAGCTTCGCCGTCTCGGTCGGGGTCTTGCCGACCTTGACGCCTGCGGCCTCCAGGGCCTCCTTCTTCGCCTGGGCCGTGCCGGAGGAGCCGGAGACGATGGCGCCGGCGTGGCCCATGGTCTTGCCCTCGGGCGCGGTGAAGCCCGCGACGTAACCGACGACCGGCTTGGTCACGTTCTTCGCGATGAAGTCCGCGGCCCGCTCCTCGGCGTCGCCACCGATCTCACCGATCATCACGATCAGGTCGGTGTCGGGGTCGGCCTCGAACGCGGCGAGCGCGTCGATGTGCGTCGTACCGATGATCGGGTCGCCACCGATGCCGACGGCGGTCGAGAAGCCGATGTCACGCAGCTCGTACATCATCTGGTACGTCAGCGTGCCGGACTTCGAGACCAGGCCGATACGGCCCGGCTTGGTGATGTCGCCCGGGATGATGCCGACGTTCGACTGACCCGGCGTGATGATGCCGGGGCAGTTCGGGCCGATGATCCGGGTCTTGTTGCCCTTCTTGCCGGCGTACGCCCAGAACGACGCCGAGTCGTGCACGGCGATGCCCTCGGTGATCACGACGGCCAGCGGGATCTCGGCGTCGATGGCCTCGACGACCGCGTCCTTGGTGAACTTCTCCGGCACGAAGATGACGGAGACGTTGGCGCCGGTGGCCTCGATGGCCTCCTTGACGGTGCCGTAGACCGGTACCTCGGTACCGTCGAAGTCCACGGTCGTGCCCGCCTTGCGAGGGTTCACGCCGCCCACGACGTTGGTGCCGTCGCCCAGCATGAGCTTGGTGTGCTTCATGCCCGTGGCGCCGGTCATGCCCTGGACGATGACCTTGCTGTCCTTGTTGAGCCAGATAGCCATGGTGTGTTCTGTCCTCGTCCTGAGTGCTTACTTTGCGGCGTGGGCCAGCTCGGCGGCCTTGTCGGCCGCGCCGTCCATGGTGTCGACGCGCTGCACCAGCGGGTGGTTGGCGTCGGTGAGGATCTGCCGGCCGAGCTCGGCGTTGTTGCCGTCGAGCCGGACGACCAGCGGCTTGGTGACGTTCTCGCCACGGTCCTCGAGGAGCTTCAGGGCCTGGACGATGCCGTTGGCGACCTCGTCACAGGCGGTGATGCCACCGAAGACGTTGACGAAGACGGACTTGACGTCCGGGTCGCCGAGGATGATCTCCAGACCGTTGGCCATGACCTGGGCGGAGGCGCCACCGCCGATGTCCAGGAAGTTGGCCGGCTTCACGCCACCGTGGTTCTCACCGGCGTACGCGACGACGTCGAGGGTCGACATGACCAGACCGGCACCGTTACCGATGATGCCGACCTCGCCGTCGAGCTTGACGTAGTTGAGGTTCTTCTCCTTGGCGGCGGCCTCGAGCGGGTTGGCCGCGGCCTTGTCGTGCAGCTCGTCCCAGTCGTGACGGAACTCGGCGTTGTCGTCGAGCGACACCTTGCCGTCCAGGGCGATGACGTCACCGGAGGCGACCTTCGCGAGCGGGTTGACCTCGACGAGGAGGGCGTCCGACTTGATGAAGGTGTCCCACAGGGTGACGAGGACGTTCACGACCTTGTCCGCGACCTCGGCCGGGAACTTCGCGGCCGCGACGATCTCGCGGGCCTTCTCCTCGGTCACACCGTCGATCGCGTCGATCGGCGTCTTGGCGACGGCCTCCGGACGGGTGGCCGCCACCTCCTCGATCTCCATGCCGCCCTCGACGGAGGCGATGGAGAGGAAGGTGCGGTTGGCACGGTCGAGGAGGAAGGAGACGTAGTACTCCTCCAGGATCTCCGGGGCCGTCTCGGCGATCATCACCTTGTGGACCGTGTGGCCCTTGATGTCCATGCCGAGGATGTCCGTCGCGCGGGCGACGGCCTCGTCCGCGGTGGCGGCGAGCTTCACGCCACCGGCCTTGCCACGGCCGCCGACCTTCACCTGGGCCTTGACGACGGACTTGCCACCGAGACGCTCAGTGGCTGCGCGGGCCGCCTCAGGCGTGTCGATGACTTCACCGGCCAGCACCGGTACATCGTGCTTGGCGAAGAGGTCCCTCGCCTGGTACTCGAACAGGTCCACGCGCTTCCGTCCCTATCAGTGATCTCGCGGTTCGTTGGATGCGTGGGCGTGCCGCGAAGGGCAACGTGACGTCCGCTGTCACAAGGGAGGCGCACACGGTGACCGAGCGCGCGGCATGTCCGTCTCGCAGGTTATCGCCGCTCGCCGGGGGCTTCTAAATCAGGGGTCACACCTGAGCGGTGATACCTGTCACATGATGCCGCGCTCACTGGCACGGGGTGCCTGGAGTGATGGGCCTCACCGGGCTGGGGTTGACCCGGTGAGGCCCCTTGAACAGCCCAAAGGGGCACGAATACGCGCGTCCCCGAGGGCTCCGGCCGGGCGGTCCCCACCCCAATGGGGACCGCCCGCCCCGTCCGTGAGGACCCGGCCGGACGGATCCGACGGCTTTCGGCCGTCCGGGTTCCGGTCGCCCCACGGAAACCGGAATCAGAGGGTGCGCACGTAGCCCGGGGTGACCGATTCCGCGACGCCCTGGACACCGGTGACGGCGTTGCGGGCGAGCGGGGTGGCGGTCACGTCGTCGGCGACGGGGGTGACCTGACCGACAGTGCCGTCGGCGAAGGGGCCGACCTGACCGGTCACGCCGTACGCCAATGCCTCGGCACTCTGGCTGACCGGCTGGACGAGTCCGACGACCGGCTCGGCGACGGCCTCGGCGAACGGCGGCACCTGTCCGACGACCCCGTGCGCGAAGGGGTCGACCTCGCCGACCAGCCCCTGCGCGAGCGGCTGCACATCACCGGTCACGCCGTACGCCAGCGCGCCCGCGTCGGTCACGGCCTGCCCGGCGACGGGGGTGACGCCGTGCACCGCGGTCCGCGCGACGGGCGGCAGCACGGCACCCTGCGCGTCCTCGGTGACCTGATGGACCAGACCGCCGGCGTACGGCTGTACGTCCGCCAGGGCGCCCTCGACGACCGGGAGCGCGTCGGAGACGGTGCCGGTGGCGATGGGGAGCGCCCCGTCCAGGGCGGAGGTGGCGAGGGGTGGGGTGGCTGCGGTGGCGGTCTCCTGGGCGTGGGCCTGGGCGGCGGCGAGGGCCTGCTCCAGTTCGGGGGCGAAGGCGGAGAGGGGGCCGAAGAGGTAGTCGACGGTGTCGGAGGCGTCGGGGGTGTCGGGGGTGTTTTGCGGCACGGTCTTTGCTTCGGTCAGGGTGTCGTGGGTGGTGGCGGTTGCCGACTGCGCGGCCTGCGTGGCTCGGGCCGCCTTGACGCCCTCGGTGAGCTTGACGGCGCCGCCCTTGAGCTGGGCGGTCTTCGAAGCGGCGGTCGCCTGGGCTGCCTGCGTGGCCTTCGTCGCCTTCTCGGCGCTCGGGACGTCGACGTCGACGGCGACCTTCTCGGTGACGTCCTCGGTCACGCCCTCGGCGAGGTCGCCGGCCGGGTCGGTCGTGGCGTCCGGCACGGACAGGGTGGAGGCGGGCAGTTCGGAGGCGTTCGCGGCGGTGGAGCCGAGCGCCCACGCACCGGTGACTCCGGCGGCTATGACGATGGAGCGGCGGATGTTCTTGTTCATGCGTGCGTCAGATCCTTCGGGGACTGCGACGGGATGGGGGACATTCCGCGCCGGGTCGGGTACGACTCCGGCGGCATCCGTCCGGTGCCACAAAGGGGCTTTCCGGACGGGGCAGCCCTGCTCTAGGCAGGGGATACGGGAATGTCCCGGTACTCGTCCCGGGTCTCGTCCGCGTCGACGCGCGCGGCGGCGCCGGGCACCAGCAGCAGCGGCGCCCGGTGGTTCAGGGCGACGGCATGGGCGTCGCCGTGTCTGGGCGTGCCGTTGTCCATCGTCGCCTGGTGGTCCAGCGCACCGCCCGGACCGTCCGCGGGCGCGTGCGGCGCCGGGGCGGGCGCGGGCGGGACGGAGTCGGCACGGTGGTGGGGGTACGCCACGGCGCGGTCCACGGTGACGTCGTACGACGTGCTGGACCGCGGTCCGTGCGGCGTGCCCTTCTCGGCCTTGGCGCGCCTCGCGGAGTCGCCGGTCGAGGAGGCGCCCTGCTCCTGCTCCGGTTCCGGCTGTGGCGCCGTGGTGGTCGGTGCGGGCAGCGTCTCCACGGGCAGTTCGGGGAGCGCGGGGAGTTCCGACAGACCGGGGAGCGCGGGCAGCTCCGGCTGCTCCGGTGACTCGGGCAGCAACGTCTCTCGTGCGTCGTCCAGGCCCTCGGTCACCGCCCCGACCACGTCACCGACCGGCCGCACGACACGCTCGCCGACAGCCGGGACGAGGTGCTCGGTGACGGGCTGAAGAATCCGGTCACCGTCAGCGCCGTCACGAAGCGGCGCCTCCGGCAGCGGGCTCTGTTGAGGCGCCGGGTCCTGCGCGGTGGGCGCGGAGTCCCGCGCGGTGGGCGCGGAGTCCCGCGCGGTGGGCGCATGACCCACCTGTTCCACCACTCGTCCGAGCGACGCGCGCACCTCGCCCGCAGGCACGCCGTCCACCGCCTGCGCCTGCTGCCCCCACAGGAGGCCCAGCGCGAACAACCCGCCCACCAGCAGCGCCAGATACAGCGCACGCCGTCCGGCCGCTGTGCGCGGGATGCGCAGAGCGGCAGCGGGCGGGGCTGCTGGCGGGGTCAAGGGGGGCGGGTCCTCCCGTACGGCGGAACAAGCGTTCGCGGAGCGAGCATCGATCCTCGCACGGGGCTCCCGCGGTTGCGCAAGCCCCCTGTTACCGATGGGTACTCATGTCCCTTTTGCTGAGCCGAGTCGGGAGACAACGGGACGTCAGTACGTCGACAAATCACCGGGAAATCAGCCCGCCCAGGCCCCTCACACCGTGTCCGGCACCGGTATCGGCCGCTTCTCGATCGCCGCCGCCATCACCTCCGGGAACAGGTCCGGCGTACACGCGAACGCCGGTGCGCCCAGCGCGGCGAGCGCTGCCGCGTGCTCCCGGTCGTAAGCCGGCGCCCCCTCGTCGGAGAGCGCGAGCAGCGCCACGAACTGCACGCCCGACGCCTTCATCGCCGCCACCCGCTTCAGCATCTCGTCACGGATGCCCCCTTCGTAGAGGTCGCTGATCAGCACGACCACCGTCTCCGCGGGCCGGGTGATCTGTGATTGGCAGTACGCCAGCGCCCGGTTGATGTCCGTACCGCCGCCGAGCTGCGTGCCGAAGAGGACGTCGACCGGATCGTCGAGCTGGTCGGTGAGGTCGACGACCGCGGTGTCGAAGACCACCAGCCGGGTGTCGATCGACCGCATGGAGGCCAGCACCGCCCCGAACACCGACGCGTACACCACGGACGCCGCCATCGACCCCGACTGGTCGATGCAGAGCACGACCTCCTTCTTCACCGACTGGGAGGCGCGGCCGTAGCCGACGAGCCGCTCGGGCACGATCGTCCGGTACTCCGGGAGATAGTGCTTGAGGTTGGCGGCGATCGTGCGGTTCCAGTCGATGTCGTGGTGGCGCGGCCGGTTGATTCGCGCGCTGCGGTCGAGGGCGCCGGTCAACGTCGCCCGCGTGCGGGTGGCAAGGCGCTTCTCCAGGTCCTCGACGACCTTGCGCACCACGGCCCGTGCCGTCTCCTTGGTGGTCTCCGGCATCGCCTTGTTGAGGGAGAGCAGCGTGCCGACGAGATGCACGTCGGCCTCCACCGCCTCCAGCATCTCCGGTTCCAGGAGCAGCGTGGACAGGCCGAGCCGGTCGATGGCGTCGCGCTGCATGACCTGGACCACGGAGGAGGGGAAGTAGGTGCGGATGTCGCCGAGCCAGCGCGCGACGGACGGCGCCGACGCCCCGAGCCCCGCCGAACGGTCCTTCCCCGTCCGGGGTTTGTCCCCCTTGCCGTAGAGCGCGGTGAGCGCCCCGTCCATCGCGGCGTCCTGCCCGGCCAGTTGGCATCCGGTACCGTCGGCCGTCTCCCCGCCGAGCACCAGACGCCAGCGGCGCAGCCGCTCCTGCGCCGGGTCCGCCATCCCGGTCGTCATGCGCTCACCCCTCCGCCGAGGCCCTCCCACAGCGGCATCACAGGAACGGTCGTCGCAGGTGGCCGCCCCTCGGCCCCCAGCTCCCCCTGCCCCGCGGCGTCCGCCACCCGCGCCCGCTCCCCCGGCTCGCTCAGTCCGTCGGTCTTCATCGCGCCACCCCCACCAGTTCGACGTCGTCCGTTTCCAGCCCCAACAGCAGCCGCACCACCGGCAGTACGGCAGCCGCCCGTTCCTGATCCAGCTCGGCCGCGAACCCCGGTACGCCGACCCCCGTGGCCGCCGTCCCGCCCCGCTGCCCCGGCCCGCGCCGCACCAGCTCGCCGAGTGTTCTGCGCACCCCCGGCTCGTACGCGGAGAACGTGCGCCGCAGCAGCGGCAGTACGTCCGTGAACGCCTCCGCCGGCACGCCGGTCAGCCAGGCGTCGACCAGGCCGAGCAGGCGCTCGTCGTGCACCAGGAGCATTCCGCCGCCCGAACCGCCGCCGACGAAGCCCTCGATCCAGGCCGCTGCGTCCCCGGGCGGCGTCCCCGGCGACAGCACGAGACCCATCAGCCGAGCCGCCTCGTCCGGCTCCAACTCCCCCTCGTCCAGCAGGAGTCGTACGGCCCGTCCCCGGATCACGCCGGGCACGGTGTCGCGTACGGACAGCACCTTGAGCACCGCCCGCCAGCGGGCGCGCAGATCGCCGTGTCCCGGTGCGGGGGCGTCGCCGAGCAGGCCCACCGCGCCGTGCACCGCGTCCACATGCCGCCGTATCTCCTCCGCCGCGTCCGCGTCGAGGCCCGCGCAGGCCGGGGGCAGACCGACGAAGATCCGCTCGGCGAGGCCCGCGGCGACCTCCGCGAGCGCCCCGGTGTCGGTGCCGCGCACATCGCCGTACCGCAAGGAGCGGACCAGGGCGGGCAGGGCCTGGGCGAGATGGCCGACGTCGGTGTCGAGGGCGGCGCGGTCGGCGAGCACCCGCATCACCGTGGGCAGCGCGTCCGGCAGTTCGGCCAACAGGCACCGCTCGGCGAGCGCGGTGACCTCGGCCAGGGCCTGTGCGCCGACGGCGTCCGCCTCGGACTTGGCGATCGCGGCGGCGAGTACGGTCGTCCCCCACACCCCGGCCTCGGCGATCCGCACCGACAGCTCGGGCTCCCAGCGCAGCCGCCAGGTCTCCCGGAAGGTGCCGGTGCTCCCGCGTGAGGCGACCGGCTCGCCCCACGGCACGCCCAACAGCCGCAGCCGGTGCAGCAGCCTGCTGCGCGCGGCGTCGGTCTCCTTGCGCAGGTCCAGCTCCAGCTCGCGTTCCAGCGCCTCCGGTTTGAGCCGCAGCCGGCGCTGGGTCCGGTCGAGGTCCCGCTGCAACGGCACGGCGGGCGCGTCCGGCGGCACCTCGCCGAGCGCGTCGCCCACGACGAGCCGGTCGTGGACCAGCGCCAGCGGGACGTCCGAACCGTCGCACATCACCGCCCGTACGGCGTCGGTCGTTTCGCCCAGGCCGGGCAGGGGGCGGCCGCGCATCACCGCGAGCGTCTCGGCGAGCCGGACCGCCTCGATGACATGGGCGGAGGACACGATCCGGTCCTCGGCCCGCAGGAGCCCCGCCACCTTGGTGAGCCAGCGCTCGACGGGGCGGTCCATGGCGCGGAACAGGTGCCCGTACCAGCCCGGTGAGTCGATGCCCGCGCCGTAGCCGCTGGCCCGCGCGAGTCTGCGGTTCGTCCAGGGCACCCAGGTCATGTCCGCCTTGACCTTGGGCAGGCCCTTCAGCCGGGCCCGGTCGGCGGCGACGGTGATCCGCTCGCTCAGCGCGGGCACGTGCCAGGCCCCGCACACGACGGCCACCTCGTCGCCGAACTCCTTCTGCGCGGCCCGGATCTGGAGCCGCATGTACGCCTCCCGCACCAGGTCCCGATCATGCCCGCCGCTGCCGTACACCTCCCTGAGCGCCATCATGGCCTCCGCCAGCACGGCGAACGGCGCGAGCGGGTCCTCCGCGCCGACTCCGCGATGCTCCACCACGTCCTCCCACCAGCGCTCGGCGTCGTCGTATCCGGCGGCGTCGGCGAGCACGGCGAGGGGGTCGATCCGAACGTCGGAGGGCTCTTCGTCGGGGGGTTCCGCTTCAGCGGGTTCTGCTTCGGCGGGGGCACCCTCAGAAGGCGCCTCCTCGGAAGAGGATTCCTCGGAAGGCGCCTCCTCGGCGGGCTCCTCCTTCTCCCACGCCAGCGTGTGCGTCGCCGGAAGGTCGATGAAGCGGGCCGGTACCCCGTGGTCCAGGGCCCAGCGGATCGCCACCCACTCCGGGGAGAACTCGGCGAGCGGCCAGAACGCCGAGCGGCCGGGCTCGTCCACGGCGTGGGCGAGGAGCGCGACCGGCGGCCGCATGTGCTCGTCCGCGGCCAGCGGGATCAGGGCGTCCGCCTCGGGCGGCCCCTCGATCAGCACCGCGCGGGGCCGCGCCGCGTCCAGCGCCGCCCGCACGGCCCGCGCGGACCCGGGCCCGTGATGCCGTACGCCGAGCAGCAGCGGCCCGGTGCCGGTGCGGTCAACTTCCGTCGTCACGCCGTCCCCCTCGCCTCACGGACCACGCGCTGTCGTCGCCGCTCGTCCCCCTCCCCTGGTACGCGGTCACGCGCTCACCTCCCGGCAGGCGCGGTAGAAGTCGGTCCAGCCGTCGCGCTCGCGGACCACCGCCTCCAGGTACTCCTGCCACACGACCCGGTCGGCGGCCGGGTCACGGACGACGGCGCCGAGGATGCCCGCGGCGACATCGGCGGGGCGCAGCACGCCGTCCCCGAAGTGGGCGGAGAGGGCGAGGCCGTTGGTGACGACGGAGATCGCCTCGGCGGTCGACAGGGTGCCGCTCGGCGACTTCACCTTGGTGCGGCCGTCGGAGGTCACGCCGTCGCGCAACTCGCGGAAGACGGTGACGACCCGGCGGATCTCGTCGACGCCGTCGGGCACGGCCGGCAGGTCGAGGGAGCGGCCGATCTGGTCGACGCGCCGGGAGACGATGTCGACCTCGGCCTCGACGCTCTCCGGCAGTGGCAGCACGACCGTGTTGAAGCGGCGGCGCAGGGCGCTGGAGAGGTCGTTGACGCCGCGGTCGCGGTCGTTGGCGGTGGCGATGAGGTTGAAGCCGCGCACGGCCTGCACCTCCTGGCCCAGCTCCGGGATCGGGAGGGTCTTCTCGGACAGGATCGTGATGAGCGTGTCCTGGACGTCGGCCGGGATCCGGGTCAGCTCCTCGACCCGGGCCGTCATGCCGTCCGCCATGGCCCGCATGACGGGGCTCGGCACCAGCGCGTCCCGGCTCGGGCCGTGCGCGAGCAGCTGCGCGTAGTTCCAGCCGTACCGGATCGCCTCCTCCGGGGTGCCGGCGGTGCCCTGCACCAGCAGGGTCGAGTCGCCGCTGACGGCCGCGGCCAGGTGCTCGGAGACCCAGGTCTTGGCGGTGCCGGGCACGCCGAGCAGGAGCAGGGCGCGGTCGGTGGCGAGGGTGGTGACGGCGACCTCGACGATGCGGCGCGGTCCCACGTACTTCGGGCTGATCACGGTGCCGTCCGGCAGGGTCCCGCCGAGCAGGTAGGTCGCCACCGCCCACGGCGACAGCTTCCAGCGGGCCGGGCGGGGTCGGTCGTCCTGAGCGGCGAGCGCGGACAGTTCGGCCGCGAAGGCGTCCTCGGCGTGCGGTCGCAACGCCTCGGTCGGTGCGTTCTCGCCGGTGGTCTCGGTGGTCGGTGCTGCGGTCGCGGTCATGGCGAAGTCCCCCTCCAGCTCGGCCGGTTCGGATCTGTCACCAACCCTGCACCACCCCACTGACAATCGGCCCTGACCTGCGCAGACGTTCTCGCCGGACCGATTGTCAGTGGGGGGATCTACCTTCGATGGCATGACTCAGCAGGGGGTGCGCTGGAGCGCGGAACAGGTGCTGGCACTGGCGCCTGACGCCGCGTCACGCAAAGCGGGCAGCAAACTCGGAGCGGCGGGTCCGTGGTCCGAGGCGGGCAGTTCCGACGAGGGGACGGTGTGGGGGCTGTGCAAGGGCAGTGGCAGCAAGCCGTATCAGACGGTGGTCGACCTCGCGGACGGGGACGGCCCCGCGTACAAGTGCAGTTGTCCGAGCCGGAAGTTCCCGTGCAAGCACGCGCTCGGGCTGCTGTTGCTGTGGGCGGGCGGGGACGGGGCGGTGCCGTCGGGATCGCCGCCGGACTGGGCGGAGGAGTGGACAGCGGGCCGGAAGAAGCGCGCGGAGGAGAAGCGGGCCGAGGGCGGTTCCGGCTCCCCCGCCGGTTCGGCTGATCCGGAGGCGGCGCGGCGGCGGGCGGAGCGCCGGGCCGAGAAGGTCACCGCGGGGGCGACGGAGCTGGAGCAGCGCCTGGCGGATCTGCTGCGCGGCGGACTGGCCGGCGCGGAGCAGGCGGGGTACGGGCTGTGGGAGGAGACAGCGGCCCGCATGGTCGACGCCCAGGCATCGGGACTGGCGGCGCGGGTGCGGGAGTTGGGGGCGATCCCGTCGTCCGGACCGGGCTGGCCGGTACGGCTGCTGGAGGAGTGCGCACTGCTCCACCTCCTCGACCAGGGCTGGCTGCACCGCGAACAACTCCCCGAGGCCCTGGCGGCAACGGTCCGCTCCCGCCTCGGCCTGCCCACCTCACCCGAGGGCCCGCCGCTCCGCGACCGCTGGTTGGTCCTCGCTCAGTACGACACGGCGGACACCCGCCTGACCACCCGCCGCATCTGGCTCCACGGCACCGACTCGACCCGCACCGCCCTGCTTCTCTCCTACGGCGCCGCGGGCCGCGCCCCTGAACTGGCGCTGCCGGTCGGCCTGTCCCTGGACGCGGAACTGACCTCCTACCCCGGCGCCGGACAGGCGCGAGCGACCCTGGGAGAGCGGTTCGCCGCGCCCGTACCGACGTCGACACGGCCGCCCGGAGTGACGACGACCGAGGCCGCCGCCCACTACGGCGAGGCCCTGCGCAACGATCCTTGGCTGGACTCGGTACCGGTGACGCTGGAGCGGGTGATACCGACTCCGGACGCCGATTCCTGGCAACTGGCGGACGCCGACACGGACACAGCCCTGCCGCTCACACCGACGGCCCGCTCCCGCCCCGGTCTGTGGAAGCTGGTCGCCCTCTCGGGCGGCGCGCCGGTCAAGGTCTTCGGCGAGTGCGGCCACCGGGGCTTCACCCCGCTCGCGGCATGGCCACAGGGGCCGGGAGAGGCAGTGCCGCTGTGCTGACCTCGACGCCCAGGCGCCCACTCACCAGCACCCCGAGGAAGGGACGACCCTCATGAACAGGCCCCCTGATCCCGAGGCCTCGCCCGCGTGGGAGGAGCTCGTCACCACCGCCCTGCTCGGCACCGATCGCCGCACCCCGCCCGGCACCGGCCCGGCCCGCGAGGCGCCGGTCGCTCTGCTGGACGCGGCCGCCGTGGAGACCGTACGGCGTCGGGCGGGACTGCGTCCGGCCGCTGCGGCCGAGCGGCCCGAACCGGCGCCCGAAGAAACACGTCCCCCGCTGCCCGAGGCGGCGGCGCGCAGGCTCGCCCTGCTGCTGGCCGACCGCGCGGCTGGCGGGGGCAGTGGACGCAGGGGCACGGCGCCGGATCTCATGGAGCTGCTGCCCCAGTGGCTGACGGCGGCCAACGCCCACGGTTACGCGGCGCCCGCGCCCCTGCTGCCCGCCCTGTTGGACGCGGCCCGGGGACGCACGGACCTGCGCCCCGCGGCGCTGCGGTTCGCGGGCTCGCGCGCGGTGTGGCTGGCCCGGCTCAACCAGGACTGGCGGTTCGCCCTGCGCGCGGCCCCCGGCGCGGGGACCGCGCTGCCCCGGCCGGAGGAGCGGGAGCGGGTCCAACGCCTGTGGCAGGAGGGCCTGTTCGCCGAGCGGGTCGCGCTGCTCGCCGCGATCCGCGCGCGGGAGCCCGCCGCCGCACGGGAGCTGCTCGCGGCCACCTGGGCGACGGAGCGCGCCGAGGACCGGCTGATGTTCCTCGACTCGCTGCGCACCGGGCTGGACGCGCCGGACGAGCCGTTCCTGGAACAGGCGCTGGCCGACCGGAGCCGCAATGTGCGGGCGACGGCGGCGGAACTGCTGTCGGCGCTGCCGGAATCGGCGCTGGCCGGGCGGATGGCGGCGCGGGCGGGCGCGTGCGTGGCCGTCGACCGCACCGCGGCCACCCCGACGATCACGGTTGAAGCGCCGCACGAGTGTGATCCGAGCATGGAGCGCGACGGTGTGGTGCCCAAGGCTCCGGCGGGCCGGGGGGAAAGGTCGTGGTGGCTGGGACAGTTGGTGGAGGCGGCTCCCCTCGGGGCATGGCCGGGACGGCTCGGCGGCCGTACGCCCGCCGAGATCGTGGCGCTTCCGGTCGCGGACGACTGGCAGGCCGAGCTGCACGCCGCGTGGTGCCGGGCGGCCGTACGACAGCGGGACGCCGCCTGGGCGCGAGCGCTGCTCGGGGTGCCGTCGGCGCCGGAGGCGGGTGGTCCGGGTGCGGTGTCGCTGGCCGAGCGGGCGAAGCTGCTGGGCACGCTGGAGGCGGGCGAACGGGCCGAGTGGGTGGCCGGGTTCATCGCGGCGCACGGGCTGTCCGAGGCGTTCCAGCTGCTGGGGGTGTGTGCCGTGCCATGGGCCGCGCCGCTCGGGCGGGCGGTCGTCGACGCGCTCAATATCGCGCGGGACGCGGGGAGTTATCCATGGAGTTTCAGCGGAGTGATGGGACTGGCCGAGCGCTGCCTCGACCCGGCGGAGGCGAGCCGCCTCGACGGCCTGCTGGCGGTGCCGGACGAGCCGGAGGACGCGTCGCCGGGGGCCGGGGGGTACTGGGCGGAGGCGTTCCAGCGCCTGATGACAACGCTGCGGTTGCGGGCGGCGATGCTGGAGGAGTTGCGCCCGGCCCAGGTCAATGGCTGACCTGGGCTGCGACTGAGGGAGTGCCTCCCCCAGAGGGGGGGACCCCCAGCCCACCCGTGCCGCCCCGGCGGCACGACTGCCCGCGGCCGGGCGGATACGGACTACGCCTCCGCCGTCTGCCTCACGTTCGCACGGACCCAGTCCACGATCGACTGCGTCGTGGCCCCAGGCGTGAAGATCTCCGCGACGCCCTTCTCCTTCAGCGGGGCGATGTCCGCCTCGGGGATGATCCCGCCGCCGAAGACCAGGATGTCCGCCGCGTCCCGCTCCTTGAGCAGCGCGATCACCGCGGCGAACAGCGTGTTGTGCGCGCCGGAGAGGATGGACAGACCGATCGCGTCGGCGTCCTCCTGGATCGCGGTGTCGACGATCTGCTCGGGCGTCTGATGCAGCCCGGTGTAGATGACCTCCATACCGGCGTCGCGCAGCGCCCGCGCGATCACCTTCGCACCCCGATCGTGGCCGTCGAGCCCCGGCTTGGCCACCACCACGCGGATCGGACCGGCTGCCACACCCATCACTGCCTCCATGAAGCGACTACATCCATCCGTACGGACAAGTACCGCACACACCGCTCGAGCCGTGCACGCCGAACCCGCCGTGGCACGGAAGCCCCGTGCCATACCGCCCGGGGAAGTGAACGAACGTTATCGCCAGCATCCCGCAACCGGCAGTTTCACGGTGGAGACCGAGGGGGAAATCACACGGTGGGACACGTTCGCCGCGCATCACAACACGCGCAACGGGAGCCGCAACGAGGTCGCCGCACCACCGCGCCGCAGGCCGCGCGGCGTGGTGATGCGGCGCGTCGACGAGGGCACGAAGAGCACGCAGGGCAGGTACGGCACGACAGCGGGGAGCCTCGTCGCCACACCGGCAGGGAGCCTCGTCACATCACCGGCGTCGCCGACGCCACACGCCGCACTCGCCCCGCACCGCCCGCTCGCGCCCCTTCGGCCTGCCTCGGCGCGACTTCCCATGAGGGCACACGGGGGACTGAGGCGTCCTCGGGTGTGCCGACAGGAGGTCGGCCATGAGCGTCACCAAGGCAGTGCTGCCCCTTCTCCCCCTCTGTCAGCGGCTTCTGCCGAGCCGGCTGGCGGGACTGTCCATGGCGCTGCTGAAGGCCACCGCCCTCGAGATCGCGATCCTCGCCGGACACCTCCTCCTCTATCCCTCCGGAATCGCCCAGGAACGCAAGGCGGCACTTCCACCACAGGGCTCACCGGACACGCACCGGCTGCCCACGGAGACCCACCCCCCGGTCGTCCTGCTGCACGGCTTCATCGACAACCGCTCCGTCTTCGTGCTGCTGCGCCGCAGTCTCGCCCAGCACGGCAGGCACCGGATCGAGTCGCTCAACTACTCTCCGCTGACCTGTGACATCCGTACGGCCGCCGAGCTGCTCGGCCGGCACATCGAGGAGATCTGCGCGCGCACCGGAAGCCGGCGGGTCGATGTCGTCGGGCACAGCCTCGGTGGGCTGATCGCCCGCTATTACGTCCAGCGACTCGGCGGGGATCTGCGGGTGCGGACACTGGTCACGCTCGGCACCCCGCACTCCGGCACCAAGGTGGTGCCGCTGGCCAACGCGCACCCCATCGTGCGGCAGATGCGCCCCGGCTCGGCGGTGCTGGAGGAGCTGGCCCAGCCCGCGCCCGGCTGCCGTACGCATTTCGTCAGTTTCTGGAGCGACCTCGACCACATCATGGACCCGCTGGAGACCGCCTGTATCGACCACCCCGATCTGCTGGCGCAGAACGTGCGGGTGAGCGGCGTCGGTCATCTCGCCCTGCCGGTGCACCCGGCCGTGGCGGCGGGGATACGCCAGGCCCTCGACAGTGAACCGACGGGAGCAACGGAAGCCGCGGAAGTCGCCCCGGCGGGCGGTCTGACCGTGGCGTGACCGCGATCCAACTCGAACACTCTTCGAACACAAGGCCAAACTCGCGCCCACAGTCCCCCGAAACACGGCCGAATGCCCGTTTCCTGGGAGCGGGAAACCTGCCGAAGATTGTCGTGCCCGCGTACCGCCGGGTACAGTCGCCGCACTGCTCTGGCAGCCCCTGTTGTCGAGGCGAAAGAGAAGTCGGTGAACGACCGTCACCCGTCGGGGACCATGACCACCCCGGCTCCGGCTTCCGATGCCGCCTCGGCGCACTACGCGTCGTACGGCTCGCAGGAAGCCCAGTACGGCGACTTCACCACGTACGCGACGTACGACGCCACCGGTTTTCAGCAGACCACGCAGACCACCGGAACCTTCGACGCCGACCCGCTGTTCGGCACGCTGCCGGGCGACGGCGGCACCGGCGCGTACGACTCGACGCATTGGACCAGCGGCGGCCAGCAGACCCTGAACTACGACGCGTACGCGGCCCAGCATCACGCCGCCTACGACACCGGCGCCTACGAGACGACGGCCTGGGCGGCCGAGTATCAGCAACTGTCCTGCGTACCGCCGCAGTCCACCGGCCCCGAGGCGAGCGGCCACTGGGACGCGAGCGCCTGGAACCAGCCCGAGCACGTTGCCGACCAGACCCAGCACTGGGAATGGGGCGCGCAGACCTTCGACACCGGCGCCTACGACGCCACGCAGTGGAACTCCGACGGCGCCACGGCCGGGGCGGACGACTACGAGCACCGGGCCGAATCGTTCGACCAGGTCATCGCGGAGGACCTGCCGTACGACGAAACCACCTCCGGTGAGGGCGAGTTGACCGCCACCGGTGAGCTGCCCGCCGTCACTCCCCTCCTCGACGACCAGGAGGAGCTCGGCCCCGTCCCCGGCTCCCGCACCGCCGCCCGCGCGGCCCGCTCCCGCCGCCGTCCCCCCGCCAAGCGCTCCGCGCTGCTGACCGTCGCCGTGCCGTCGGCCTGCGTGATGGGCGTGGCCGGGATCGCCGCCGCCTCCGTCGGCACCCTGACGACGGACGAGAAGGACACCGCGACGACCGCCTCGGACGCGCAGGCCGTCAAGCCGTCGGCCGCCAACAACAAGCTGGACACGCAGCTCGAGAGCCTCTCCGCGGGCGCCGACGACTTCGCCGACCGGGCCAGCCGGACGCAGGAGCGCATCGACCTCAAGGCCGAGCAGGAGGCCGAGCGGAAGAAGGCGGCCGAGGAAGCGGCCCGCAAGGAGCGGCTGCGCCCCAAGTTCGCCCTGCCGGTCGCCCAGCACGGGCTCAGCGCCTACTACGGCCAGGCCGGCATCAACTGGATGTCGGTGCACAGCGGCATCGACTTCCCGGTGTCCTACGGCACCACGGTGATGGCCGCGACCGACGGCACCGTGCGCACCCAGTGGAACAGCGCCTACGGCAACATGATGATCGTGACCGCGATGGACGGCACGGAGACGTGGTACTGCCACCTCTCCACGTACCAGGTCGCCTCCGGTACGACGGTGAAGGCCGGCGACCCGATCGCGTACTCCGGCAACTCCGGCAACTCCACCGGTCCGCACCTGCACTTCGAGGTCCGTCCGGGCGGCGGCTCGGCCATCGACCCGCTCGCGTGGCTGCGCAGCCACGGGCTGGAACCCTCGTAGGCCCAGCCCCCGGCTCGCGGAACTACAGCTTCTCCACCGGCGCGTAGCGCAGCAGCAGCCGCTTGGGCTTGGTGTCACCGAAGTCGATCGTCGCCTCGGCGTTGGCGCCGGTGCCCTTGACCGCCATCACGGTGCCGAGCCCGAACTGGTCGTGCGTCACCCGGTCGCCCACCGCCAGCGCGACGACCGGCTGCTCGGAGGTGCGGCGGGTGGCGAAGCCGGAGGCGCCGGAGGCCGCCGAGCGGGAGCGGGACGAGGACAGCGAGGCCGCCACGCCCGAAGCGGGCCCGGAGGACACCGGCGAGGTGGCACCCGTGCGCTTCCAGTCCACGTGCTGCGCCGGGATCTCCTCCAGGAAGCGGGAGGGCGGGTTGTACGACGGCTGCCCCCACGCGCTGCGCATCGACGAGCGCGTCAGATACAGGCGTTCCCGCGCGCGGGTGATGCCGACGTAGGCGAGGCGCCGCTCCTCCTCCAGTTCCTTGGTCTGGCCGAGGGCGCGCATGTGCGGGAAGACGCCGTCCTCCATGCCGGTGAGGAAGACGACCGGGAACTCCAGGCCCTTGGCGGTGTGCAGGGTCATCAGGGTGATGACTCCGGAGCCGTCCTCGTCCTCGTCGGGGATCTGGTCGGAGTCGGCGACGAGCGCGACCCGCTCCAGGAAGTCGGCGAGCCCGCCCGGGGTCTCCTCGGACTCCTGCTCGAACTCCAGGGCCACGGCGGCGAGTTCCTGGAGGTTCTCGATCCGGGTCTCGTCCTGCGGGTCGGTGGAGGCCTGCAACTCGGCGAGGTAGCCGGTGCGTTCGAGGACGGCTTCGAGGACGGTCGCGGGTCCGGCGCCGGACTCCACGATCGTGCGCAGCTCCTCCATCAGCGTGTTGAACCGCTTGACGGCGTTGGTGGAGCGCGCGGCCATGCCGTACGCCTCGTCCACGCGCTTGAGGGCTTGCGGGAAGCTGATCTTCTCCCGCTGGGAGAGCGCGTCGATCATGGCCTCGGCGCGCTCGCCGATGCCGCGCTTGGGGACGTTCAGGATCCGCCGCAGCGGGACCGAGTCCTCCGGGTTGGCCAGCACTCGCAGGTAGGCCAGGACGTCCCGGACCTCCTTGCGCTCGTAGAAGCGGACGCCGCCGACGACCTTGTAGGGCAGGCCCACGCGGATGAAGATCTCTTCGAAGACGCGGGACTGGGCGTTGGTGCGGTAGAAGACGGCGACGTCGCCGGCCTTCGCGTCGCCCGCGTCCGTGAGGCGGTCTATCTCGTCGGCGACGAACTGGGCCTCGTCGTGCTCGGTGTCGGCGACGTAGCCGGTGATGCGCGCGCCCGCGCCCGCGTTGGTCCACAGGTTCTTGGGGCGGCGGGACTCGTTGCGCTCGATGACCGCGTTGGCGGCGGTCAGGATGGTCTGCGTGGAGCGGTAGTTCTGTTCCAGCAGGATCGTCGTCGCGTCCGGGTAGTCCTCCTCGAACTGGAGGATGTTGCGGATGGTCGCGCCGCGGAAGGCGTAGATCGACTGGTCGGCGTCGCCCACGACGCACAGCTCGGCGGGCGGGAGCTCCGCCTCGGGCGGTACGTCGACGGGGTGCTCGGAGGTGCCCACCAGCTCGCGCACGAGCGCGTACTGGGCGTGGTTGGTGTCCTGGTACTCGTCGACGAGGACGTGGCGGAAGCGGCGGCGGTAGTGCTCGGCGACGTCCGGGAAGGCGCGCAGCAGGTTGACCGTCGTCATGATCAGGTCGTCGAAGTCGAGGGCGTTGGCCTCGCGCAGCCGCGACTGGTAGAGCGCGTACGCCTGGGCGAGGGTCTTCTCGAAGCCGTCGGCGGCCTGGGCGGCGAAGTCCTCCTCGTCGATCAGCTCGTTCTTGAGGTTGCTGATCTTGGCGCTGAAGGACTTGGGCGGGAACTTCTTGGGGTCGAGGTCGAGGTCCCGGCAGACCAGGGCCATCAACCGCTTGGAGTCGGCGGCGTCGTAGATCGAGAACGACGAGGTGAACCCGAGCTTCTTGCTCTCCCGGCGCAGGATGCGGACGCACGCGCTGTGGAAGGTCATCACCCACATCGCGTTCGCGCGCGGGCCGACGAGCTGCTCGACGCGCTCCTTCATCTCACCCGCGGCCTTGTTGGTGAAGGTGATCGCGAGGATCTGGCCGGGGTGCACATTCCGCTCGGCGAGCAGATGGGCGATGCGGTGCGTGAGCACGCGGGTCTTGCCGGAGCCGGCGCCGGCCACGATGAGCAGCGGGGTGCCGGAGTGGACGACGGCCGCGCGCTGGTTCTCGTTGAGCCCCTCGATGAGCGCGGCGGCGTCGAGCGCCGGGCGCGGGGCGCCGTCGCGGTAGTAGGCGTCCCGGTCCGGCGGCACGTCGAACTTCCCACCGAACAGATCGTCCGGAACCGACTCCGGAGCGTGTTCGTCCTCGGGCGGCGGCGGCTCTTCCTCGTGGGCCCGAGGGGCCTGGAGGTCCGCCAGGAAGCTGTCGTCAAAGAGGCTGCTCATCGCTCTCCGAGTCTAGGGGGCCCCACTGACAGTCGCCGCCGCCCCCGGAACATCGGGCACTTTCGGATGCCGATGATCTTCCTGGGTCTTGCCGAGCCTTTCCGGCCCGCTCGCGATCACGCGGCCGGGGCAGGGCCGCGACACCGACGCCAATGCCATGAAAACGGGCTGATGACACCACCCCGGAGGAAAGATTCGCGAACCGGTACACACTCATCCGCTTCACCCCCTCCCCGCGACACCCTGACTCAAGGTCACGAAAATGTATCGGGCATATCACCCATCAACCTTCACACGGGCCCCACGAGTTGGCTACCGTGCCGGGCAGGCCGTACGACCCCCACCGGCGAACGTCGCCGGGCCGCGCGGCCTCCGCCGAGTCCACTGCCCGCCGACGGCAGCGGAGCCGGGGACCCAACCGACCTTGGGGTGAATCGGCCCAACTCCCTGACGGGAGACGGCCGTAGGGCAAACCTTCCGAACCACCCGCCCGAACCCGACAGCTAACTCGGTAGGCGGAGCATGGAAGGAGTCGCCTCCCTTGGCGTCGCACCGCAAGTCGCGTCCCGCAGGGCCGCGCGTAGCAGGTATACGGACCCCCGCCCTGGCCACGGCCGCGCTCACCTCCGTGGCCCTGCTGTCCCAGACGGCCAACGCCGCTCCGGCCACGGACGACAAGCCGAGCCTCGAAGAGGTGGAGAAGAAGGTCAACGACCTCTACCACCAGGCGGAGACGGCGACCGAGAAGTACAACGCGGCCAAGGAGAAGACGACCAAGCAGCGCAAGCAGGTCGACACGCTGCTGGACGACGTCGCCAAGCGCACCCAGAAGCTGAACGACGCGCGGGAGGAGCTGGGCTCCTTCGCGGCCGCGCAGTACCGCACCGGAGCCTCGGCCCCCGACACCGCGACCTTCCTGCTGGCCGACTCCCCGCAGGACTACTTCGACCAGTCCCAGCTGATGAACCGGATGACCGGCCGTCAGAAGGAAGCGGTCGACGACTACATCACACAGCAGTCCGCGACGATGAAGAAGCGCGAGGAGGCCACCGAGAGCCTCCAGACGCTGAACGAGTCGCAGGGCGAGCTGAAGACCGCCAAGGCGACGGTCCAGAAGAAGCTCGCCGACGCGCGGGATCTGCTCTCCGAGCTGACCGCGGAGGAGAAGGCGCGGCTCGCGGAGATCGAGCGCAAGCGTCAGGAGGAGGCCGCGCAGAAGGCGGCCGAGCTGGCGGAGAAGCAGGCGGCGGAGGAACAGCGCCGCAAGGAGGCGGCGGAGGCCGCGGCGGCGGCAGAGGCCGAGCAGCAGCAGGAGAGCGGCTCGTCCTCCACGGACTCGTCCACCTCCGACTCGTCCTCCACCGGTTCGTCCTCCACCGGCACCAGCGAGACCGAGGCCCCGGCGGACTCCACGTACGCCGCGAAGGCCGAGAAGGCGCTCGCCTTCGCCCGCGCGCAGATCGGCAAGCCGTACGTCTGGGGCGCGACCGGACCGGACTCCTACGACTGCTCGGGCCTCACCCAGGGTGCCTGGAACGCCGCCGGCATCTCCCTGCCGCGCACCACCTGGGACCAGGTGAACGCGGGCACCACGGTCTCCCTCGCCAACGCCCAGCCCGGCGACCTGGTCTTCTTCTACGACGACGTCAGTCACGTGGGCATCTACATCGGCAACGGCATGATGATCCACGCCCCGAAGCCCGGCGCGTACGTCCGCGAGGAGTCGATCTACTACGACGGCGAGGGCTCGATCCACAGCGTCGTACGCCCCGCCTGAACCGACGCGCCACGCGCGCGTGGGCACCTTCGACACCCACGCGCGCGTAAGTGCGTCTCCGACGGGCGTGCGCGCTGCCTGCGCCCGCGCGTATTTCGGGCGCCCCGCGCGCGTGGCCCGTCAGGAACGGGTGCACGGCTCCTTAGCATCGGCGCATGCCCGGCACCTCTGCCCCTCGCTCACTTCGCGCCTGGTGGGCGCTGCGTCCTCCGGCGGCCGGTGCGGCGGTGATGGCGACCGGCATCGTGTCGGTCGGCCTGCACCTGACCGGCTACGAGGTCCTCTCCCGGATCGCCCTGGCCGTGGCCTGCGTCGCCTGGCTGGGCCTCGCCACGGACTTCGTCCTACGGCTGCTGCGGCAGCCCGCGCGCTGGCGGCAGGAGGCCGGCACCCCCGCCGCGCTCACCGCCGTGGCTGCGACGACCGTGCTCGGCACCCGCTTCTCCGCGCTCGGCTGGCAGACCCTGGCCGGGGCCCTGCTGGCGCTGGCCGCGGTGCTGTGGCCGGGCCTGCTCCACGTCGTCGTCCGCCACTGGCACCGCCGTATGCCCGGCGCGGTGTTCCTCGGCTGTGTGGCCACGCAGGGCCTCGCGGTCCTCGGCGCCACCCTCGCCGCGGCGGAGTCCACGGCCTGGCTCGCACACGCGGCACTCGTGCTGTTCTGGCTGGGGCTCGTCCTCTATGCCCTCGCCCTGCTCCACTTCGATCCGCGCCAGGTGCTGGAGGGCGCCGGGGACCACTGGGTCGCGGGCGGCGCGATGGCCATCTCGGCGCTCGCCGGGTCCAAGCTGATCGCCGCGGACGGCCCCGGGCTGTATCTGTGGAACGACGACGGGGACGACGTCCTGCGCACGGTCACCGTGTTCCTGCTGGTGTTCGACCTCACCTGGTACGCCGTGCTGGCCGTCGGCGAGGTGATCCGGCCGCGGTTCCGCTACGACGTGCGCCGCTGGGCGACCGTGTTCCCGCTGGGCATGACGGCGGCGGCGACCCTGTCGGTCGCCGCCGCCCTCGAGGTGTCCTGGCTGGAGACCCCCGGCGAGGTTCTGCTGTGGATCGCGGTCGCGGCCTGGCTGGCCGTCGCCGTGGGGGCGGTCCGGGAGGAGCGGGCCTACGTCGCCTCCGCCACGGCCGAGGAGGCCGAGTTCACGTCCACAGCACGGCGATGAAGACGTTCGCCGTGGTGAGCAGCCCGACCAGCCCGAACAGGCCCTTGTCGACCTTCTCGTCGTCCCGCTTCACATAGACCAGGCCGAGGATCACGATCAGCAGCGCCAGCTTCACGCCGATCTTGACGTTGTTCACGGTCTGATCGTCGGCCTGGTTGAGCCCGACCAGGATCACGCCGGTCACCAGCATCGTCAGCGCACCGTGCAGCATCGCCGGCACGAACCGGGCGGTGCCCTGGCCCATCGCCTTCATCTGGGTGAGGAAGCCGCCCAGGAGCGAGGCGATGCCGATGATGTGCAGGCCGACGAAGAGATGGATGAGTACGTCCATGGGCCGGAGCCTAATCAGAGGCCTCCGAGGTGCCCGACACCGCCCCGGCTTCCCCGCTCCATGGCGCTTGCATATATGCGCCCCATAGCACCCCGCCATCCCCAGCCGCCCCGGAACCATCACTTCGGTCATCGCTCAGCGTGAAGGCGACCGCTCCGTTCGCGGATCACGGTCACATACGGTCACCCGGCGATCCCCTCATGGCAGTTCCGCACAACGCGTTACCAAGCCGACACACACAGGCCTAGCGTCCTCCACCAGGTGACCGGCTCCCCACCGCCGCCCGGGCCAGGGGCGGCAGTCGGACACCACCGCCGAGAAGGTCCGGCGGCGGCCTGCTCCCCCTGTGCGGGCCGCCGCCGGACGCGTCACCAGGCGGCCGTAGGAGTCGTGCGAAAGGACGTGCAGTCCACGTGGCAGCACATCGCAAGCCCCGAAAACGCTCGGCCGGCGGCACCACCGTCCGTACGGCCGCCACGGTCGCCCTCGCCGGCGCGGCCACCGCGACAGGCTTCGACGGGACCGGACACGCCGAACCCGAACTGACATCGGCTCAGGTCAAGGCAAAGGTGGACCGGCTGTACCAGGAGGCGGAGGCCGCCACCGACAAGTACAACGGCGCCAAGGAGAAGGCGGACGCGGCCGAGGCCCGGCTGAGGAACCTGCGGGACGAGGCCGCACGCAAGACGGACAGGCTCAACTCGGCTCGCGACGCGCTCGGTTCGCTGGCCGCCGCACACTACCGCGAGGGCGGCCTCGACCCCTCCGTACAGCTCGCGCTCTCCGACGATCCCGAGCGGTACCTGGACGGCGCCGAGTTCGTCGAGCGCGTCGGCACGCGGCAGGCGGCGTCCGTGGCGGACGTCCGCAAACAGCTGCGAGAGATCGGGAAACTGCGCGGGGCCGCACAGATCGAGCTGGCCTCGCTCAAGTCGCGCCAAGCGGAGCTGAAGCGGCACAAGCAGACGATCACCGGGAAGCTGGACGAGGCCAATCGGCTGCTGTCCCGGCTGACGACCGAGGAGCGGGCGAGGGTGGTCGGGGGTACGGAGGACCGCGCGACCCGTTCCGCCTCGGGCGCGCGCGAAGGGCTCGCCGCCCCGGGGTCCACGACCACGACGGCCCCCAACTCCCGCGCGGCGGACGCCGTGGCCTACGCCTACCAGAAGCTCGGCAGCCCGTACGTGTGGGGCGCGACCGGACCGGACGCCTTCGACTGCTCCGGCCTGACCCAGGCCGCCTATCGCGCCGCGGGCGTCTCCCTGCCCCGCACGACGTACGCCCAGATCGGCGCCGGGCAGCGGGTCTCCCGCTCCGAACTCCGCCCCGGCGACCTGGTGTTCTTCTACTCCGGGATCAGCCATGTCGGCCTCTACATCGGCAACGGGCAGATGATCCACGCCCCGAACCCATCGGCTCCGGTGCGGATCGCACCGATCACCGAGATGCCGTTCGCCGGAGCGACCCGGGTGGTGTGAGCCCGGCTGGGGTGTGCCCCGCCGGTGTGGGCCTCAGACCAGCCGCCGTGCCGTCGCCCAGCGCGTCAGCTCATGCCGGTTCGACAGCTGAAGCTTCCTCAGCACCGCCGACACATGCGACTCGACCGTCTTCACGGAGATGAACAGTTGCTTGGCGATCTCCTTGTAGGCGTAGCCACGGGCGATCAGCCGCAGCACCTCGCGCTCGCGCTGGGTGAGCCGGTCCAGGTCCTCGTCGACCGGAGGGGCGTCGGTGGAGGCGAAGGCGTCCAGGACGAAGCCGGCCAGGCGGGGCGAGAAGACCGCGTCGCCCTCCTGGACCCGGAAGACGGAGGCGACCAGGTCGGTACCGGTGATCGTCTTCGTCACATAGCCCCGGGCACCGCCCCGGATCACCCCGATCACATCCTCCGCCGCGTCGGACACGGACAGCGCGAGAAAGCGCACGGGCTGCTCGGCATCGGCCATCAACGGGGCGCAGCGGCGCAGCACTTCCACCCCGCCGCCGCCCGGCAGGTGCACATCGAGCAGGACCACCTCGGGCCGGGTCGCGGTGATGACCGATACCGCCTGGTCGACGTCCGCGGCCTCGCCGACGACCTCGACTCCGGTCTGCTCGGTCTGGCCGATCTCGGCCTGGACCCCGGTACGGAACATCCGGTGGTCGTCGACGAGAACCACGCGCACCCGGCGCTCACCTGCGCCGCCGGGGACCTCCGTCGTACCGTTCGCCTCGTCGCTCATGACGTCTTCTCCGCCCTCTCCATCTCCAGTTCGACCTCCGTGCCGCCGTCGGGGACGGGGCGCAGCCGCGCCGTACCGCCGTTGCGTTCCATGCGGCCGATGATCGATTCTCTGACGCCCATGCGGTCGGCGGGTATCGAGTCGAGATCGAAGCCGGGGCCGCGGTCCCGGACGGACACGAAGACCGTCCTCCCCTCGACCTCGGCGTAGACCTGCACGGCGCCGCCCTCGCCACCGTACTTGGCGGCGTTCACCATCGCCTCGCGCGCGGCCTGCATCTGTGCGGCGATCCTCTCGTCGAGCGGGCAGTCGCCGACCACGACGACCTCGATGGGGACGCCGTGCTTGTCCTCCACCTCGGCGGCGTTGCGCCGGACCGCGTCGGCGAGGGTGGTGGGTTCGTCGGCCTCCTCCTTGCCGGTGCCCTCCGGCTTGTACAGCCAGGTGCGCAGGTCGCGCTCCTGGGCGCGGGCGAGGCGGCGCACCTCGCCGGCGTTCTCCGCGTTGCGCTGGATCAGCGTCAGGGTGTGCAGCACCGAGTCGTGGACATGGGCGGCGACCTCGGCGCGCTCCTGGGCGCGGATGCGCATCAGGCGCTCCTCGGAGAGGTCCTGGGTCATCCGGACGAGATACGGCCCCGCGAGGAGCGTTATCCCGACGAGGACCGCGAGGGCCGCCTGGAGGACGGAGCCGAGGTGGGCGGCGGAACCCTGGAGCACGAAGATGCCGGTGACGCCCGCGGTCACCAGCAGCACACCGCCGGCCGCGCGCAGCAGGCTCAGTGTGCGCCGACGGCGGCCGACCTCCATCCAGCGGGCCCGGCGGGCGTTGTCCGCCTGCCGCCAGACCAGGGCGACACCCGCGGCGACCAGCACGACCGGCCAGAGATAGGCCTGGGCGCCGCTGCCGAGGTCGACGCTGCCCACGAAGACCATGGCCACGACGACCATGAGGAGCAGGGCGACGATCTGGCCCCGGTCCGGCTTGCGGGCGATGAGTCTGCGGCGGCCGTCCGTCGAGGTCTCGGTGGTGACGAAGGAGGGCGGCTTCTGCCCGGCGACGCCGCCGACGCCGAGCGGCACGAAGAACCAGAACGCGGCATACAGCAGCGCGCCGAGGCCGTCCGCCATGAACAGTCCGACGAAGACCAGCCGCACCCAGATCACGGGCAGCCCGAGATGTCCGGCGAGCCCCCGCGCCACGCCACCGAGCCAACGTCCGTCGCTGCTGCGGTAGAGCTTGCGCGGCGGCCGCGGTTCGGCGAGGGGCGGTGCTGCGGCTTCCGACATGCCACCGATGGTCACACGAGCGGCGCAGCGGAGCATCAGGGTTCGCCCCCGAGACTCCCCCGATCTTCGGGCCGCCGCCGTCTCGAACGGGTCCCGGGCGTCGGCTCAGGGGCGATATCAGGGTCCGGCCAGGGTCGTTCCCACTGCCGCCGGGGCGCCTCGGCCGTCACCATGGACGCATGACTGATCACGAGCACGCCGCGACGGGTCCGGGACCCGGCTCCGGCCCGCGCCCCACTGCGGGCGCCGGGCCGCAGGATGCCGCGCCCGCCGCGGACCCGGCTCCCGGCGCGGGCGTCGGCTCGCGTGCGCACGGGCGGACGCCCGCGCAGGAAGAAGGAGGAGGCGTCGAGCCGCCCGGCCGGTTCCGGCGGGACCGGCGGCACAAGATGCTCGCCGGGGTGTGCGCGGGGCTCGGACGGCAGTGCGACATGGATCCGGTGATCTTCCGGATCACCCTCGCGGTCCTCTCCGCGACCGGCGGCCTCGGCCTGATCTTCTACGGCTTCGCCTGGCTCTTCGTCCCGTACGAGGACGACGAGGAGAACGAGGTGCGCAAGCTGCTGACCGGCCGGGTGGACGGCCAGGCGCTGACGGCGGTGCTGTTCGCGCTGGTCGGCTGCGGGGTCTTCCTGACGCTGATGACGAACGGCGGGGTGCTGTCCTTCGCCGTCATACTCTCCCTGCTGCTCGCGGGCGCCGGCTACTGGTCGCGGCAGCGCGGCGGCGCCGACCCCGATCCGCTCGCCGCGCAGGCCGTCGCCGACGCCCCGCCGGAGGCCCAGGCGCCCCCGGTGCCGACGTCCTACCCGTCCTGGTGGCGCGACCCGATCGTCAAGGACGGCACGCATGACGGCGGCACCGGCTATCTGTGGGGCCCCCGCGACTCCCGCGACCGCGACATCGCGGCGGCGGTCGACATCAGCCTCGGCCCCGGCTACGGGCACCGCCGGGAGGACCTGCGCGCCCGCCGCTCCCAGCCGCCGAAGCCGCGCGGCCCCCGCTGGATCGGCGGCTGGATTCTGCTGCTGGCCCTGTTCGCAGGTGGTCTCGGCACCAGGCTGACGTGGGACGACCATCCCCTCGGCACCAGCCTCCAGACGGGCCTCGCCGCCGCGCTGATCGTCTTCGGCGTCGGCATCGCGGTCAGCGCGTTCCTCGGGCGCACCGGCGCCGGGTCGGTCTTCCTCGCGGTGGTCACCGCGGGACTGCTGGCCGCGTCTGCGGCACTGCCCAAGGACATCGGCACCCAATGGATACGCACGACCTGGGAGCCCGCCACGGTGGCGGCGGTCCAGCCGCGGTACGACCTCGGCACCGGCGTCGGCACCCTCGATCTGAGCGGGTTGGACGTGGCCAAGGGGAAGACGGTGACCACAAGCGCCGAGGTGGGCGTGGGACAGCTGAAGGTGATCGTCCCGCCGGAGGTGACGGTGGAGGTGGGCATCGACGTGGGCGTGGGAGACATCCAGCTGCCGGGCGACGACAAGGAGGACGTGGATGTGGCACCGGACAAGCACAAGGACGTCACGTTGAAACCGGCCAAGGGTGCCAAGGCGGCGGGCACCATCGAGCTCGACCTCAATGTCGGCGTGGGACAGGCGGAGGTGCGGCGTGCTGCGTCATAGGTTCCAGCCGGGCCGACTGGTCGCGGGCGCGTTCCTCACCCTCGCGGGCGTGATCTACGCCGGGGACGCGGGCGGGGCCTGGGAGACACCGTGGTTCGTTGTGATCCCCGTGGTGTTGGGAGGTCTGGGACTGGCCGGGGCGACGGCGGTGCTGTCCCGGGGGATACGGCGGCGACGCGGCGCGGGGTCCGCGGGGGGCAGCTCCTGACCGGGGGCGCCTACCGACCAAGAGCGACTACCGGCCCGGGTCGGCGCGCCTACACCTCATATCCCGCTCGGCGCCGCTTCCGCGTTCGGAGCATCGCGTCCAACGACAGATACGGGGCGCCGGCCAGGACCAGCGGCAGCCAGGCCATGAGGTAGGCGAGGTCATTGCCGTAGTAGTAGGGCTCCGCCGCCCAGCTCACCGTCAGCCAGAGGCTGAGCGAGATCAGGGCGCCGCCGAGAGCGGCGAGACGGGCGAGGAGGCCGAGGAGGGTGCCGATGCCGACCGCCAGTTCGCCGAAGGCGATGGCGTAACCGAAGGCGACGGGGTTGTCCAGGGCCATGTCGACCATGTCCGGGATGGCGGCGGAGTCGCGGACGGCTCGCATCATGTCGCCGATGGAGCCGGAGCCGGAGTCCTTCAGGAAGGAGCTGTCGGTCAGCTTGTCGAGGGAGGCGTAGATGAAGGTGACGCCCAGGAAGACGCGGAGCGGGAGGAGGGCGTAGTGCGTGGCCAGGTCGCGCCAGTCGCGGCCGCCGCCGTCCAGATAGGGGTCGTGCGCGTCCGTACGGAAGCCGTGGGTCATCGGTGCCGCCTCTCGCCCGTCGGGACGTGCCCCTCAAGGGACGATACGTACACCGACTGGGACCCGCTCAATCCTGACCCGACCATTTTCTCCGCGTTGACGGTTTTTCGCCCCGCCGTGGCACGGGGGTCACTCGGTCACATCGATCGCGTACCGCCCGGTCTCCACCCCGGCGGCCGTGACCACCTGTACGTCCACCCTGCCGGGCTCCACGTCGGCCGGTACCGGAACCGTCAGCAGCGTGTCCGTGGGGTTGCTGAAGCCGCCCCTGACCGGGATGAGGGGGACATGGACGTTGACCGGGCCGATGCGGACGACCATGCGGGAGAGACGGTCGGCGGTGCCGGCGCCCGGCGGGACGAAGCCGGCGCCGCGGATCTCGATGTCGTCGCCCGTGCGGATGGGGCCGTCGAGGTCGCCCGCCTCGCGGGAGCGGACCACGGAGAGGATCACCGGGCGGCCGCCCTCCGCGTACTTGCCGGCCAGGTAGGTCGCGGCGGAGATCAGGACGACCACGGCGAGGCCCCAGGGCAGGTCGGGGAGCTGGTCCGGGCGGCGGGCGAGGCGTACCGCGGCGAAGAGGAGGGCCACCGCGCCGATCACGACGTACTGGATGTCCGCGAAGGTCCCCCGGCCCGCGTCGTCCGTGAGGAGGTCCGAGGCCCGGGGGCGGTCGGCCCGTACCTTCTGGAGGCGCTGGCCCAGTACACGCAGGCCCACCACTCGGCGGACGAGGACGGCGACCGCGCACACCACCGCGAGTACGGTCACCACGCCAGCGCCGCGGGCCAGTTCGAAGCCGGAGATCAGCGTGTCGCGTTCGGCGGGGTCGGAGGCGGCGGCGAGGCGGCCCACCAGGACGAGCACCGCGTACGCCAGGAACAGCACCCAGGCCACCGCCACCGCGCGGGAGGTGGACAGCCGGTTGTCGTCACCGATGACCGGCGCCAGCGCGCCGCCCCGGGCGCGGTGAAACCAGGATGCCGTCGTCAGCGCGCCCGCCGTCACCGCCGCCGCGAGCAGTCCGGCCGTGCGGGCGCTGGTCCAGCCCGCGCCGATCGCCGTCAACGCCTGGACCAGCAGGAGCAGGACGACCAGTCCCCACACCGTGTACGCGGTGCGGTGCCACAGGCGGGTCAGCCATGCCTCGCCCTCGGCGCGGCCGCGTTCGGCGACCAGTTCGGCGGACTGGGTGAGTTCCTCGGAGACCCACTGCCGGGACGCCGACGCCGAGTGCGCCACACCCGCGGGCAAGCCCTGCCCGGCGGCGAACTCGTCCCGTTTCAGCAGGAATTCGGCGACCGCGCGCCGGTGTCCCGCGCGCGCCCCGTGCGGACAGTCCCCGCAGGTACAGCCGCCCGCGTGGGCACCCGTGCCCGGGTCCGCGCCCTGTCTCGCCTCCTGCACCGCCACGTCCGACGCCCGCCTTCCTCACGCTCCGTACCGCCACAACTCCAGTGCAACGCCAGCGAATTGTGCCCTACGCCACCTGGAGCCCGCCCGGCAGGTCCGGTCCGTGGAAGCCCTGCCGGGAGTGACGGGCGGGCCGCCGTGTTGACCCGGCTGGGAGAATCTCCCTATGGCCGAGATCATCCAGCGCGACGGGACCTGGGCCTTCGACGGCACCACGGTCAGGATCACGCCGGGTCTGCACCGCTCGGTGCCGCTGTTCCGGCAGACGTACGGGGAGATCGCCGTACCGCTGGAGGCCGTGGCCGGGGTCGTCTTCGAACCCGAACGCAGGCGCGGGCGGCTGCGGATGAGGCTGCGCGAGGGCGCCGATCCGCTGCTCCAGGCGACGGGTGGCCGGCTGCCCGATCCGGCGGATCCGTACCGTCTCGCGGTGGACGTGGACCGGGCCGGGGTCGCCGAGTACGTGGCCGAGGAGATCCGCCGCTCGCTGCTGCTGGACCAGATCCCGAGCGAGCCCACCAAGGCCTACCTGCTGCCCGGTCCCCCGGTCCCGGTCTCGGTGCGCTCCTCGGACGGCACGGTCTCCTTCGACGGGATCCAGATCCGGATCGACTGGGCCGACACCTCCGACCGCGTCAAGCGCGCGACCGGGCCGCGGATCATCAACGTCGCCGATGTCGTCCAGGTCGAGTGGCTGCCCAACTCGGGCTACGAGGACGGCTTTCTGCGGTTCGTGAGCCGGGAGACGTCGTTCTCCAAGCTTCCGCCGGAGAAGGATCCGTACGCCCTCGATCTGTGGGGCAGCGCCCGCCGCGATCTGCTCACCGCGCTGGTCGCGACGGCGGTGACCGCCCGGCTGCCGCACCCCTCCACGCGCACCGGCGTCGAGTACGCCGAGCGCGTCCGCCCCCTCGCCGCGGCCGTGCCGCCGCCGGCCGACCATCACGACGTGCTGCTGCGCAGACTGCGGGAGCTGGGCGAGCTGTACAAGGACGGGGTGCTCACGGACGAGGAGTTCGCGATGACCAAGGCGGCCGTGCTCAGAGGTTTCTGAGCCACCGCACGGCTATGACAGCAGAACGGCTATGACAGCAGATCCGGCTCGCTGCGGCTGATGTCCTGCCACAACGGCTGGTAGTTGATCCAGGCCACCAGGTCCCCGCCCAGTTGCTCCCGGGTCGCGACCGCCGCCTTGTGGTCGATGAGGACCGGGCGGCCCGCCGCCTTCGCGGTGAGCTGCACCTGGCACGAACGCTCCAGGGACAGGAACCACCAGGCCGCCGCGTCCACCGAGTCGCCCACGGTGAGCAGTCCGTGGTTGCGCAGCACCAGCGCCTTGCAGGAGTCGAGGGCGTCCGCGATCCTGCGGCCCTCCTCGGCGTCGACGGTGACGCCGCTGTAGGCGTCGTACAGGGCGAGGTCCTCGTAGAAGGCGCAGCTCTCCTGGGTGATCGGGTCGAGCAGCTCGCCGAGCGCGGCCAGCGCCCGGCCGTGCACGGAGTGGCAGTGGGCGACGGCGACGACGTCGGGGCGGGCGGCGTGGACCTGGGCGTGCACGGCGAAGGCGGCCTGGTTGACGTGGTAGCGGCCCTCGACGACCTGTCCGTCGGAGTTGGCCAGCACCAGATCGCTGACGGTGACATGCCTGAAGGGCATCCCGAAGGGGTTCACCCAGAAGCAGTCGCTGAACTCCGGATCGCGCGCGGTGATGTGCCCCGAGACCCCGTCCTCGAAGCCGAGGCGCCCGAAGATCCGCAGCGCGCCCGCGAGCCGTTCCTTGCGGTGCCGACGTTCGTCCTCGACCGAGTCGTGCATCGGCGGCATCGCGAACCGCAGCCGGTCGGTGGGCAGCGGAAGCGGCGGCGTGGGCCCGAGCATGTGGCAGCCTCCTGCACTGATTGCTTTACGGCCCGGAAGTTACCGTCGGTCAGGGCAAAAGGGCAGGGCCGAGTTGTAAAGATGACGCGCAACCCTTTCAGGCACTCGGGGGTCTGGGATGCGGAATCAGTGGTTCAGCGTCATTTTTCAGCCAGAAGCCAGGAGCCCCAGTGAGTCTCGCCGACCGTCACGTCACCGCCCTCATGCGGCAGCTCGCCTCCCAGGACGTCGTCGAGCTCGTCCACCCCTTCGCCGAGTGGGAGACCCTCGGCGCCCTCGCCTACATCGCCGAGTGCTACGGCTTCCGGTACGCGGACGTGCGCCATGTCGGCAAGGAGAAGACCGTGCACGTCACCATGGTCCGGGACCCCGACCCGCGGGCCGTGCAGCGCGCGGCGGCCAACGCGGCCGCGTTCCCGCAGGCGGGCGCGGGCGGCCCGGTGCCCGGTATGTACCAGGGCTCGCTGACCCCGGTCCCCGAGGCCCAGCCGGACGTCGACCTGATCGCGACGCTCATCCGGTACGACGCCCTGGGCGCCGCCGCCAACCGCAAGCAGCTGCTCACCATGTCCTGGGGCATCCCGCTGGTGCTGGTGCTGCTGGCCGCGCTGACCGGCAAGTTCGCGGTGCTGCTGACGCTCGCCGCGCTGGTCCCGGCGTTCCTGCTGATCACCCTGCGGGTGAACGAGACCCGCCGCGCCAAGCTGGCCGAGCGCCTGACCGCGGCAGGCTGCACACCGGTACGCGACGAACAGGGCCGGGAGCGGTACGTCCGCGCCTGATAAGCGGACAGAAGATGTCGGGTATCGGCGCCACACTCGTCGTATGACGAACAACTGGGCCGCGTTCACCACCGCCGAACCCGCACTCGCCAAGCTCGTCGAGGAGCGCTTCGGTGCCTTCACGCACCACGTCCTCGCCACCCTCCGCAAGGACGGCTCCCCGCGCACCACGGGTCTCGAGGTGACCTTCCGGGGCGGCGAGCTGTGGCTCGGCATGATGCCGGACTCGCTCAAGGCGCTCGATCTGCGCCGCGACCCCCGCTTCGCGCTCCAGGCGAACCCCGGCGAGGGCCAGTCCATGGGCGGCGGCGATGTCCGCATCAGCGGCCGGGCGATCGAGGTCGAGGACCCGGCAGAGAAGGCCGCATACGGCGAAGAGGTGGAACCGCCGGAGCCGTTCCACCTCTTCCGCACCGAGCTGACGGAGGTCGTGAGGACCTACGTGGAGGACGACAAGTACCTCGTCCTCCAGGTCTGGAAGCCCGGTGAGCCGCTGCGCCTGATCAAGCGGACCTGACGCAGCCAGGGAGTGCCTACTCCCACTCGATCGTGCCCGGCGGCTTCGACGTCACGTCGAGCACCACGCGGTTGACGTCCCGCACCTCGTTGGTGATCCGGGTGGAGATCTTCGCCAGGACGTCGTACGGCAGGCGCGACCAGTCGGCCGTCATGGCGTCCTCGGAGGAGACCGGGCGCAGCACGATCGGGTGGCCGTAGGTGCGGCCGTCGCCCTGTACGCCGACCGAGCGGACGTCCGCCAGCAGGACCACCGGGCACTGCCAGATGTCGCGGTCGAGGCCGGCCGCGGTCAGCTCCTCGCGGGCGATGGCGTCGGCCTCGCGCAGCAGGTCCAGGCGCTCCTTGGTGACCTCGCCGACGATCCGGATGCCGAGGCCGGGGCCGGGGAACGGCTGGCGCTGGACGATCTCCTCGGGCAGGCCCAGCTCCTGGCCGACCATCCGGACCTCGTCCTTGAACAGCTGGCGCAGCGGCTCGACGAGCTCGAACTCGATGTCGTCGGGGAGGCCGCCCACGTTGTGGTGGGACTTGATGTTGGCGGTGCCGGTGCCGCCACCGGACTCGACGATGTCCGGGTAGAGGGTGCCCTGCACGAGGAACGCGACCTCGGGGCCCTCCTCCTGGAGGATCTCCAGCTGCGCCTGCTCGAACACGCGGATGAACTCGCGGCCGATGATCTTGCGCTTGGTCTCCGGGTCCGAGACGCCCGCCAGCGCGTCGAGGAAGCGCTCCTGCGCGTCGACGACCTTCAGGTTGGCGCCGGTCGCGGCCACGAAGTCCTTCTCGACCTGCTCGGTCTCGTTCTTGCGCATCAGACCGTGGTCGACGTACACGCAGGTGAGCTGCGAGCCGATGGCCTTCTGCACCAGCGCGGCGGCCACGGCGGAGTCGACGCCGCCGGACAGACCGCAGATCGCACGCTTGTCGCCGACCTGCGCGCGGATCGCGGCGACCTGCTCCTCGATGACATTGCCCGTGGTCCACGACGGGGTGAGCCCGGCGCCGCGGTACAGGAAGTGCTCCAGCACCTGCTGGCCGTGCGTGGAGTGCATGACCTCGGGGTGGTACTGGACGCCGTAGAGCTTCTTCTCGTCGTTCTCGAAGGCGGCGACCGGGACGACGTCCGTGGAGGCCGAGACGGTGAAGCCCTCGGGGGCGGCGGAGCAGGCGTCGCCGTGCGACATCCACACGTGCTGCTCGGCCGGGGTGCCCTCGAAGAGGGTGGAGGACGACCGGGAGACATGCAGGTCGGTACGGCCGTACTCGCGCGCGCCGGTGTTGTCGACGGTGCCGCCGAGGCTCTGCGCCATCAGCTGGAAGCCGTAGCACATGCCGAAGACGGGGACTCCGGCCTCGAAGAGCGCGGGGTCGAGTCGGGGAGCGCCCTCCTCGTAGACCGACGAGGGGCCGCCGGAGAGGATGATCGCCGCCGGGTTCTTGGCGAGCATCTCCGCCACCGGCATGGTGCTCGGCACGATCTCGCTGTAGACCCGGGCCTCACGGACGCGACGGGCGATGAGCTGGGCGTACTGCGCGCCGAAGTCGACGACCAGGACGGTGTCGGGGGCGGCGGGGGTCGCTGGTGACACGGGTTGCCTTCCGGCGGCTTGAAAAGGGCTGTGTCACCGATTCTAACGGGGCGGCCAACGGCGGCTTACGTCTCAGGCGTCTCAGGATGCGAACCCGGTTGGGCGCTCCTGGTGGGGCACGGCATACTGACCGCATGCTCACGCACCCGACCTTCCTCTTTACCTATGGCAACCGGCCCGCCGGCTGCCATGGTCGTGCTGCTTGAGCAACTGACAAGCGACTTCCCAGGCGCCCCGGGCCGACAAGGCCCGGGGCGTCTGTCGTTTCCGGGCCGTGTCGATCCGGGACCCCTTCACCCCCGAGGAGCCCCCGATGACCGCCACCGCCGCAGAGAAGACCGCTGCCGAGAAGACCGGCGCCCGCACCGACGAGGCCGCCGGAGTGATCACCGGCGCCCGGGAACGCATCGACTCGCTCGACGACCGGATCATCGGTCTGATCCAGGAACGGATGGCCGTCTCGGCCGTCATCCAGGAGGCCCGCATCTCCTCCGGCGGGCGCCGGGTGAACCTCTCCCGGGAGATGGAGGTCCTCGACCACTACCGCCAGGCGCTGGGCAAGCCCGGCACCTCCCTCGCGATGACGCTCCTCGAACTGTGCCGGGGTCGCATCTGAGTTCGAGCCCGCCCTCACCCGTACGGCGCGTGACCGTGAGCAGAGACCCTTCGTTGGTGCTGGTGTCCGTGTCAGCCAGGGGCGGGCCCGAAAGAACCACGCGTGGCTCACTGGAGCGATGAGACGTACGGATCGTGCCGTGCGTCGTGGGACCTCGCTCCAGTCAAGTGACCGGACGGCAGGGGACAGCAGCCCGGTCACCCAAGAGAACGGTCGGCTCCGGGGACGCCCGGGGCCGGCCGACGGGAACTCACACCACATCGAGCAAGCGGCGCAACCCCCCGGCGCCGCTCCCAGGCACCGGCGCTGCCCTGACGTCGGTGCTGACGCAAGAAGGGCCCCGCGGCTCCGTCCCGCGGGGCCCTTCGTCATGCGGAGCCGCAGGACGGAGCAGCAAGACGAATCCGCTGGTGAGCCGGGTCACATAAAAATTGTGTCAGTGCGGACGCAACCATTCCCCTGCCTCGCGGATCAAACCATGCGAACCAAGGGCCACACCCGCGCCCCCATCGCGGAGGTCTCACCATCGACTTTCCGAGGTTTGCATGAAGCTTCGCCGAGCCCTGGCCGTCGCCGCCGCGACGGCCGCCCTGGCGCCGGTCGCGCTGCTGTCCGCCCCCGCCGCGTTCGCCACGGGTGACACGTCTCCGTCCCCGACCGCGACGGAGACCACTCCGGCCACGGAGGAGAGCTCCTCCTCCCCCGCCGAGACCTCCCCGGCACCGACCGAGACCAGCCCGGCCCCGGAGACCACTTCCCCGGCCCCGGCGGAGTCCTCCCCGTCCGCCACGGAGAGCAGCCCGGCTTCGACCGAGAGCAGCCCCGCCGCCACGGAGAGCTCCCCGGCGCCCGCCACGAGCACTCCCTCCGACGACGAGTCGGAGGACGAGGGCAAGGACGAGTGCCCGGTCGACGAGAACGGCGACCCCGTCTGGGACATCAGCGAGGAGCTGCACAGCTCGCTGAGCGGTCTGCCGGAGACCGTGGTGGCCGGCAGCGGCTGGACGAACTTCAAGTTCAACGTCAGCAACTCCAGCGACGAGACGATCGAGGACATCCTGCCCGTCGTCGGCGTCGCCGCGATGGACTGGGAGCTGGAGTCCGACTACACCGACCTGATCACCGTGCAGGTGAGGAAGGGCGGCTCCTGGGTCGACCTCGCCACCGAGTTCGGCGAGGGCGGCGCGCTCAACGCGTTCACCCTCGAGGGCGGCCAGTCGATCAGTTACGACCTGCGCCTGAACGTCAGCCGCGAGGTCCCGAGCGCGATCGGCATCGCCATCGGTCTGGCCGAGTACTCCACGGAGGAGGGCTGCTGGACCTCCGAGGACGAGAACTACGGCATCTACTTCTTCGAGGTGCTGCCGGCCGGTTCCGACCCGGGCAAGCCGAACGACTCCAAGCCGCAGACCGGTGGCAAGGACGAGATCACCGACGTCGACGAGGTCGATGTCGACGGTGAGCTCGCCGAGACCGGTTCGGACTCGAACCTGCCGGCCCTCGCCACCATCGGCGGTATCGCGATCCTCGCCGGTACGGGCGTCGTGTTCGCGATGAAGCGCCGCAAGGCGGGCGCCGAGGCGTAAGGCGCGCCTCGACACAAGCTCTCTGCAAGAGAAAGAGAAGGACCTGCGCTCGGAGGGGGGTGCAGGTCCTTCTCTTTGTGTTTCTGTCTCTTTGTGTTTCTGTTCGGGCTACTTCTTCGGGGGCACCGTAGGCATCCCCAGGAACGGCAGCCGCAGCGCGCCGAACGCCTCCGCCGGGACCGCGGGCTGCTTCGGCTCGACCGCCTGGAGTCGTTCGTACGGCTGGTCCTGCGCCGGACGCGGGTCCTCCTCGCCCTTGTTGGGCCAGTACGACATCGCCCGCTCGGCCTGCGCGGTGATGGTCAGCGAGGGGTTCACGCCCAGGTTCGCGGAGACCGCGGCACCGTCGACCACCGAGATGCCCGGGTGGCCGTACAGCCGGTGGTACGGGTCGATCACGCCGGACTCCCGGGAGGCGCCGATCGGGCAGCCGCCGAGGAAGTGCGCGGTGAGCGGGGTACCCATCAGCTCGCCGACGTTGGAGCCCGGGAAGCCGTTGATCGACTCCGCGAGCGCGGACGCGCCCTCGGTGGCCGCCTTGATCTGCATCGGGTTGGGCGAGCCATGGCCCTGGCGGGCGGTGAGCATGCCCTTGCCGACGCCGTCCGGCTTCAGGTACGTCGTCAGGGAGTTGTCCAGGGACTGCATCACCAGGCCGATGATGGTCTTCTCCGACCAGCGGCGGTTGGACAGCGAGCGCATGATCAGCAGCGGATGCCGGGCGGCGTTGCCGAGCCAGGCCGCGAGGCGCGAGGCGCCCTCCGTGTACGGCACCTGAAGGATCGTCAGGCTGCCCATGGAGTTGGAGCCCTTGCCGTAACGGACAGGCTCGATATGGGTGTTGGTGTCCGGGTGGACGGACGAGGTGATGGCGACGCCACGCGTGAAGTCGACCTTCTTCTCGCCGGTCGCCTTGCGGTAGCGCCGGTCGTCGGTCTGCGCGCCCACCAGCGCCTCGGAGTTGGTGCGGGTCAGCTCGCCCAGCTTCGGCGAGAGATACGGCAGCCGCCCGCTGGCCTTCATGCGGTGCAGCAGGGTCTGGGTGCCGTAGGTGCCCGCGGCGAGGACGACGCGGCGGGCCTTGAAGACGCGGCTCTCGCCCTTCTTCTTGCGGTCCGTCGGAAGGGTCGTGACGGCGTAGCCGCCCCGCGAGTCGTCGGTGACCGACACGACCGTGGTCATGGGGTGGACGACCGCGCCGGCCTTCTCGGCGAGGTAGAGGTAGTTCTCGTTGAGGGTGTTCTTCGCTCCGTGGCGGCAGCCCGTCATGCACTCGCCGCACTCGGTGCAGGCCTTGCGGGCCGGGCCCGCGCCACCGAAATAGGGGTCGTCCACCTGCTGGCCGGGCTTCGCCTTCGTCGCGCCGTCGGCGTCCTCGCCGTCGCCGAAGAACACCCCGACCGGCGCCATGTGGAAGGAGTCCCCGACGCCCATCTTCTGCGCGGCGTCCTTCAGATGGACGTCGGACGGGGTCATCGTCGGGTTGAGCCGCACGCCGAGCATCCGCTGGGCCTGGTCGTAGTACGGCTTCAACTCCTCCTGCCAGTCGGTGATGTCACGCCACTGCGGGTCGTCGAAGAACGGCTTCGGCGGTACGTAGAGGGTGTTGGCGTAGTTCAGCGATCCGCCGCCCACGCCGGCGCCCGCCAGCACCATGACGTTGCCCAGCAGATGGATGCGCTGGATGCCGAACATGCCGAGCTTCGGGGCCCAGAGGAAGTTCTTCAGGTCCCAGGAGTTCTTGGGCAGGGACTCCCGGGTGAAGCGGCGGCCCGCTTCCAGGACGCCTACCTTGTAGCCCTTCTCGGTCAGCCGCAGTGCGGTCACCGAACCGCCGAAGCCGGATCCGACGACGAGGACGTCGTAGTCGTAGGCGTCGTTGTCGTCAGCGTCGTTGCTCACGCGCGCTCCCTCTTGAGCCTCTTGGCCTACGGCCGATCTACCGGAACCGGAACGCCTTCATGAGCCGCAGGCTCCGGCTCATGAACTGGGCGTACTTCTCGTCATCCATCCCCAGGGACGGTGCCATCGGCAGCAGGCGCTGATGGGCGACCGTCTGGGCCTCGGTGTACTTGAGGATGCCCTCGGAGCCATGGCGGCGGCCGAGTCCTGAGTCCTTCATGCCGCCCATCGGGGACTGGACGCTGCCGTAGGCGGGCGCGTAGCCCTCGTTGACGTTGACCGTGCCGGTACGCAGCCGGGCGGCGACGGCGCGGCCCCGGCTGCCGTCCTTCGTCCAGACCGAGGAGTTGAGGCCGTAGGGCGTGGCGTTGGCCTGCTCGATCACCTCGTCCTCGGAGGTGAAGCGGTAGACGGAGACGACCGGTCCGAAGGTCTCCTCGGCGCAGATCGCCATGGGTTCCGTCACGCCGTCGAGGATGGTCGGCTCGAAGAAGTAGGGGCCGATGTCAGGGCGGGCGACACCGCCGGCGACTAGCGTCGCGCCCTTGGCGACGGCCTCCTCCACATGCCGGGTGACGGTCTCCAGCTGGCGCTCGCCGACCAGGGAGCCCATGTCGGCGCCGTAGGCCAGGGAGCGGCCGAGCCGCATGGCCTTGGTGCGGGCGGCGAAGCGCTCCAGGAAGGCGTCCGCGATCGACTCGTGGACGTACAACCGCTCGATGGAGATGCAGAGTTGGCCGGCGGAGGAGAAGCAGGCGCGTACGGCGCCCGCGGCCGCCTTCTCTATGTCGGCGTCCTGAAGGACCAGCATGGCGTTCTTGCCGCCGAGTTCGAGGGAGACGCCGACCAGCCGGGCGGCGGCGCCCTGGGCGACCTCGCGGCCGGTGCGGGTGGAGCCGGTGAAGGAGACGTAGTCGGCGTGGCGGACGACCTCGGGGCCGACGACCGGGCCCTCGCCGAGCACGACCTGGAAGACCTCGGCGGGAAGACCGGCCTCGATCAGCAGGTCACGGGCCCACAGCGCGGTCAGGCAGGTCTCGGTGTCCGGCTTCATCACGACGGCGTTGCCCGCGACGAAGGCCGGCAGGGCGTCGCCGACCGACAGCTCCAGCGGGTAGTTCCAGGGCGCGATCTGGCCGACGACTCCGCGCGGGTGGCGCAGCTCGGTGACGTGCGTGAGCGAGGGCATGGCACCCGCGTGCCGCTTCGGCTTCAGATAGGCGGCGGCCCTGCGGCCGTAATGGCGAGCGGCGATCGCGACGGCCTGCACCTCCTCGTGGGCGTGCAGCCGGGCCTTGCCGGTCTCCAGCTGGATCAGGTCCAGGACCTCGGCCTGGCGGGCCAGCACCAGGTCGTGGAAGCGCAGCAGCACGGCGGCGCGCTGCCGTACCGGGGTCTGCGCCCAGATCGCCTGGGCGGCGCGGGCCGCGGCGAACGCCTTCTCCACGTCCTCGGGCGTGGACTCCGGCAGGTCGGCCAGCTTCTCGCCGGTGAACGGCGTATGGCTGAGCGTACGGCCCGAGCCGACCACGCCCCGGGTCAGCTGGGCGACCAGCTCGGGGGTGACCACGTCGGCGGCGGTGCGGGCGCCCTCCGGGGCGGGGGCGAGGGGATTCGTGCCGGTCTGTGCCGGGGCCTGCGAGTCCGTCATGACGCGCAGGGTATGCCGCGGAAGAGCCTTTGTGTACCCGACGGTAACGGGGATTCACCGAGTACTCACATCTTGCCAGCGCCCACTGGCAACGAATGCGCTGATCAGGGCGTTGTGGCAATCCTGAGCCGGTCCCGGGCGTCCTTGAAAACCGCCGTGCCCGTCTTCTCCCCCGCCGAGCCCTTGGGCATCTCCACGCGCAGTTCGTACAGGCGGCCGTCGTCGGTGCGGACGAAGAGTTCCATGACACGAGTGCGCTGCTCGGGCTCGCCGTAGGTGGTGTCGGCCTGGACGGCGTCCCAGCCGTGGAAGCTGGTGTCGGTGTACTGCGTGCTGGCGTGCCCGAAGATCTTCCAGGTCGCCTCATGCCCTTTCGCCTGGCTCATGGGCGTTCCGGTTGCCTTGTCCCATTGGGTGAGGCGGACCTGTACGGCGCCGTCCGGGTCCGCGTACTCGACGACGCGGGGCTGGATGGCGGCGGTGCCCTGGCGGGCGAACTCCTCGTACTCGGCGGGGAGGGCGAGGGTGGCGTGCATGGGCTTCTCGGAGTGCGCGGTCCAGCCGTCCGTGGGGCTGGGTGTCGGCTTGCGGGCGGCCGTGTTCTCGGTCGCCGCCCCGCTGTCGGGGTCGGTCAGGAAGGCGATGCCCAGCCAGGAGGCGCCGACGAGGAGTCCGCCGAGGAGGGCGAGCGGGAGGGGACGGCGGTGGAGGGGGCGGGTGGCCGGTGCGGGTCTGGGCGGTACTGCGGACATCGGTACGGCGGATATCGGCTCCGCGGCCGTCTCTGGGTCCGGCGTCAGCCGTACAGTCCCGATGTCGTCGCCGAACTCCTCCAGTTCGTCGCCGAGTTGGGGCGCGGGATCCGCCTGGGCCGACTCGCCCGCCACCGCCTCCAGCGCGGCCGCCGTCTCCTCCGCGTCCGGGCGCCCGTCAGGGTCCTTCGTCAGCAACCGGACCAGCAGCGGGCCGAGTTCGCCCGCGCGCTTCGGCTCGGGCGGGTCGACGGCGAGGATCGCGGCGAGCGTGGACTCCATCGTCGTACGGCGGAAAGGGGACCAGCCTTCCGTGGCGGCGTAGAGGAGGACGCCGAGGGACCACAGGTCGGAGGCGGGGCCCGCGGTGCGGCCCGACATGCGCTCGGGGGCGATGAACTCCAGGGAGCCGACGAACTCGCCGGTGGCGGTGAGGGATTCCTCGCCCTGGACATGGGCGATGCCGAAGTCGGTGAGGACGACCCGGTCGTGCGGCCCGAGCAGCACATTGGCCGGTTTCACGTCCCGGTGCACGATGCCCACGGAGTGCGCGGCGCGCAGGGCGCCGAGGACGGCGAGGCCGATCCGGGCGGACTCGGCGGGTGGCAGGGGGCCGCGCTTGAGCAGTTCGTGCAGGGACTCGCCGCGCACCAACTCCATGACGATCCACGGCAGTCCGTCCTGCTCCTCGACGACGACGTCGTGGATGGCGACGGCGGAGGGATGCTCGACGCGGGCGGCGGCGCGGGCCTCGCGGTAGAGCCGGTGGGCGGCCCGCTGGAACACCTCGTCCTCGGGATCGCCGGGCAACCGCGGCTCCTTCACGGCGACTTCGCGCTCGACCAGTTCGTCGAGCGCGCGCCACACCGTGCCCATGCCGCCGGAGCCGATGCGTTCGAGGAGGCGGTAACGCCCGCCCACCACCCGCGTCTTGGAGCCCCGGCCGACCCCGTCTTCACTCATGCCCCATGCCTACCTTGCGCGGTGGGGGCTCCGCCAGTTCAGAGGGGCTTGATCTCCAGGCCGTCGATGACGCCCTTGGCCACGTCTCGGCCCCGCTCGGTGAAGTCGCCCTTGCCCGGGTAGGCGATCGTCACCTTGTACATGTCGCCCTCGGACGTCCGGTAGTAGAAGATCTTCACTTCGCGCGGGCGCGGGTTCTGGGTGTCGTTGGTGACGTAGACGACCGTGTTCTCGGCCGACTTCTTGCCCTTGTACTGGGTCTCCTGGGTCTTGGTCGTGGGGTTCTCCGGCATTCCGAGGTCATATTCGCCGGTGCTCTTGAACTCTTCGTTGTCGGCGTACATCTGGGCCGCGGCGGAGCCCTTGATGTTGCCCGAGGTGTCGTCCTTCTTCCGGGCAACCTCCACGCCGACCCAGATGGCCCCGCTCAGGTCGGAGTAGGTGACCCAGTTCTTGTCGGTGTCGTCCGCCTCGGGCTTGCCCAACTTGTAGTCCTTGGGCACGCTCAGGGTCACGCCGAGGTTCGTGTGGGAGCGCTGCGCCCAGGGGTCCGGCTTCTCCGACTCCCCGAACGGGTCGGCGACCACCACGCCGGCCGCCGCCACGATCACGGCGACGAACGCCGCGGCAATCCCGAAGAGCCCCTTACGGCTGACGCGCACGCCGTCGCCGCCGGACTCGCCGAGCTGCACCACCTGCGTGGGCGCGGGAGCCTGCACCGGCGGATTCGCGGCCCGGTCCAGCAGCGCACGCGTCTGCGCCGCGTTCGGACGGTGGGCCGGGTCCTTCTGGAGCAGCCCGGTGATGACCTCGGCGAGCGGTCCCTGCGCGGTGGCGGGCGCGGCCGGGGTGGCGTTGAGGACGGACTGGAGCGTGGCCGGGGTGTTGCTGCGGCGGAACGGCGAGACGCCCTCCGTCGCCGCGTACAGCACCACACCGAGGGACCAGAGGTCGGAGGCCGGGCCCGGACGCTGGCCCAGCACCCGCTCGGGGGCGATGTACTCGGGTGAGCCGACGAAGCCGCCGGTGTCGGTCAGATTGGTCTCGCCCTCGATCTGGGCGATGCCGAAGTCGGTGAGCACGACCCGGTCGTGCCGGCCGAGCAGCACGTTGTCCGGTTTCACATCCCGGTGCAGGATGCCCGCCGCGTGCGCGGCCTCCAGCGCGCCGAGCACCTCCAGGCCGACGCGGGCCGCCTCACGGGCGCCGAGCGTGCCCTCCTGGAGGACGGCGCCCAGCGAGCGGCCCTGCACCAGCTCCATCACGATCCAGGGCTGACCGTCCACCACTGCCACGTCGTGGACGTTCACGACGGACGGGTGGTCGAGGCGGGCGGCGGCGCGGGCCTCGCGGCGCATGCGCTCGAAGGCATTGGCGCGTTCACGTTCGGGAAGGTGGTCCGGGATGCGGGGCTCCTTGACGGCCACCTCGCGGTCCACGGTCTCGTCCTTGGCCCGCCACACCGTGCCCATGCCGCCGTGCCCGAGCTTGCTCAGCAGACGGTAACGACCCGCGATCAGCCGTCCGGCGCCCGGGTCCTGGGCGGCGGACTGCTGCTGCGGCGGTACGACCTGGGTGGGCGCCGCGTACGGGTTGCCCGGATGCGGGACGCTCCCCGGGTGCGGCACGCCCGCGGGCGGTCTCGGCGGTTGCAGGCCGAAAGACGTCGGCTCGTCCGAGCCGTATGGGGCTCCCCCGTTGTTGCTCATGCGTCCATCCATATCGCGCCAGGGGTGCCGCAATCCACTTCGAACAGCGTCCGGTCACAGACCCGTGACCCGTGGCGCGGCTTATCTCCCATTTATGGATGTACGGAAGGACAGTGACGGTGATGGGGTGCCCGAGGGAGAAACCGACGAGCCCGCGCCCGCGCCCGAACTCGAACTCGAACTCGAACTCGAACTCGACGGTGATGGTGACGGTGCCGGAACGTTTCCGCCGCCTTCCCCGTTCACCAGCAGCGCCACCGCCGACACCCCGGTCACCGCCACCGCGGCGATCAGCACCCCACTCACCAGCACACCCCTGGGCGACCGCCACACCGAGGGCACCGGCGCCGGGCCCGGCGAGCGCCCGGTGGCCAGGAAGTCCCGCAGCAGCCACTCGGCCCGGTCCGCGTCGAGCCGCCGTAGGGGATCCCGCTCCAGCAGGCCCCGGACGACCGGCAGCAGGAGCACGGCCTCCGGAGGCGGCCGTATCTCGTCGAAGACGACCGCGTGCAGGATGCCGCCCAACGAGTCCCGCCGGAACGGCGATTCGCCGCTGACCGCCGTGCACAGCAGCGCGCCCACCGACCACAGGTCGGAGGCGGGACCGGTACCGGCGCCGGACATCCGCTCGGGCGCGGTGTACTCGGGCGAGCCGACGAAGGTGCCGGTCTCGGTGAGGGTGCTGGCGCCCGCGACCTGGGCGATCCCGAAGTCGGTGAGCACGACCCGGCCGGTCGCGTTGTCGATGAGGACGTTCGCGGGCTTGATGTCACGGTGCAGCACGCCGGCCGCGTGCGCGGTGCGCAGTGCGCTCAGCAGATCGGCGCCGATCCGCGCGGCCTCGGCGGCGTCGACCGGGCCGTAGGCCGAGATCCGGTCGGCGAGGGAGCCGCCCTCGATCAACTCCATGACGATGTACGGCCGTTCGGCATGCTCCACGACGTCGTGCACGACGATGATGTGCGGATGGCGCAGCCGCGCGACCGCCCGCGCCTCGCGCAGCGTGCGCTCACGGCGGCGCCGCAGGTCCGCCGGGGACAGGGAGCCGGAGTCCGTCTCGTCGAACGGGAATTCCTTGACCGCCACCCGCCGCCCGAGCAGTTGATCGGTGGCCCGCCACACCACGCCCATCCCGCCGCGCCCGATCCGGTCCTCCAGCCGGTAACGCCCCGCGATGACCCGGAAGTTGCCGTCCCCCTGATCCCCATGGGTCGCCATACGCCCCATCATGCCCCGACGGACGGTCCCCTTCCGCAGCGTTTTCAGCCATAGCCAATTCTGAAACGATCGAAAAGCATGGCAAATCGCCAGGCTATTCACACCATGCGGGGCAAAACGGATGGCTTGCCATGTGGATCATGGGAGCCTTAGCATTTCTTTATGGGAAATACATTGAAGCGCCTTTCCGTCACGAGCGTCGCGGCGGTGGCGATATTCGCCACGACCACAGTGACCAATGCCAGCGCGGCGAGTGGCGGAGCCGCGTGCTCGGTGACCGGCGCCTCGGGGAGCATGACGTTCACCAACTGGTCGGCCAACTATGTGGACATCAGCGGTTGGGTCAAGGACACCGCTGCCGATGGCCACCATGTGGCCATTCGATTCAGATCCATTGACCACAGCACTGGATGGGTAACGGACTGGCCCTGGCGTACCGAATTCGACGGAAAGGACGCGACCACCACCTTCACCACATACGCGGCACCCGGTGGCGATGATCTCGACTCCATCGGCGCGCAGGTGGCGGTCAGGGAAGGGACCACGATCGTCCGTTCTTGCACGGACTGGGCCTGAGTCTCCGCGCGACAACCGCTGAAATCACGATGACGTATCGGCCCACGCAATTTCCGGTCGGGCCGATACGGCGTTCTCGATCAACCCTCCTGGAAGCCCCGCAGGATCCAGTCGAACTGCTCTCTGGTGGTGGCCCAGTCGTCGGCCGGTGAGGACGCGTAGACGGCGTACTCGATGCCGTCGCTGTTCATGTACCCGACGTCGATCGCACGGTAGGGCCCCGGGAAGTAGTGCGGCGCGTCCTTCGCGAGCGCGTTCCACGCGTACTCCCAGCGGACGCCCGGCTGGTCGCGGAAGAGCTCCTCCTTGAGGATCAACTGCTCGTAGTCCTGCAGCCGTTGCGAGATCTTCCCGTCCAGGTAGCTCATGTGCTCGTACGAGGTGCTGTAGTCCGGCGCGGTGTCGACGGCGACCCGTACGAGATGCTTGCCGTTGTCGGGCGAGAAGTCGACCTGCCGAAGGCCGTCCTGGTCGATGGAGACGGACCGCTCCCAACCCTTGGGCAGGGAAATGCTGAAGCCCACCGGGTCGGTACGCCGCTCCCAACCGGCGGGAAGCGTCCCCTGACCGCCCTCGTCGCTCGGCGTGGGCGTCGGCGTAGGAGTCGGCGTGGGGCTCGGTGATGGAGACGTCTGGTTCGTCTGCCGCCCCTCGTCCCACTTCTGGAGCGCGACGACCGTACCGCCGCCGACCAGCGCGGCGAGCACCACGACGAGCGCGAGGGTGCGCATGCGGCGGCGCTTGGACGGGGCGGCGACGGGGGCCGGGTAAGGCGCTTGCGGCGTATGGGAGTTGTAGGGGGTGTGGGGGTTGTACGGCGTGTGCGGCGTGGCCGGTGCCGTCTCCGGGCCCGGGGTCGTACGGGACCCGGGCCCGGCCGTCGGATGCGCGTGCTGCGTCGGCACGTACACCTGCGCCGCCTGCGGCCGCCGTCCCTCCGCCGCCTCGGCGAGCATCAGCTCGGCCGCCGCCGCGTCGGGGCGCACCGCGGGGTCCTTGTGCAGCAGCGCGGCGATGACCGGGCCGAGCGCACCGGCGTACGCGGGTTGGCCCGGCTCCTCCTCGACGACCGCCTGCATGGTGGAGAGCGGCGAGGTGCGACGGAACGGCGATCTGCCCTCCACCGCCGTGTACAGGGTGGCCCCGAGCGCCCACAGGTCGGACGCGGGGCCCGGGTCGTGGCCGCGGATCCGCTCGGGGGCGAGGTAGTCGACGGAGCCGACGACCTCTCCCGTGCGCGTGATCGTCGTATCGCCCTCGATCTGCGCGATGCCGAAGTCGGTGAGCAGCACCCGGCCGTCGTCGCCGAGGAGGACGTTGCCGGGCTTGACGTCACGGTGCAGCACGCCCGCCAAGTGCGCGGCGCGCAGGGCCCGTAGCACCCACAGGCCGATCCGGGCGGCCTCGCGCGGTTCGATCCGGCCGTGCTCCTTGACCGCGTCGGCCAGCGAGTGGCCCTCGACCAGCTCCATCACGATCCACGGGCGGGCGTCGTGATCGAGCACGTCGTGCACGGTGACGACGGCGGAGTGGTTGATCCGCGCCGCCGCGCGCGCCTCGGCGCGGGTGCGGGCGAGCAGCCGCTCCTGGTCGCTCTCCGAGACGAAGTGCGCGGCGGTCAACTCCTTGATCGCGACGGCTCGGTGCAGCACCTCGTCGTGCGCACGCCACACCCGGCCCATGCCGCCGCTGCCGATGGCGTCGGCTAGCCGGTAGCGCCCCGCGAGGAGCTGGCCCTGCATCTGATTCACGTTGCCCCGCAATGCTCTTGACAGGGTCAGACTAAGGACAAGGTCGCGTACGGGGAACAAGCGGGGTGACACAGAGACAGCACCGTGACGATTGTCGTCACCCAGAGTCGGGGATACCCGTCAGCCGGTCACCTGATAGGTGGCCGACGCCTGCTCGAACAGCCGGGTCACCTCGTCCCGCTCGGCCTCCGGACCGCGTATCTGCACCACGTGGTACCGGTCGCCGATCAGGATCGCGAGATTGCGCACGAACCGCTCCCGCCCCGCGTCGTCGGTCCAGGTGAACTGACCCTCCGCCATGGTCCGTCCGCCCACCTCGATGGTCTTCAGACCCGTGGAGGTGGCCCAGCTGGAGTCGCGGTACGGCTGGAGCTCGGGTTCCTCCTCGCGCTGGTAGGCCATGGGGTCGTCGCCGTACTCGGCGGTGGTGTCCCGGCCCGGTACGACGATGAGCTCGAAGTCGCCGTGGGCGTAGACGACCTGGCCGCGGCCGTTCTTCCCGCTGCGGTCCCAGCCGTTGGCGACGGCGACCCGGAAGCCCTCGTCGTCCGTGCGCAGTTCGAAACCGTCGGCGACGTCGGGTCCGGTGGTCTGCGAGCCGGTCGAACCCGCGGACTCCGTGGGGCTCTTCTCCCCTCCTCCGGGTGAGGTCTGGTCGGGCCGGGGCTCGCTGCTGGCCTCCGGCGCCGGACTGACCTGCCCACTGGCACCGGTCCGGTCGGTGTCGTCGCCGCCCGCGGCGTCGGTGTCGGACTTCGGCATGAAGAGCATCGCGTACGCGACGGCGCCCGCCATCAGCAGCAGGATCAGCACGAGCAGGGTACGGCCGAGGCTGCGCGGCGAACGGGCCTCCTCACGCGCCCGCTTGTGCCGTCCGTGATGCGCGGGCAGCCCTGCGCGCCGTCTGCGCACCAGCTCGCCACGGCGCCGCACGACCGGCAGCCGGCTGGCGTCGACCGGCGGCGCGGCCACGACATGCGCCCCGGCCTCCGGCTCGGGCGCGGACCGCACCAGGGAACGCAGCCAGCCGCGCAACTCCTCGAAGTCCAGCCGCTCGGTCGGATCCTGCCGCAGCAACGACTCCACCACCGGCCTGAGCGGCCCGCACTCCTCCGCGAACGCGGGCGGCTCGGCACACACCATCTGCACCAGCTCGGCGGTCGACTCCTCCGGATACGGCGCATGCCCCTGCACGGCCCGGAACAACAAGGCTCCGAGCGCCCACAGGTCGGTAGCGGGCCCGATCGGCGCGGCCAACTGCCAGTTCTCATGCACGGGCCCGGCCTGCTCGGGCGCCCACCGCTCGGTGACGGGTCCCACGACAGCCATCCGAGCCTGCCGCGCCCGCTCGGCGGCGAGTGCGGTGGCGGGGCCTCGGGGGAGGGGGGCGGTGGCGGCCAGGTCGTTCCAGCGGGTGGGCGCTCCGGGGGTCGGGGTGCCGGGGGCGTGGGTGCCCGCGGCAGGGACGGGGGAACCGGGGTGCGTGGCTCCGGCTGGTCCGGGGATGGCGGGGGCGCCGGAGTGGGGGGCGACGAAACCGGCGGGGCCTGCCTGGCCCGGGACGGGGGCGCCTGTGCCACGGGGTCCGGCGGGCGGCGCGGTGTGGCCGGGTACGGCGAATCCACCGTCGACCGGTCCGCTCCGGCCCGGGACAGGGGTGCCCGTGCGACGGGGGCCGGCGGGGGCGGTCGGCTGCGCGCCCGGTGCGGCCGGGGGCAGGGCGGTACGGTCAGGGCCGCCCGGGTGGCGGGTGCCGCCCTCCGGGAGTGCGGGGCCGGTGCCGGTGCGGGGTGCGGCGCCGTGCCAGGAGGCGGCGCGGACGCCGTACGGGTCGGCGATCTGCCCCGGCGGTCCGGCCGCCGGAGCGGACGGGTGCTGCTGGGCGCCGTTGGCGGAGGGGTACGGGGACTGCGCGGCACCGTTCGGCGAGGGGTACGGCGGACGTTCGGCGCCGCTCTCCGAGGCGTACGGCGGCTGTGTGGCGCCGTTGGTGTCGGGGGCCGGGCGGGCGCCCGGGAGGGCCGCTCGGCCGGTCTGCTCGGCCTGTTGCACTCGGGCCGCGGCCCTGGCACCGGCCCGGTACGCGGCGATCGCCCCGGCCCGCGCCGCCCGAATGTCCCCACCGCTCTCCACGGCCCGGCGCGCCGGCACACCAGTACCCCCGCCGCCACCGCCCGCGTCCGCTGCACCGGCCGGCGGCAGCCCACCAGCCGCCCGAGCCTCGATCGCGGCCCGCCTGGCGCCCTCCGGATCCACCTCGACGGAGACGGCAGCGCCCGTACCCCCGACGCCACCCGGCCCAACAGCACCGGCACCACTCGACCCGGCACCGGGGCCGCCGTAGCCCGCCCCGTCGCCACCGTCCTCCGGTGGCACCGGGTCGTACCCGCACAGCGCCTCTTCCGCCGCCCCCACCGCGAGCCCGGTCAGCATCACGCGGCCGTCGTCGCAGACGAGCACGGTCCGCGCCGTGATGTTCCGATGCACCCAGCCATGCGCATGCAGCACCCGCAGCGCCATCAGCACATCGGAGGCGACCTCGGCAGCCCGATACGGCGTCAGCGGCTTCTCCGCGAGCAGCGCGGCCAACGGTCGCGCCGGCACCAACTCACTGACGATCCACAGCGACCCGCCCTCGGCGAACACATCGAAGACCTGGTCGAGCCGGGGATGATCCGGGATCCGCGCAGCGGCCTGCGCCGCCTCCACCGCCCGCCGTACAGCGGGCTCCGTGGGCCGTCGCGTACTCCCCCGCGGCGAGGGCCGGCGCCCCGCACCCCGCTCACGCGCGGTGAACCCGTCCGGCAACCCCTCCGCGTCGAGCACCTCCGCCTCGACGACCTCCGGCAACGGCACCTGCCTGACCAGGACTTCCTGCCCGCTGTAGGTGTCGAAGGCGCGCGTCTCGGTGAGTTCGTACTCGTCGGACGGCGGCAGCGGCAGGCGGTAGCGGTCGGCGAGCACCCGACCCGCATAGTCGTCCACGCTGCCTCCCCCGGCCGCCCGGTTGGTCAATTCCGTTCGCCTCGCGTGCGGTTGTGGTCGCATTCCTGGATGCGTACGGTCCGCAAGCACTCACGATACGTGCCGGAGGCAACCCTCCAAGAGGGGATGCCAGATCTCTTCCCCCAAACCGTGACCACTCACCCAACGTGACGGATCAAGCCTTCGGCTCGAAGGACTTCGTCAGCGTCCGCCATGTGTCCTTACGCAGCTCACTGCCCCAATTGGCGGCTTTCGCCGTGTACATCAGCCCATACCCGAGATCGTCGTCGACGACGAACCCCCGGTCGATGCTCCGGTATTTCGTGCCGCCCTCGACATAGGTGAACTCCCAGTCGGCCGTGTTCCAGCCCCGGTAGTTCACCGCCTCTATACGAATCCGCTGGTACTGGGCGCGCTGCATGGCGCCCTCCTGATTCTTCCAGTCGGCGACCGGGTCGTCCTTGGGCGTGGTGGTCCAACCGATCAGCAGTTTCTGCCCGTTGGGCCCGGTGAACCGGTCACCCGCGGCCCCGGAGGACACGTACTTCCACCCCTTGGGCAGCCCGATCGAGTACCCCTGGCTCCCCTGATGCGTGGACGCCGCACCACCGGACGAACCGTCCCCACCGTTGCTGCCGCTGTCGCTCGACGCACTGGCGTCCGCGCTCGGCTCGGCTCCGGAGGTCTGCCCGGCCCCGGCCCCCGCCGACGCCGTCGCCTGCCCGTCCGGATGGGTCCCTCCGCCTTCGTCGCCCTTGGTGTCGGCACCGGCGCTCGCCTTGGTCGACGCCTTGCCACCGCCACTCGCCGAGTCCTTGGAGTCGCCCCCGCTGAACACGATCGTCAGAACCGTACCGATCACGGCCAGCAGTACGACCACGGCGATGATCACCAACGTCCGCCGCGGCACCACATCCGTCAGCGGCGCCCTGGGCACCGGCCGAGGCGGCAGATCCGGCGGCGTCATCACCGGCCACCCCGAACTACGCCCCCCGGACGGCCCGTTACCCGCAGCAGCCCCGCCCGAAGCCGAACCGGACTCCGAGCCCGAACCGGAACCGGAGCCCGCGGCTGCTTCCCCCGAACCACCCGACTTGGCCCGAGCACTACTCGCCGCCGCAGCAGCCCCGGCCCCAGCCGCGACCGCGGCCTTCCGCACCGACCGCAACGCGCCCCGAAGCCGCTCCCCGGCCTCCGCGGGAGCATCCGGCTGCGCGGGCAGCGGCACGACCTTCGTCGCGTCCGGCGCCTCCGCCTCCTTGGGCTCGGGCGCGTGGATGACGTCGGTCAGCATCGAACGCGCCGCGGCGTCGTCAAGACGGTTGGCCGGGTCCTTGGTGAGCAGTCCGTAGATGACGTCCTTCAGCGGCCCGGCGTTCTTCGGATCGCCCAGCGGCTCGGTCATCACCGCGGTGAGCGTCGCGATGGCGGAGCCCTTGTCGTACGGGGGCACACCCTCGACCGACGCGTACAGCAGACCACCCAGCGACCACAGGTCGGCCGCCGGTCCCGGCTTGTGCCCGCGGGCCCGCTCGGGGGAGATGTAGGAGGGCGCGCCGACGAGCATGCCGGTGGAGGTGATGGACGGGTCGCCCTCGACCTGCGCGATACCGAAGTCGGTGAGCACGACCCGGCCGTCCTCGGCGATCAGCACGTTGGACGGCTTCACATCCCGGTGCAGGATGCCCTCACGATGGGCCGAGCGCAGCACGTCGAGCACCGCGAGCCCGACCTCCGCCGCACGCCTCGGCTCCAGCAGGCCGTCCTCCCGGATGACCTCGGCCAACGACTTGCCCTCGACCAGCTCCATCACGATCCAGGGCCGGTCGTCCTCGTCGACCACGTCGAAGACGGTCACCGCACTGTTGTTACGGATCCGCGCGATGGCCTTGGCCTCCCGCAGCGTCCGCGTGATCAGCCGGCGCTTCTCGTCCTCGTCGATGTTCGACGGGAACCGCAGCTCCTTCACGGCGACGGTGCGGCCCAGGGTTTCGTCCTCGGCACGCCACACCGTGCCCATGCCGCCGCGGCCCAGCACATCTCCCAGCCGGTACCGCCCGGCGAGGAGACGACCGTTGTTGTCCTGACGGGATGCCCCCGCCCGCTCCGCCTCCGACATGCGTCCCCTCATGCAACCCGCCCTGACAGAGCCTCCATTGTCTCTCACCCGACAAGTGCCCGACGCCCAGGGTGCCAGTGGTACACAACAGCTACCGCGCCCGGAACCACCCCCACCGGAACAGAGCATTCCGCACCCTGCATGATGAGCCCCGACAAGGAGGACTCCCATGCCGCCACTCCGGACCCTACTGGCCGTTCCTGTGGCCCTCTTCCTCCTTGCCCTCTCCCCCTTCCCCTCCCCCACCGCCACCACAGCAGCCACGGCCCTGGCCCCGGCCAACACCGGAACACCGACCCCGGCCACCACCGCAGCCCCGGCCCCGGCCACCACCGGAGCGCAGGCCACCGCCCCGACCCCGGACGCCCTCCTCCCCCTGCTGGCCCCCGAAGACGGCACCCCCGCAACGGCCGCCCTCCTCTCCCGCGACAGCGACGGCGACGACGACGGCGACGACGACGACGGCAACGGCAACGGCAACGGCAACGGCAACGGCAACCACTTCGCCCGAACCGGCCCCGCCATCACCTACGCCGACCACTTCCGCGCAGGCAGCATCACCAAGACCTTCATCGCGACCGTCGTCCTGCAACTGGCCGACGAACACCGGCTGTCGCTCTCCGACACGGTGGAGGAGCATCTGCCCGGCCTGGTGCGCGGAGCCGGGAACGACGGGCGGGCCCTGACCCTACGTGCCCTGCTCACCCACACCAGCGGCCTGTACGACTTCACCGCCGACACCGGGGGCCTGGTCCCCCTCACCCCTCGTCAGGCCGTGCGGCTCGCACTCACCCACCCCCCGTCCAGGCGTGGCCGCTTCGCCTACTCGAACACCAACTACGTCCTGCTCGGCCTGGTCGTCGAGCAGGTCACCGGCCGCTCGTACGCCGCCGAGGCCGAACGCCGGCTGATCACTCCGCTGGGTCTGACCGGCACCTCCTTTCCCGGATCGCGGACTTCCCTGCCCTCCCCGCACGGCCGCGCCTACACCTCAAGCGGGCGGGACGTCACCGAGCTCGACCCGCGGGTGGCCGGAGCCGCGGGTGAGCTGGTGACCACGCTCGCCGACCTGAACCGCTTCTACGCGGCGCTGCTCGGCGGTGAACTGCTGCCCCCGCGCCGGCTGCGCGAGATGCTCGACACCCGCACCGCACACGGCTTGTACGGCATGGGTCTGTTTCCCGTGAAGCTGCCGTGCGGCACCACGGTGTGGGGACACAGCGGGCGCATCTCCGGCAGCTTCGTGCACACTGCGGCCACCGAGGACGGGCGCCATGTCCTCACCTTCCGGGTGAACACGACCGCGGTGGCGGACCCCGACCTCGAACCCCGGTTGCTCACCGCCGAGTTCTGCCCCCGCACCCAGTAGAACGGCCGGGTTCCGGACAGAGATCCCAGCTCACGACACTCGTTCGAGTGAACAGCGGACCACCAGCCCAGACAGGCCCAACTGATCACACCGCTCACACCGCTCAGAGCGGCACGATGTCCGGCGCCCCCAACCGCGCCGCATCCGCCGTCAGGTCGTCCGGCTGGCGCTGGGACTCCCGCTCGGCCTCCACCCGCTTCTCGTAGTGCTCGACCTCGCGCTCGATCTGGTCCTTGTCCCAGCCGAGCACGGGCGCCATCAGCTCGGCGGCCTCGCGGGCGCTGAGCGTGCCGCGGTCGAAGGTCTCGATGGAGATGCGGGTGCGCCGGGTCAGGACGTCGTCCAGGTGCCGTGCGCCCTCGTGCGAGGCGGCGTACACCACCTCGGCGCGCAGATAGTCCTCGGCCGCCCGCAGCGGCTCGCCGAGTGAGGGGTCCGCGGCGACGAGGTCGAGGACCTCCTCCGTCAGTGCGCCGTAGCGGTTCAACAGGTGCTCCACGCGCACCACATGGAGCCCGGTGCGGGCTGCGATGCGCGCCCGTGCGTTCCACAGCGCCCGGTATCCCTCGGCGCCCAGCAGCGGGATGTCCTCGGTGACGCATTCGGCGACGCGCATGTCGAGTCCGTGCACCGCCTCGTCCACCGCGTCCTTGGCCATGACCCGGTAGGTCGTGTACTTGCCGCCCGCGACCACCACGAGTCCCGGCACCGGATGGGCCACGGTGTGCTCGCGCGAGAGCTTGCTGGTGGCGTCGGACTCGCCGGCCAGCAGTGGCCTGAGGCCCGCGTACACGCCCTGGACGTCGTCGCGGGTGAGCGGCACCGCGAGCACGGAGTTCACATGTTCGAGGATGTAGTCGATGTCCGCGCTGGAGGCGGCCGGGTGTGCCTTGTCGAGGTCCCAGTCGGTGTCCGTGGTGCCGATGATCCAGTGCCGTCCCCAGGGGATGACGAACAGGACGGATTTCTCGGTACGGAGGATGAGTCCCGTCACGGAGTGGATGCGGTCCTTGGGGACGACCAGGTGGATGCCCTTGGAGGCGCGGACGTGGAACTGTCCCCGCTCGCCCACCATGGCCTGGGTGTCGTCGGTCCATACGCCGGTGGCGTTGACGACCTGCTTGGCGTGGACCTCGTACTCCCCGCCCGCCTCGACGTCCTGCACGCGGGCGCCGACGACGCGTTCGCCCTCGCGCAGGAATCCGGTGACCCGGGCGCGGTTGGCGACCTTGGCGCCGTAGGCGGCGGCGGTGCGGACGAGGGTGGCGACATAGCGCGCGTCGTCCATCTGGGCGTCGTAGTACTGGAGCGCGCCGACCAGGGCGTCCTTCTTCAAGGCGGGGGCGATGCGCAGGGCGTGACGGCGGCTCAGGTGGCGGTGCATGGGCAGGCCCCGGCCGTGGCCGCGGGCCATCGACATGGCGTCGTAGAGGGCGACGCCGGAACCGGCGTAGAGCCGCTCCCAGCCCTGGTGCTGGAGGGGGTAGAGGAACGGGACGGGCTTGACCAGGTGCGGGGCGAGGCGTTCCAGGAGCAGCCCGCGTTCCTTGAGTGCCTCGCGGACGAGGGCGAAGTCGAGCATCTCCAGATAGCGCAGGCCGCCGTGGATCAGCTTGCTGGACCTGCTGGAGGTGCCCGACGCCCAGTCACGCGCCTCGACCAGACCGGTGGACAGGCCCCGGGTCACCGCGTCGAGCGCGGTGCCCGCGCCGACCACGCCGGCTCCCACGACCAGCACGTCCAGCTCGCGCTCGGCCATTGATGCGAGTGACTCGGCGCGCTGCGCCGGCCCCAGTGTCGCTGTCCTCACCGCTGCCTCCCGCTGTAGGTCGCACCGGCCGCACCCGTGGGGGGCGGCCCGGTCGAATCCCCCATGCCCAAATTCTGACCGGGTTGCCCGACTTCAGCCACCAGTCGCCCCCAGCCTGTGGACAACTTTCACGGACCTGTCCGCCGGGTGTCGCCCACCCGCCAGAAAGACACAGGTGATCAATCCCGTATTTCGGTCATATTTACTCCTAGTCTGACATTGCGCTCGCTCATTCTGTCCACAGGGCTTGCGCACCTGTCCCGCTTCGGTTACTGGGAAGGACGGCCCACGCCATGCCCGCAGATCTCGCCGTCATCGGACTCAACCCGTACGGCCTGCCCCTGGCCCAGGCAGCCGTGGCCGCCGGCATCCCCACGCTCGGGTATCGCACCGGGCCCGAATCCGGCTCCCTCAGCCCCGCCGAACTGCGCCGCATGCTCGCCACGGGCTTCCGGCACGCCACCAGCCCGGCCGAACTCGGGCGCGTGCGCACCGCGGTCATCTGCGCGCCGACCCCGCGCGGTGCGGACGGCGGGCTCGACCTCACCCAAGTGGAGTCCGCCGCCCGCACCCTGGCCGGCCGGATGCGCCCGCACACCACGGTCGTCCTGGAGTCACCGGTCCCGCCCGGCACCACCGAGGACCTGCTGCGCCCGCTCCTCGAAGAGGGCTCGGGCCTACGCGCGGGCCGCGATTTCCATCTCGCCTACTCCCCCAGCCGCGTCGACCCCGGCAACCGCGACTTCACCCCGGCCAACACCCCGAAGGTGATCGGCGGCCTCACCCCCGCCTGCACGGAATCGGCGGCCGCCTTCTACGCCCGTCTCACCGACAAGGTGGTACGCGCGCGTGGACCACGAGAAGCGGAGACGGTGCAGGTCCTGGAGACGAACTTCCGGCACGTCAACATCGCCCTCGTCAACGAAATGGCCGTCCTCTGCCACGACTTGGGCGTCGACCTCTGGGACGTCATCCGCTGCGCCGAGACCAAGCCCTTCGGCTTCCACGCCTTCCGCCCCGGCCCCGGCGTCGGCGGCCACAGCGTCCCCCAGGACCTGACCGGCCACACCGGCCGCACCCTGCGCATGGTCGAACTCGCCCAGCAGGTCAACCACCAGATGCCCCGTTACGTCGTCCAGCGCGCGGCAACCCTCCTGAACGAGCACGGAAAGTCGGCGCGAGGCGCCCGCGTATTGCTTCTCGGCGTCACCTACAAGGCGGACCTCGCCGACCAACAATCCACCCCCGCCGAGGAGGTCGCCGTCCGCCTGATGAGCCTCGGCGCCTCCGTCAGCTACCACGACCCCCACATCCCGTCCTGGACCGTCCTGGACCGCCCACTCCCCCGAGCGGACTCCCTCTACGAGGCGGCGGCCGACGCGGACCTGACGATCTTGCTCCAGCAGCATCGGACGTACGACTTGCAGGGGCTTTCGGTGAAAGCGCAGCTGCTGCTGGATACGCGGGGGGCTACGCCTACAGGGGCGGCGCACAGGTTGTGAAGAGGGGCGCGCGGGGTTACTGAGCCTCGGGGTTGGTGGCGTGCGGCACCCGGCGCCGGTACTTTGGACACAGGTGGAGCCCACCGCAGGGGTTGCTGCGGCAGGCTCCTGGCTGGATTACGGGTGTCCGCCCCTAGCTCTTATGGGGGCGGCCGCTCACCAGCCAAAGATCCGAAGAACCCACCTCCTCCGGCTTTGGATCATCCGAAGACGAATCCGGTCCCAGCGGGTGGGCTTGCGGTGACGGCCCATGGGCACGCCCCCTTCCATGACGCCGCCCGTTAACCCGGTGGGGCGGTCCATTGGAGCTCCGGGCCGGGCCCCGGGCAATCGGGTCCGGATACGTGCTCCTTGGAAGGGGGCGCCCCAGAGAGCGGGTCGCCGATCAAGGACACTACCGCCCCACTACGCCCGTTCGGCCCACATTCGCCCCGAACGCAACCGCACGCCCCCACCTCGCCAAACGCGCCCCACCGGCGCCCTTGGGCACGCAAAAGGGGCCGCTCACCCCACCGGGCAACCGACCCCTTCAGGCGCCGCAACGCCTACCGCTGATGCTGCGAATCAGCCACCGTCACCTCGACCCGCTGGAACTCCTTCAGCTCGCTGTACCCGGTCGTGGACATCGCCCGACGCAGCGCACCGAAGAAGTTCATGGAGCCGTCGGGAGTGTGGGAGGGGCCCGTCAGGACCTCCTCGATCGTGCCGACCGTGCCGAGGTCCACCTTCTTGCCGCGCGGCAGCTCCTCGTTCACCGCCTCCATGCCCCAGTGGTGACCGCGGCCCGGCGCGTCGGTCGCGCGGGCCAGCGGGGAGCCCATCATCACGGCGTCCGCGCCGCAGGCGATGGCCTTGGGGAGGTCGCCGGAGAAGCCCACGCCGCCGTCCGCGATCACGTGGACGTACCGGCCGCCGGACTCGTCCATGTAGTCCCGGCGGGCCGCCGCCACGTCGGCGACCGCCGTCGCCATCGGGACGCGGATGCCGAGGACGTTGCGCGTGGTGTGCGCGGCGCCGCCGCCGAAGCCGACCAGGACGCCCGCCGCGCCGGTGCGCATCAGGTGCAGGGCCGCGGTGTACGTGGCGCAGCCGCCGACGATCACCGGGACGTCGAGCTCGTAGATGAACTGCTTCAGGTTCAGCGGCTCGTGCGAGCCGGAGACATGCTCGGCGGAGACCGTCGTACCGCGGATGACGAAGATGTCCACGCCCGCGTCGACGACCGCCTTGGAGAACTGGGCGGTGCGCTGCGGGGAGAGCGCGGCGGCCGTGACCACGCCGGAGTCGCGCACCTCCTTGATGCGCTGCCCGATCAGCTCCTCCTTGATGGGAGCGGCGTAGATCTCCTGGAGGCGGCGGGTGGCGGCCTCGGTGGGCAGCTCCGCGATCTCGTCGAGCAGCGGCTGCGGGTCCTCGTACCGCGTCCACAGGCCTTCGAGGTTCAGCACGCCGAGGCCGCCGAGCTCGCCGATGCGGATCGCGGTGGCCGGGGAGACGACCGAGTCCATGGGGGCGGCCAGGAACGGCAGCTCGAAGCGGTAGGCGTCGATCTGCCAGGCGATCGAGACCTCCTTCGGGTCTCGCGTACGGCGGCTCGGGACGACGGCGATGTCGTCGAAGGCGTACGCCCGGCGGCCGCGCTTGCCGCGCCCGATCTCGATCTCAGTCACGTCTGTGGCCTTTCCCTGATGCGTTGCAGCGTCTACCAGTATCGCCGACGGGCACGGCAAGGGCGGCCCCGGAGCATCCCGGGGCCGCCCTGACGAAGCAGCGGTGACTACTTACGGCTGTAGTTCGGCGCCTCGACCGTCATCTGGATGTCGTGCGGGTGGCTCTCCTTCAGGCCCGCCGAGGTGATGCGGACGAACCGGCCGTTGGCCTGGAGGTCCGGCACGGTCCGGCCGCCGACGTAGAACATCGACTGGCGCAGACCGCCGACCAGCTGGTGGACGACCGAGGAGAGCGGGCCGCGGTAGGGGACCTGGCCCTCGATGCCCTCGGGGACGAGCTGCTCGTCGGAGGCGACGCCCTCCTGGAAGTAGCGGTCCTTGGAGAACGACTTGCGGTCGCCGCGGGACTGCATGGCGCCCAGCGAGCCCATGCCGCGGTACGACTTGAACTGCTTGCCGTTGATGAACATCAGCTCGCCCGGCGACTCCTCGCAGCCCGCGAGCAGCGAGCCGAGCATCACCGTGTCGGCGCCCGCGACCAGGGCCTTGGCGATGTCGCCGGAGTACTGGAGGCCGCCGTCGCCGATGACCGGGATGCCGGCCTCCTTGGCGGCGAGGGACGCCTCGTAGATGGCGGTGACCTGCGGGACGCCGATGCCGGCGACGACGCGGGTGGTGCAGATGGAGCCGGGGCCGACGCCGACCTTGATGCCGTCCACACCGGCGTCGATCAGCGACTGGGCGCCGTCGCGCGTGGCGATGTTGCCGCCGATGACGTCGACGCCGGAGGAGTTCGACTTGATCTTGGCGACCATGTCGCCGACCAGCCGGGAGTGACCGTGCGCGGTGTCCACGACGATGAAGTCGACACCGGCCTCGATCAGGGCCTGGGCGCGCTCGAAGGCGTCACCGGCCACGCCGACCGCGGCGCCGACCAGCAGGCGGCCCTCGGCGTCCTTCGCGGCGTTCGGGTACTGCTCCGCCTTGACGAAGTCCTTGACCGTGATCAGGCCCTTGAGGACGCCCGAGTCGTCGACCAGCGGCAGCTTCTCGATCTTGTGCTTGCGCAGCAGCTCCATGGCCTCGACACCGGTGGTGCCGACCTTGCCGGTGACCAGCGGCATCGGCGTCATGACCTCGCGGACGCGGCGCGAGCGGTCCGTCTCGAAGGCCATGTCACGGTTGGTGACGATGCCGAGGAGCTTCTTGTCGCCGTCGGTGACCGGGACGCCGCTGATGCGGAACTTGGCACAGAGCGCGTCGGCCTCGGCGAGGGTCGCGTCCGGGTGCACGGTGATCGGGTCGGCCACCATGCCGGACTCGGAGCGCTTGACCAGGTCGACCTGGTTGGCCTGGTCCTCGATGGAGAGATTGCGGTGCAGTACGCCGACGCCGCCCTGGCGGGCCATCGCGATCGCCATCCGCGACTCGGTGACCTTGTCCATGGCGGCGGACAGCAGCGGGATGTTCACCCGCACGTTCTTGGAGACGTACGAGGCGGTGTCGATGTCATCGGGCGCCATGTCCGACGCGCCCGGCAGCAGCAGCACATCGTCGTAGGTCAGCCCGAGTGTCGCGAATTTGGCGGGCACTCCGTCGACGTTGGCAGTCATGACACCTTCCCCAAATGGCCTTGATCGGTGCGGATGTCCATGCTAACGGGAAGCGGGGGTAGCAAATTCCACGGTTGTGGGTGACCCCGGGCTTCGTATGTTCGTACGGAGTCGAGGCGGCGCCTGTTCAACCAAGGGCCGGTTACTGCTCCGCGAGCGCCCGGAGCCTGCTCAGCGCGCGGTGCTGGGCAACGCGCACCGCTCCGGGTGACATTCCCAACATCTGACCCGTCTCCTCCGCGGTCAACCCCACGGCGATCCGCAGCAGCAGCAGCTCGCGCTGGTTCTCCGGCAGGTTGGCCAGCAGTTTCTTGGCCCATTCGGCGTCGCTGCTGAGCAGGGCGCGCTCCTCGGGGCCGAGGGAGTCGTCGGGCCGCTCCGGCATCTCGTCCGAGGGCACGGCCGTGGATCCGGGGTGGCGCATGGCCGCGCGCTGAAGGTCGGCGACCTTGTGCGCGGCGATGGCGAAGACGAAGGCCTCGAAGGGGCGGCCGGTGTCGCGGTAGCGCGGCAGGGCGAGCAGGACGGCGACGCAGACCTCCTGCGCGAGGTCCTCCACGAAGTGCCGGGCATCGCCCGGGAGCCGGGACAGCCGGGTGCGGCAGTAGCGCAGTGCGAGGGGGTGGACATGGGCGAGCAGGTCGTGCGTGGCCTGCTCGTCCCCGTCTACGGCGCGATGGACGAGTGCACCGATCGCCCCTGCGGCAGTGGCCGCCTCGTCGTCGCGCATCGGTCCATGGTGCCTTGCGGCCTCGCGGTCCGTGGCACCGCGTCCATTGTTGTGCACCGAAGCGTTATGAGCAGGTGCGCCGGAACTCATCTCCTGCGCCCTCCCCTTCCGCTCGACCGACTCGTCCCCGAGAGACTCCACATCTCCAAGGATGCGGCATCCGCGCCGAAACGAGCACCGGGCGCCGCCGGCGCCTCTCGACGGGCCGAGCATCCGCGCCCCTTAAGGGGCGCGGGACAGCATCCATATGCGGCTACCGCCGCGTGGGCCCGACCAGCCACGACGAACCCGCGGCCGCAGTACGACACAACGCGGCACTCACGGTGAGGCGTTTAACGAACCAGACCCCACCGGAAGCCGAGCGCCACGGCATGCGCCCGGTCCGAAGCGCCGAGCTTCTTGAACAACCGACGAGCGTGCGTCTTGACCGTGTCCTCGGAGAGGAACAGCTCGCGCCCGATCTCGGCGTTCGACCGCCCGTGGCTCATACCCTCCAGCACCTGGATCTCACGCGCGGTGAGCGTAGGTGCCGCCCCCATCTCCGCGGACCGCAGCCGCCGCGGGGCGAGCCGCCACGTCGGATCGGCGAGAGCCTGGGTCACGGTCGCCCGCAGCTCCGCACGCGAGGCGTCCTTGTGCAGGTACCCCCGGGCGCCCGCGGCCACCGCGAGAGCGACCCCGTCCAGGTCCTCCGCGACGGTGAGCATGATGATGCGCGCACCGGGGTCGGCGGACAGCAGTCGCCGGACGGTCTCGACGCCGCCCAGGCCGGGCATGCGCACGTCCATCAGGATCAGGTCGGAGCGGTCGGCGCCCCAGCGGCGGAGGACTTCCTCGCCGTTGGCCGCCGTCGTCACACGCTCGACGCCCGGCACGGTCGCCACCGCACGGCGGAGCGCCTCTCGGGCAAGCGGGGAGTCGTCGCAGACGAGGACGGATGTCATGGCCGCCCTCCGCAGCTGATGCACGTCACCTTGAGCCTCCAGGCTGGTACGAATCGTCACCTGTGCGGTCGACCGTCTCGGACGCCTGCCCGAGCGCTTGTTCCTTCAACCGCCTCCGCACTCTCAACGACGGTCACTCGAAAGAGTTACGGGGCCGTGCGTCGTCTTCGGCACTCTACGTGAGGGCACCGACACGGTGCAGACATGCAGGGCAGACCCTCAAGCTTTCATCACAAGCCATGCCCCATTCGGCCCTTTTTCTTCCCTTTTGCTGGTGTCTGAGGCTAGATTCGCAATGAGTCATATTTTCATCTCCTTAGATCGTAGTTGTACGGTCGTGGACACCGTATCCGCCCAGAACGGCTACAAGGGGTCACGTAATGGCAGATTTCTCCCGCCTTCCCGGACCGAACGCGGACCTGTGGGACTGGCAGCTGCTGGCTGCCTGTCGCGGGGTGGACAGCTCGCTCTTCTTCCATCCGGAGGGCGAGCGCGGTGCGGCTCGGAGCGCACGTGAGAACTCGGCCAAGGAGGTCTGCATGAGGTGCCCGGTTCGTGCCCAGTGCGCGGCGCACGCGCTCGCGGTGCGCGAACCGTACGGCGTGTGGGGCGGCTTGACCGAGGACGAGCGCGAAGAGCTCATGGGGCGGGCGCGCCACCGGCTGGTGTCGGCGTCGGCCGGCGGCGGCGAGACCGCCTCGAACAACTGAAGTAACGTTTCTTCAACTCAGGGCACGCGCACGCGTGCCCTTACTTCTGCGCCGCCAACCGCTCGCGGGCGTCCCGCACTTGGCGGTGCGCCGCCCGCGCGAGCTGCTCCAGGGTCGCCGTCACCGCCGGAACCTGGGCGAGGTCGGGCAGGGTGAGGGCGACGATCTCCCGTCGTACCGCCGGTTCCAGGGTCACCATGCGGGCCCCGCGCGGGCGTACCGACTCCACCGCGAGCTGGGGCAGAACGGCCACGCCGAGGCCCGCGCCGACCAGGCCGACCACGGCCGGGTAGTCGTCGGTGGCGAAGTCGATGCGGGGAGTGAAGCCGGCGCCCTCGCACACCTCGACCAACTGGCCGCGGCAGCGCGGGCATCCGGCGATCCAGGGCTCGGCGGCGAGTTCGCCGATGGCCACGGACTCCGCGCGGGCGAGCCGGTGACGCTCCGGTACGAGGGCGACGAGGCGGTCGGTGAGCAGGGGCCGTACGACGAGGTCGTCCCATTCGCCTTCCTGGGCCGCCCCTTCGTAGCGGAAGGCGAGGGCGAGGTCGCAGTCGCCCTCGCGGAGCAGCTCCACCGACTTCGGCGGCTCGGCCTCCTCCAGGGAGACGCGGGTGCCGGGGTGGGCGGCGCGCAGGGCGGCGAGGGCGGCGGGGACGAGGGTGGAGCTGCCGCTGGGGAAGGAGACCAGGCGGACCCGTCCGGCGCGCAGGCCCGCGATGGCGGCGACCTCCTCCTCGGCGGCGGTGAGTCCGGCGAGGATCCCTGCCGCGTGCCGGACGAGGGCCTCGCCGGCCTGGGTCAGGCGCATCTCGCGGCCGCTGCGGATCAGCAGCGGGGTGCCGACGGACGCCTCCAGCGCCTTCATCTGCTGACTGACGGCGGGCTGGGTGCAGCCCAGCTCACGCCCTGCCGCGGAGAAGGAGCCGGTGGCGGCGACGGCGCGCAGCACTCGGAGATGTCGGGCCTCGATCACGTCTCAAGGATAAGCGGTCCTTTGATACGGCGCCCATTAATGCACCAACGCTTTGACCGTCCGTCGCCTACCGTTTCTCGCATGGAGCTTCTTTCTCTCAATCTCGGCCGCCGGACGTCCGTCCCCTACACCGACCACCCCGAGGGCGTGACCGGTATCGACAAGCGGCCGGTCGAAGGGCCGGTGCGGGTGACGGCGCCGGGGCCGAAGGGGACCGGGGCGAGCGGTCTGGCCGGGGACGACGTGTGCGACACCCGCCATCACGGCGGGAACGACCAGGCCGTGTACGCGATGGCACGCGAGGACCTGGACGACTGGGAGCGGGAGCTGGGCCGGACGCTGGCCAATGGCTCCTTCGGCGAGAACTTCACGACGCTCGGCCTGGATGTCTCCGGTGCCCTGATCGGTGAGCGCTGGCGGGTCGGGCCCGAGCTGGTGCTGGAGGTGACCAGCGGGCGGATTCCGTGCCGTACGTTCCAGGCCCATATCGGTGAGGAGCGCTGGGTGAAGCGGTTCACGGCGAAGGGGGCGCCGGGCGCGTATCTGCGGGTGATCGAGCCCGGCGAGGTGCGGGCGGGCGACGCCGTCGAGATAGTGCACCGGCCGGACCACGACGTGACGGTGGCGTTGGCGTTCCGGGCGGCGACCACGCAGCGGGAACTGCTGCCGCGGGTGCTGGCGGCGGGCGAAGCGCTGCATCCGGAGGAGCTGGACACGGCACGGAAGTACGTGGCGAAGTTCGGGAACTGACATGCCGCCACATGGCGGCGGGGTGGGTGGGTCCTGGGAAGGAGGCGGACAGAAAGCGGATTCCGTTGATCCGGGTCACTAATCTTGGGCCATGACAACGGCTCTCATCACGGGATCGACCGCGGGCCTCGGCGCCGCGTTCGCGCGGCGGCTGGCCGCCGACGGGCACAACCTCGTCCTGGTCGCGCGGGACACCAAGCGGCTGCGCGAGCAGGCGACCGAGCTGCACGACCGGCACGGCATCGAGGCGGAGGTCCTGACGGCGGACCTGGCGACGGACAAGGGCATCGAGACGGTCGCCGACCGGCTCGCCGACCGCCGCAGCCCCGTCGACCTGCTGATCAACAACGCCGGTTTCGGCAACAAGGGCCGCTATCTCGACGTCTCGATGGCCGATGAGCTGAAGATGCTCAAGGTGCACTGCGAGGCGGTGCTGCGGCTGACGTCGGCCGCGGCCGGGGCGATGCGCGAACGGGGCCGGGGCGGGGTCGTCAACGTCGCCTCGGTCGCCGCCTTCGTGCCCCGCGGGACCTACGGCGCCTCCAAGGCGTGGGTCGTGCAGTTCACCCAGGGCGCGGCGAAGGACCTCGCCGGCAGCGGGGTGCGGCTGATGGCGCTGTGCCCCGGCTTTGTGCGCACCGAGTTCCATGAGCGGGCCGGGATGGGCACGGACAACATCCCGGGGTGGATGTGGCTGGACGCCGACAAGGTGGGCCGCGGCGGGTCTCGCGGATCTGGCGCGCGGCAGGACGGTGTCCATCCCGGACCCCCGGTACAAGGTGCTGATGGGCGTCACCAAGGTCGTCCCGCGCGGGATGCTCGGCGGGATCACATCCAGAACGGGCCGCAAGTACGGGCCTCAGTAGGGCGCGCCCGCGCACAACCGGAGGACAATGGTGCTGTTCGACCGGACCCCCGGGGGACGGAGGCGGCGCCATGACGTTCGTACAGCTCATCGACTGCAAGACGAGCCGGTTCGACGAGATGAACCGGCTGATGGACACGTGGGTCGAGCAGACCAAGGGGAAGCGGACCGCGACGCACAACGTGATCGGCAAGGACCGGTCCGACGCGTCGCACTTCATCGAGATCGTGGAGTTCCCGTCGTACGAGGAGGCGATGCGGAACTCGAACCTGCCGGAGACCGACAAGATCTTCCGGGACATGGTCGCCCTGTGCGACGAGATGCCGACGTTCACCGATCTGGACGTCGTGCGTGACGAGCAGTTGTACGCGACGACCGCGCGGCGGTTCTTCGACGAACTGGCCGCGAAGGGGGACCTGCCCCCCTTCAACGACGTGCTGATCGAGGACTACCACGACCACGATCCGGCCAACCCGCAAGACAACATCGGGATGGACGCGATCCGGCGCGAGGCGGAGATGTGGCGGGGCGCCTTCGACTTCTCGTTCACCATCGAGGACCAGATGGCCCAGGGCGACCGGGTGTGCACCCGCTGGACCTGGAACGGCCTGCACAAGGGTGACTTCATGGGCATCGCGGCCACCGGCAAGCAGGTGTCCATGACCGGGACGACCGTCCACCGGTGCACCGCGGACGGGAAGATCGCCGAGGGCTGGTGGCAGTACGACCGGCTCGGGCTGATGGAGCAGTTGGGCGCGCTGGACGCGCTGGAGCAGTAGGGGCAACGCGAAGGCCCGGCACCCTCGCGGATGCCGGGCCTTCAGCTGACGTACGTCAGTGAGCGTGGCCGTGACCGTGACCAGCGGCCGCCGGCTCCTCCTCTTCCTTCTTCTCGACGACCAGGGTCTCGGTCGTGAGCAGCAGGGAGGCGATGGAGGCGGCGTTCTCCAGGGCGGAGCGGGTGACCTTCACCGGGTCGATGACGCCGGCCTTGACCAGGTCGCCGTACTCGCCGGTGGCGGCGTTGAAGCCCTGGCCCTTGTCGAGCTCGGCGACCTTGGAGGTGATGACGTAGCCCTCGAGGCCGGCGTTCTCGGCGATCCAGCGCAGCGGCTCGACGACGGCCTTGCGGACGACGGCGACACCGGTGGCCTCGTCGCCGGACTTGCCGAGGCCGCCGTCCAGCACCTTGGCGGCGTGGACCAGAGCGGAGCCACCACCGGAGACGATGCCCTCCTCGACCGCGGCGCGGGTCGCGGAGATGGCGTCCTCCAGACGGTGCTTCTTCTCCTTCAGCTCCACCTCGGTGGCGGCGCCGACCTTGATCACGCACACGCCGCCGGCCAGCTTCGCGAGGCGCTCCTGGAGCTTCTCGCGGTCCCAGTCGGAGTCGGTGTTCTCGATCTCGGCCTTGATCTGGGCGACGCGGCCCACGACGTCCTCGGACTTGCCGGCGCCGTCGACGATGGTCGTGTCGTCCTTGGTGACGGTGATGCGGCGGGCGGAGCCCAGCACATCCAGACCGGCCTGGTCGAGCTTGAGGCCGACCTCCTCGGAGATGACCGTGGCGCCGGTGAGGATCGCCATGTCCTGGAGCATCGCCTTGCGGCGGTCACCGAAGCCGGGGGCCTTGACCGCGACCGCGTTGAAGGTGCCGCGGATCTTGTTCACGACCAGGGTCGACAGGGCCTCGCCCTCGACGTCCTCGGCGATGATCAGCAGCGGCTTGGAGGCACCGGCCTGGATGACCTTCTCCAGCAGCGGCAGCAGGTCCTGGATGGAGGAGATCTTGCCCTGGTTGATGAGGATGTAGGGGTCCTCCAGGACGGCCTCCATGCGCTCCTGGTCCGTCACGAAGTACGGCGACAGGTAGCCCTTGTCGAAGGCCATGCCCTCGGTGAAGTCCAGCTCCAGGCCGAAGGTGTTGGACTCCTCGACGGTGATGACACCGTCCTTGCCGACCTTGTCCATCGCCTCGGCGATGAGCTCGCCGACCTGCTGGTCCTGGGCGGACAGCGCGGCGACGGCCGCGATGTCGGCCTTGTCCTCGATGGGACGGGCGGTGGCGAGGAGGTCCTCGGACACGGCGGCGACGGCCGCGTCGATGCCCTTCTTCAGCAGCGCCGGGGAGGCACCCGCGGCGACGTTCTTCAGGCCCTCACGGACCAGCGCCTGGGCGAGCACGGTGGCGGTGGTGGTGCCGTCACCCGCGATGTCGTTGGTCTTGGTCGCCACCTCCTTCACCAGCTGGGCGCCGAGGTTCTCGTACGGGTCCTCGACCTCGACCTCACGGGCGATGGTGACACCGTCGTTGGTGATGGTCGGCGCGCCGAACTTCTTGTCGATGACGACGTTGCGGCCCTTGGGGCCGATGGTCACCTTGACCGTGTCGGCCAGCTTGTTGACGCCGCGCTCGAGGGCGCGACGGGCGTCCTCGTCGAACTTCAGGATCTTCGCCATGGGAGCGGTTCAGCCCTCTCGGAAAACGTGGGTGAAAAAGCGAACTGCGCCCCTGACGCCCGGCTTCATAAGGTCGCGGGGGCCCGGGGCGCAGCTCGAAAAGCAGAAATGCTGAAGTGAATTACTTCTCGATGATCGCGAGCACGTCGCGGGACGAGAGGACGAGGTACTCCTCGCCGTTGTACTTCACCTCGGTGCCGCCGTACTTGCTGTACAGCACGATGTCGCCGACCTTCACGTCGAGCGGCAGACGCTCGCCGTTCTCGAAGCGGCCCGGACCGACGGCGAGGATGACGCCCTCCTGGGGCTTCTCCTTCGCGGTGTCCGGGATGACCAGGCCAGAGGCCGTGGTCTGCTCGGCGTCGAGCGGCTGGACCACGATGCGGTCCTCGAGCGGCTTGATGGCAACCTTGGAGCTGGCGGTCGTCACGATCCGACCTCCCCCTTCGGAGATCTCACGGGGTTAACTGTCTGAGGTGGCGACCAGGTCGATCCGTCGTCGCGGGTGCCGGACCTGCCCGTCGCGTGTGTTGGCACTCTCCAGGGGGGAGTGCCAGACCCGAGACTATGACCGCGATTAGCACTCGGTCAAGCGGACTGCTAATCGCGTCCCCGAGGGGACCCTGAGGAGACCCGAGGAGCGCTCCTACAGGTAGTCCTCCAAGCGGGCCGGCCTGAGCCCCCGCTCCCGGATCTCCGCCAGCAGCCGACGCGTCCGCTCCACGAGCGGCAGCCCCGTCGGATCGTGCGAGGGCAGCGACACGATGTCGCCGGGGCCAAGGCGCCGCGGGCCCTCGGTGTACGTCAGTTCGCCGTCGCTCTCCATCGACGCCCGCCACAGCACCACCGCCGAGATCCCGCAGCCGGCCGCCACGCGCCGCGTGGTCGTGTCGTACCTGCCGTGCGGTGGGCGGAAGAGGCGGGGCCGGGCGCCGAAGCGGGCTCGGAGTTTGTTCTGCTGGCCGCAGATCTCGGCGCGCTGGCCGGCGTGAGGCAGGCCGCGCAGGGTCGTGTGGTCGAGGGTGTGGTTCTGGATCGAGGCGCCCACCGCCTGGAGGCGGGCGAAGTGCCCGTACCCCGGCCCGACCACGCTGTCCGTGAGGAACATGGCGACCGGGAGCCGCAGTTCGCGGACCAGGTCGATGAAGCGGGGGTCCTGTTCGGCGCCGTCGTCGTAGGTGAGGAAGACGACCTTGTCGTCGGTGGGGACGCGGTGCACGACCGGGGCCAGGACGGCGCCTGGGGCCCGCAGGGGCGGCCTCTCCGAGGAGCCCGCGGCCTGGGCGCAGCCCGTCAGGAGTACGGCCGCCACGGCCCCGGCGAGCAGGCCCCTGGGCCTCACAGGTAGTCCTCCAGCCGGGCCACCGCGTACCCCTTGGCGGTGACCCGGTCGAGGAACCGGCGGATCATGTCGGGCATGGTGCCCTTCCAGTGCTCCTTGCCCCGGAAGTGGCTGAGCACGATGTCGCCGGGGTGGATGTCCCGGTCCCATTCGCGGTAGGCCCAGTGGTCGACGAAGACCTCCTCGTTCCACAGGGGCGCATGGGTGATGCCGCAGGACTTGGCGGCGCGCAGGGTGTTCCCGTTGTAGCTGCCGAAGGGCGGACGGAAGAGGACGGGCCGCTTGCCGTAGCGCTCCTCGATCACGTCCTGCATGCCGCAGATCTCGTGCTTCTGGCGGGCGTAGGACAGGCCCGGCAGGTAGGGGTGGTTCAGGGTGTGGTTGTTCAGGCCGACGCCCGCGCGCTGCATCCGCTTGAAGTAGCCGTAGTCCTCCTTGATCAGGTAGTCGCTGAGGAAGGCGGTGTACGGGATCTTCAGCTCGGTCATCATGCGCAGGAAGGCGGGGTCCTTCTCGGCGCCGTCGTCGATGGTGAGGAAGACGATCTTCTGCTCGGTGGGGATCGTGGTGAAGACCGGCGGGAGGTCGTCCTCGGCGTGGCCGTCGACCTCGAAGCCCTTGCGGGTGGTGATCCGCGGCTTCTTCGCGGGCGGCGCCGGGGCGGTCAGCGGGACCTTGGCGAGTCCCCAGCGCCTGGCCGCGGCGGCGCGCGCCAGGGCGGCGGTGCGCAGCCGGGTGGCGTAGGCGTCCAGGGCGCGGGCCGGCGGGGCCAGGAGGGGCTGCCGGCCGGGGGCGGGGCGGGCCCGTGAGCCGTGCGGGGTCTCGCTCCTGTCGCCCCGCTCGCTCTGCGTACAGCCCGAGGCGATGGCGGCGACGGTCAGCACGGCGAGTCCGCCGCGTACTCGCGTCCCCCACAGCACCCGGTTTTTATCATTTCGTCCTACTGCTCGCATGGGGCCGGATCCTCCCAGGCCCCCGCCCCGATCCCGGGCCGACACCGCCACCGCGGGCGCACCGTCCACCGACTGGCTCACAATGACCCGGTGAACGACCTCGATCCCCTCCTCACCCCCGAGGGCCGCGCCCTCCTCGACGAAGTGCGCGGCACCGCCCCCGCCGACGAACTCGCCGTAGCCACCCGGCTGCGCCGTGACCACCCCGCCGAGCTGGTGTCGGCGGCGCTCGGACAGGCCCGGCTGCGGCAGCGGGCGGAGGCGAAGTTCGGGGCCGAGGACGCGCGGCGGATGTACTTCACCCCGAACGGCGTCGAGCAGTCGACCCGGGCGAGCGTGGCCGCGTACCGGGCGGAGCGGCTGCGGGAGCTGGGGGTCGGCTCGGTCGCCGACCTGTGCTGCGGGATCGGCGGGGACGCCATCGCGCTGGCGCGGGCCGGGATCCGGGTGCTGGCCGTGGACCGGGACCCGCTGACCGCGGCCGCCGCGCGTGCCAACGCCGACGCGCTCGGGCTCGCCGGGCTGATCGAGGTGCGGGAGACGGACGTGACGGAGGTCGACACGGCCGGGTACGACGCCGTGTTCGTGGACCCGGCGCGGCGCGGCGGCCGGGGCCGCATCTTCGACCCCGAGGCCTACTCCCCTCCCCTGTCCTGGGCCGTCCAGGCGGCCCTGAAGGCCCCGCACGCCGCCCTGAAGATCGCCCCCGGCGTCCCGCACGAGGCCATCCCCGCCGAGGCCGAGGCCGAGTGGATCTCCGACGGCGGGGACGTGAAGGAGGCCGTGCTGTGGTTCGGCACCGCGCCCGGCGCCGTCCGCGCGACCCTTCTCCCCGGCCCGCGCACGCTCCTCTCCCGGGGGCTCCCGAACCCCGAAGTCCGGCCCGTCGGGCGGTACTTGTACGAGCCCGACGGCGCCGTCATCCGCGCCCATCTGGTCGCCGAGGCCGCCGAGGAGCTGGACGGCGGGCTGATCGACCCGACCATCGCCTACGTCACCGCCGACGCCCTGCGCCCCACCCAGTACGCCTCGGCCTACGAGATCACCGACCGACTCCCCTTCAACGTCAAGAAGTTGAAGGCCCTGCTGCGCGAGCGCGAGGTCGGCGTCCTCACCGTCAAGAAGCGCGGGTCGGCCGTCGAGCCGGAGGAGCTGCGCAAGAAGGTCAAGCCGCAGGGGCCCAATGCCGCGACGGTGTTCCTGACCCGGGTCGCCGGGGCGCCGACGATGCTGGTCGGTCAGCCCGTCTGAGCCCGGCGCAGCAGCAGCTCACGCTCCCGCGCGTTGCGCGTCAGCCCCGCCGCCCGCTCGAACTCCGCGCGCGCCTCCGCCGTACGGCCGAGGCGGTGCAGCAGGTCGCCTCGGACGCTCGGCAGCAAGTGGTAGTCGCGCAGGGCGGGTTCGGCGGCGAGGGCGTCGACGATCTCCAGGGCCGGGGCCGGGCCCTCGGCCATGGACACCGCCACGGCCCGGTTGAGTTCGACGACCGGGGAGGGGGCGCGGGCGGCGAGCAGGGCGTAGAGGGTGGCGATGCTCTTCCAGTCGGTCTCCTCGTAGGTGTACGCGTGCGCGTGGCAGGCGGCGATGGCGGCCTGGAGGGTGTACGGGCCGGGGGCGCCGGGGGCCTCGGCGCGGGCCAGGGCCTTGATGCCGCGGGCGATGAGCATGCGGTTCCAGCGGCGGCGGTTCTGGTCCTTGAGGAGGACCGGCTCGCCGTCCGGTCCGGTGCGGGCGGCGGTGCGGGCGGCCTGGAACTCCAACAGAGCGGTCAGGCCGTGGACTTCGGGTTCCTTCGGCATCAGCGCGGAGAGCACGCGGGCCAGCCGCAGGGCGTCCTCGCACAGGGAGGGGCGCAGCCAGTCGTCGCCCGCGGTGGCGGCGTAACCCTCGTTGAAGATCAGGTAGATGACGTCCAGCACCGAGCCGAGGCGGGCCTCGCGGTCGGGGCCGTAGGGGACCTCGAAGGGGACGTTCCTGGTGGCGAGGGTGCGTTTGGCGCGGACGATGCGCTGGGCGACCGTCGGTTCGGGGACCAGGAAGGCGCGGGCGATCTCGGCCGTGGTCAGGCCGCCGAGGAGGCGCAGGGTGAGGGCGGTGCGGGCCTCGGCGGACAGGGCCGGGTGGCAGGTGGTGAAGACCAGGCGGAGCAGGTCGTCGTCGATGTCGTCCGGGCCCGCGGGCTCCTCGGGCGGAACCGTGGTGTCCGTCGAGCGGCCGATCTCGGCCAGCTTGCGGGCGTAGTTCTCCTTGCGCCGGATCAGGTCGACCGCACGGTGCCGGGCGGTGGTCATGAGCCAGGCGCCCGGGTTGTCGGGCACCCCGTCTTTCGGCCACTGCTCCAGTGCGACGACCAGGGCGTCCTGGGCCAGTTCCTCGGCGATGCCGACGTCCCGGACGATGCGGGCGACGGCGGCGACGATCCTCGGGGACTCGATACGGAAGACGGTCTCGACCGCGCCGCGGGGGTCGGGGGTGGGCTGTGCTGTCACAGCCCACCATGCAACACCCCTCAGGCCCCGGGGGCCAAGGACGTTCAGCCCTCGGCGATCTCGCGCACCTCGCAGGTCACGGTCCAGTGGGACTCGTGGATCTTCAGGAACCGCTGGGTCCACTCGATCGCCTCGGCCCGGTCCTTGCACTGCATGAGGGCGTAGCCGCCGATGACCTCCTTGGCCTCGGTGAACGGCCCGTCGGTGACGGACGTCTCGCCGCCCTGGTAGTGCACCCGGACGCCCTGGGCGGTGGGGGTGAGCCCGGCGGTGTCGAGCAGGATCCCGGCCTTCGTCATCTCCTCGATCAGCTCGCCCATCCGCTGCATCAGACCCTCGCTGGGGCCCTCGGAGGGGGCGTTCTGCTCGTCGATCCGCACGAGCGACAGGTAGCGGGGCATGGTGACTCCTCGTCTCCGGTGGACCGGGTCCTTCCCGGCCTCTCACACCTGCGTCGAACGGGAGACACCCGGATCGACAGCCCCGCCGAAAAAAGTTCGCGGGAATTTTCTCAGCGCAGCGACTCCCACAGTTCGCTCGCCTCCGGCTCCTCGGCGACCACCCGGTTGGGGTCCGACGGGGCCCGTACGACGGGCATGGTCACCGTCGTCACGGCGTCCGCCGACAGGGCCTGCACGCTCCGGCCGAGCCCGGTCAGCTCGGTCAGCGAGTCCAGGCCGGTGTCCGTGGTGAGGCTGCCGGTGACCGCGTCGGCGACCCGGTACAGCTTGGCGGGGTCGGTGAGCAGGTCGGTCGCGGAGATCTGCGTCAGCAGCGCCTTCACCAGTTGCTGCTGGAGACCTATGCGGCCCAGATCGCTGCCGTCGCCTATGCCGTGCCGGGTGCGGGCAAGGGCCAGGGCCTGCTCGCCGTCGAGATGATGGGTCCCGGCCTCCAGGGTGAGGTGGCTGTCCTCGTCGTCGATGTCCTCCTCGGTGGTGACGGTGACCCCGCCGAGCGCGTCCACCAGGTTCGCGAAGCCCGCGAAGTCGATCTCGATGTAGTGGTCCATGCGGACGTCCGTGATCGACTCGACCGTCTTCACCGCGCACACCGGGCCGCCCACCGCGTAGGCGCTGTTGAACATCGCGTTGTAGGCGACCTCGGTCGAGCCACCGTCCTCCAGGGGGCAGGACGGACGGGTGACCAGGGTGTCGCGCGGGATGCTCACCACCGTCGCCTCGGACCGGCCCGGGTCCAGGTGCACCACCATCGCGGTGTCGGAGCGTGCGCCGCCGCTCGCGCCGCCGCCGAGCGCCTGGTTCTCGGCGCCGTCGCGCGAATCCGAGCCCAGGACCAGGATGTTCAGCGCCTCGGTGGGCAGCACCTCGGCCTCCGAGGACTCCGCGGCCTCCGAAGTGGCCGACGGGGTCGCCTTCGGCGGCCGGTTGTCGCCGAGCGCGCTGTCGATGTCGACGCTCTTGATGTTGTCGTTGAGATGCCAGTACGCCCAGCCCGCCGCCCCGGCCGCCAGGACCAGTGCCCCCGCGAGAGTGAGGCCGGCGATCTTCAGCGCTCTCGACCGCCGGCCCACCGCTCTGCTCTCGTCCCCGTTCGCCTCGTCTCCGCTCACAGACAGGAACGTAAGTCCGAATTATTACGGCGAGCGCGTCCGGAACCGGTTTCTTGGGAAATTCTCAGACTTCTCAGCCCAGGGTCACCACCGGGACCGGATTGCTCCCGCTCCACGACCCGTTGAACCCGAAGGTCACCGAACCCCCGTCCGGGACCGTGCCGTTGTAGGAGGCGTTGGAGCAACTGACCGCCGCTCCCGACTGGGTGCAGGTCGCGTTCCAGGACTGGGTGAGCTGCTGCCCGGCGCCGTAGGTCCAGGTCGCCTTCCACGACGACAGCGAGGCCCCGTCGCAGGCGATCCGGACCTGGCCGGTGAACCCGGTGTTCCACTGGTTGACGACGCTGTAGGTCGCCGTGCAGGCGCCCGTCGGCGGTGGTGTGGTCGTGCCGCCGAGGGCCTCCGCGATGGCGTAATACGCCGGTTTCGGCGCGAAGTTCTCGTCGTACGGCGTCGCCGCGCCCTGGCCGGGGAAGGTGTCCGGGATCCAGGAGTCGGAGTCGGTGAAGCCCCAGACGGTCACGCCGACGCACCGGGTCACGGCCACGCAGGCATTGACGACCTGCTTGTACTCGGTGGCCTGCTGGGCGAGTTCGGCGCTGTCCGAGGGCAGGTTCATCCGGATGTCCAGCTCGGTGATGGCCACGTCCACGCCGAGGTCGGCGAAGCGCTGGATGTTCTGCTGGAGCGTGGAGGGCACCTGGCCGAGGATGAGGTGGGCCTGGAGGCCGACGCCGTCGATCGGGACGCCGCGCGCCTTGAGGTCCCGGACCAGGTTGTACAGGGCGGTGGACTTCGCGTTGACGCCCTCGACGTTGTAGTCGTTGATGTAGAGCTTGGGGCTCGGGTCGGCGGCGCGGGCCGCGGTGAGCGCCTCGGCGATGTAGTCGGCGCCGAGGCCGTTGTACCAGAGGGTCTGCCGGTAGGTGCCGTCCTCGTTGAACGGCTCGTTCACCACGTCCCAGGTGGCCAGACGCCCCTCGTAGCGGCCGACCTCGGTGGCGATGTGGTCGGTCATGAGCTGCCGCAACTGGGCGGTGGTCCAGGTGCCGTTGGTCAGCCAGCTCGGGTTCTGGCTGTGCCAGACCAGGGTGTGGCCGCGCACCTGCTGGCCGTTGGCCTCGGCGAAGTTCACGATCTCGTCTGCCTCGGCCCAGTTGAAGCTCCCCCGGGTCGGCTCGACCGAGCCCCATTTCATGGCGTTGCCGGGGGTCAGCGCGTTGAACTCACCGGCGGCGATCCGGCCGTAGGTGCCGGTGAGTTTGGAGCCGGTGACCGCCGTGCCGATCACCTTGCCCTTGGCGTCGGCCAGGTCGCGCAGCGGCTCGTCGGCCGCGTGCGCGGCGGGCGCCGCCAGCAGCGTGCCCGCGAGCAGCGCGACGCCTGCGAGGAGTGAAGCCAGGGTGGAGCCCGTTCTCAGAGATCTCATTGCGGGTGCCTCCGAAAGTTTCGGTCGTTCAACCGACTGGCTTCGGGCAGTGTGGAGGCGGCACGGAACACCCGTCAATACACGAGCCCCTCACCTCCCGGGCGGCACCGAGGTACTGCTGCGCACCACCAGGCTCGTGGCCAGCTCCACCCGGGTCGCCGCCGGATCCCCGTCCTCCTTGGCGAGGTCCAGCACCAGCTTGGCCGCGGCCTCGGCCATCTCGGTCAGCGGCTGCCGTACGGTCGTCAGCGGCGGGCCGACCCAGCGGGCGACCGGCAGATCGTCGAAGCCGACCACGCTGAGGTCCTCCGGGATGCGCAGGCCCAGTTCGCGCGCCGCCTCGTACAGGCCGAGCGCCTGGAGGTCGTTGCCCGCGAAGACGGCGGTCGGCCGGTCGGGGCCGCGCAGCAGTTTCAGGCCTTCCCGGTAGCCGGTCTCGTGGTGGAAGTCGCCGGGCCGGATCAGCGCGGGGTCGACCGGCAGTCCGGCCGTCTCCAGGGCGGCCCGGTAGCCGTCGACGCGGGCGCGGCTGCACATCATCCGGGAGGGTCCGGTGATGGCGCCGATCCGGGTGTGGCCGAGCTCGACCAGGTGCCGGGTGGCGGCGAGGCCGCCCTGCCAGTTGGTGGCGCCGATCGAGGGCACGTCGGCGCCCGGGTCGCCGGCCGGGTCCATCACCACGAACGGGATGGAGCGGCTGGTGAGCAGCGCGCGCTGGGACTCGTCCAGACCGGACAGGACCAGGATCACGCCGTGCGGGCGGCGGGCGGCGACCTGGTCGGCCCAGGTCCGGCCGGGGGTGAGGCGGCCCATGCTCTCGCTGAGCACGACGCTGAGGCCCGCGTCCCGGGCGACGTTCTCCACGCCCCGGATGACCTCCATCGCCCACGCGCTCTCCAGCTCGTGGAAGACCAGGTCGATCAGCGGGGAACGGCTCGCCTCGGCGCGTCGGCGCCGGTAGCCGTGGGCGCGCAGCAGTTCCTCGACGCGGCTGCGGGTGGCGGGGGCGACATCGGCTCTGCCGTTGAGGACCTTCGAAACAGTCGGCGCCGAGACGCCGGCCTCGCGGGCGATCTCGGCGAGCGTCGCGGTCTGTGCGGACCGACCTGTCGCGCGGGTTGTCGTCCGGGTTTCAGCGGGCTCGGAGGGTGTCATGGCGGCGATCGTATCCCTGCGCCCCCTCTTGACGAACCCTTCTCACCGCCCCTAGGTTCCCGGAACATTCGAGGTGAATAACGAAACATTCGCGAGAGGTCGTACGTTTCCTTCGCGAGAGGTCACGAGAGGCCACCGCCCCGACAGGAGTTTCATGACCACCGCCCCCTGGCGCGACCCCGCACTGCCCGCCTCTGCCCGCGTCGACGACCTGCTCTCCCGGATGACCCTTCAGGAGAAGACCGCCCAGCTGTACGGCGTGTGGGTGGGCGCCGCCACGGACGGCGAGGGAGTCGCGCCGCTCCAGCGCGAGATGAGCGCCGACTACGACTGGGACGAACTGATCACGCACGGCCTGGGCCAGCTCACCCGCTCCTTCGGCACCGCCCCCGTGGACCCCGCGCTCGGCGCGCAGGCCCTCGCCCGCGCCCAGCGCCGGATCGCGGCGGCCGGACGCTTCGGCATCCCCGCCGTCGCCCACGAGGAGTGCCTGGCCGGGTTCACCACCTGGCGGGCCACCGCCTACCCGGTGCCGCTGGCCTGGGGAGCGAGCTTCGACCCGCCGCTCGTCGAGGACATGGCCCGCCGGATCGGCGCGGACCTGCGCTCGGTCGGCGTCCACCAGGGGCTCGCGCCCGTCCTGGACGTCGTACGCGATCCGCGCTGGGGGCGGGTGGAGGAGACCATCGGGGAGGACCCGTATCTGACCGGCACCATCGGCACCGCCTATGTGCGGGGCCTGGAGTCGACCGGGGTGATCGCCACGCTCAAGCACTTCGCCGGGTACGCCTCCTCCGCGGGCGCCCGCAATCTCGCGCCCGTGCGGGCCGGAGTGCGCGAGTTCGCCGATGTCACCCTGCCGCCGTTCGAGATGGCGCTGCGCGAGGGCGGGGCGCGCAGTGTGATGGCCGCGTACACCGAGACCGACGGCGTGCCCGCCTCGGCGGATCCCCGGCTGCTGACCGAACTCCTGCGGGAGCAGTGGGGGTTCACCGGCACGGTCGTCGCGGACTACTTCGGCATCGCCTTCCTCCGGTCGCTGCACCGGGTCGCGGGCACCGACGCCGAGGCGGCGCACGCGGCGCTGGCGGCCGGCATCGACGTGGAGCTGCCCACCCTGAAGTGCTACGGCAAGCCCCTCGTGGACGCCGTCCGCGCGGGCGAGGTCCCCGAGGAACTGGTGGACCTCGCGGCCCGTCGCGTCCTGCTCCAGAAATGCGAACTGGGCCTGCTGGACGAGGACTGGGACCCGGAACCGGCCGAGCGCATCGACCTCGACTCCACCGCGGGCCGCACCCTGGCCCGGCGTCTGGCCGAGGAGTCGGTGGTGCTGCTGGACAACCCGGACGGGCTGCTGCCGCTGGCCCAGGACACCCGGATCGCGGTCGTCGGCCCGCGCGCCGCGGACGCCCTGGCGATGCTGGGCTGCTACTCCTTCCCGTCCCATGTCCTCACCCACCACCCCGACGTCCCGATGGGCATCGACATCCCGACCGTCCTTGAGGCCCTGCGCGCCGAACTCCCGGACGCCAAGGTCACGTTCGCGGAAGGGTGCGGGGTGTCCGACCCCGACGAGACGGGGTTCGAGGAGGCGGTGGCGCGGGCGGCCGAGGCGGATGTGTGCCTTGCGGTGCTGGGCGACCGGGCGGGCCTGTTCGGGCGCGGCACCTCGGGCGAGGGCTGCGATGTCAGCGACCTTCGGCTGCCGGGCGTACAGGGCGAGTTGCTGGACGCGCTGGTGGCGACCGGCGTCCCGGTGGTGCTGGTGCTGCTCACCGGCCGCCCCTACGCGCTCGGCCGCTGGCAGGGCCGCCTCGGCGCGGTCGTCCAGGCCTTCTTCCCCGGCGAGGAGGGCGGACCGGCGGTCGCGGGAGTGCTGTCGGGCCGGGTCAACCCGTCGGGACGCCTGCCGGTGAGCGTCCCGCGGGAACCCGGAGGCCAGCCGTGGACGTACCTCCAGCCGCCGCTGGGCCTGGCGGGCGAGGTCAGCAATCTGGACCCGACCCCGCTGTACGCGTTCGGGCACGGGCGCTCGTACACGAGCTTCGCCTGGGAGTCCGACGCGGCGGACGCGGAGATCGGCACGGACGGCTCGTACGAGATGGCCGTGACCGTCCGCAACACCGGGGACCGGGCGGGCGCGGAGGTCGTGCAGCTGTATCTGCACGATCCGGTGGCCTCGGTGACCCGCCCCGATGTCCGGCTGATCGCCTACCAGCGGCTGGAGTTGGAGCCCGGGGAGTCCCGGCGGGTGGCCTTCCGCTTCCACGCGGATCTGTCGTCCTTCACGGATCGTTCAAATCTCAAGGTGGTCGAACCCGGCCTGCTGGAACTACGGTTGGGAACATCCAGCGCGGAGGTGCTGCACACGGCACGACTGACTCTCTCCGGCCCGGTACGGGTGCTCGGCCCGGACCGACGGCTGGTGTGCGAGGCGGTGGTGTCCTGAGCCTTGGGGAGGGGCTCCATGGACAGGTATGTGCACCACGAACTGCGGTCCGTCATCACCGTGTTGGCCGCGGTCGCGGTCTGTGTGCCGGTGACGGTCGCCGTCCACGGGGCCCTGATCGACTCGGGTGATCTGTCGCTGTTCCTGGCCGGGCTGATCGGGTTCGCGGTGCTGTTCACGCTCGCGCAGGCGTCCCGGATCAAGTGGCTGAGCGAGGTGCTGGACTTCGAGGCGGCGGCCCCTCTGGAGGAGCCGCCGCCGGAGGTGTCCCTGCTCCGGCATCCGGTCAATCCCTGGCTGTTCGCCATCATGACGGCCGGGACCCTGGGCACCTCGCTCGCCTGGGAACCCGCGGCGGTCCTGTTCCCGCTGTGGCTGGCGGTGGCCTGGCTGGGCCAGGCCTGGCTGGCCGTCAACTGGGAGCGCGGCAACGGCAAGGTGCTGTGGCGGGGTCACGACCCGGACAAGCCCTGGCGGCTGTCCGTCAGCCCCCGGCAACTGACTCGAACCGCCACCGGTGCACTGCCCGAGTGACCAACTCACCGTCCGGCTCGGGCAGTTCGGGCAGTACGGCGGCAAAGTCGGCGTCCCACCAGGTGATCACCAGCACCCGGTCCTCCGGCGCCCGGAAGGTCTCCCGGCGCAGCGGCGGCTCGGCGAGCCGCTGCCCCGAGACCCAGGCGAGCAGTTCCTCGCCCCGGCCCTCGGCCGCCCGCGCCTCCCACATCAACGCGACCGTCATGAGTACAGGTTCTCCTTGCTGACCTCGTGCACATGATCGTGCCCGGGGACGTGCGGGTCGGTCACCGGCAGTGAGGAGTCGGCCGACAGGTCCCAGCTGGAGGCGGCCCGGTTGCGGGCGACCATCTCCGCGCCGAGCGCGGCGACCATCGCGCCGTTGTCCGTGCACAGCTTCGGACGCGGCACCCGCAGCTCGATACCGGCGGCCTCGCAGCGATGCCGGGCCAGCTCCCGCAGCCGGGAGTTGGCGGCGACCCCGCCGCCGATCATCAGGTGGTCGACGCCCTCGTCCTTGCACGCCCGCACCGCCTTGCGGGTCAGCACGTCCACGACCGCCTCCTGGAAGGAAGCCGCCACGTCACGCACCGGCACCTCCTCCCCCGCCGCCCGCTTCGCCTCGATCCAGCGGGCCACGGACGTCTTCAGACCGGAGAAGGAGAAGTCGTACGCCGGATCCCGGGGGCCGGTGAGCCCGCGCGGGAAGGCAATGGCCCGGGGGTCGCCCTCCTTCGCGTACCGGTCGATGACGGGGCCGCCGGGGAAGCCGAGGTTCAGCACCCGGGCGATCTTGTCGAAGGCCTCGCCGGCCGCGTCGTCGATGGTCGCGCCCATCGGGCGGACGTCGGAGGTGATGTCCGAGGACAGCAGCAGGGAGGAGTGTCCGCCGCTGACCAGCAGGGCCATCGTCGGCTCGGGCAGCGCGCCGTGCTCCAGCTGGTCCACGCAGATGTGCGAGGCGAGGTGGTTCACACCGTAGAGGGGCTTGCCGAGCGCGTAGGCGTACGCCTTGGCCGCGGAGACGCCGACGAGCAGGGCACCGGCCAGACCGGGACCTGCGGTGACCGCGATCCCGTCCAGGTCACGGGCGCTGACGCCCGCCTCCTTCAGCGCCCGGTCGATGGTCGGCACCATCGCCTCCAGGTGCGCGCGCGAGGCGACCTCGGGCACCACGCCGCCGAAGCGGGCGTGCTCGTCGACGCTGGAGGCGACCGCGTCGGCGAGCAGGGTGGTGCCGCGGACGATGCCGACGCCGGTCTCGTCGCAGGACGTCTCGATGCCGAGGACGAGGGGTTCGTCAGCCATGGATCTCGGTTCCTTGTACAGAGGTCGAAGGGTCGTTCAGGCGCATCACGAGGGCGTCCACATTGCCGGGCTGGTAGTAGCCGCGCCGGAAGCCGATGGCCTCGAAGCCGTAGCGCTCGTAGAGCTTCTGGGCGCGGATGTTGTCGACGCGGCACTCCAGCATCACTTCGGCGCACTCGAAGGCGGTGGCCGCCCGCAGCAGCTCGGTCAGCAGCCGCCCGCCGAGGCCGGTGCCCCACTGGTCGCGGGCCACGGCGATGGTCTGGATGTCGGCGAGGTCACCGGAGGCGGCGAGCCCCGCGTACCCGACGATCCGCTCGCCCTCGACCGCGACGAGGTACCGCCGGGTCGCCTCCGCGCCGCGCGCGTGGGCCAGCTCGGACCAGAACATGCCCCGGGACCAGGCGTCCTCGGGGAACAGCTCCTTCTCGAGGCCCAGCACGGGATCGATGTCCCACCAGCGCATCTCGCGCAGCACCGCTGTCACTTGGGGGTGACCACCTTGTAGTTCTTGGGGACCTGGGCGTCGGGGCGGCGCAGGTACAGCGGTCTGGGCGCGGGCAGTTCCTCGCCCGCCGCGAGCCGCTCGGCGGCCAGCGCGGCGAGGGCGGCGGCCGACACGTGCTCGGGCTCGTGGGCGCTGGGGAAGGTGTCCGGGTAGAGCAGCGCGCCCGCGCCGACCGCGGGCAGTCCCGCGACCCGCTCGGCGATCTCGGCGGGACGGTCGACGGCCGGGTCGGTCAGCCGGGTGCGGGAGTCGGCATACGTCGCCCAGTAGACCTCCTTGCGCCGGGCGTCGGTGGCCACGACGAAGGGGCCCTTGTCGATGTCGGCGGCGTAGGCGAGCGCGTCCAGCGTGCACACGCCGTGCACGGGGACGCCGAGCGCGAGCCCGAAGGTGTCGGCGGTCATCAGACCGACGCGCAGCCCGGTGTACGGGCCGGGCCCGGTCCCCACGACGACGGCGGTGACGGCGTCGAGCCTCAGCCCCGCCTCGGCGAGCACTCGGTCGACGGCCGGCAGCAGCAGCTCGCCGTGACGGCGGGCGTCCACCTGGCTCGACGAGGCGATGACGGCCGTGCCGTCGTGCAGCGCGACGGTGACGGCGGGGGTGGCGGTATCCAGAGCGAGCAAGAGCACGCAAACAGCCTACGGCTCCGCGCGCACGGGCACGGCCGCACCGGTGGAGCGGTCACCGGCTGCTACCGTCGCCGGGAAGCACGACGTACGGCGAAGAGGTGGGCGACGGTGGCAAGCAACAGCTCCGGGATCGTGGCCGGGCTGACCACGGCGGCCCTGATGACCGTGGGCTTCCTCGCCTACCAGGCCTCGGCGAGCGTCCCGTCCGAACTCCGGCAGCCGCACGAGGACAGCACGCCCGCGGGGGCCGCGTACAAGGCGCCGCGCAACAAGAAGAACCCCACCGCGCTGCCCGACGGGTCCGGCAGGGGTGAACGGGTCGTGTACTCGGTGGACGACGACCGGGTGTGGCTGGTCGGCAAGAGCGGCAAGGTGCGGCGCACCTTCGAGGTGAGCCCCGGCACGGTCGACCCGGCGCCGGGCGCCTACACGGTCACCTCGCGCTCGGGCAGGGTCACCGGCACCGACGGGGTCCCGGTCGAGCACGTGGTCCGCTTCACCAGCGTCGGCGGCGTGTCCGTCGGCTTCAGCGCGGCCGTGGACGACACGCCCCCGAAGCAGAACGCACCGAAGCTCACCGGCGGCATCCGCGAATCCCGCGCGGACGGCGACGCGCTGTGGGACTTCGCGACGATCGGCCACAAGGTCGTCGTGATCCGCTGAGCCGTCAGGCCGCTCTGCGCTCCCGCGCCTGCGGAGCCCTGGGTTCCGGCGCGCGCGGCGGGGTCGATACGGCGGTTGCCGCGGCGCAGGACGCCAGCAGATCGCGCATGGACGGCGGGCGCGGCGGACGCGACGGGTTCGCGTCCCGGTCCGTGACCGACATGGACGCCTCCTGAAAGCCGGGGGCGGACGAAGTTAGGCACACCTAACTACGGGCTGGGTACCATGTGACCACGCCCGGGACAACAAACGCAATATCTTGCCGACGTCTTGTCGGAATGGTGTCCGGAGTTGTTCGGGGACGCCTCGGACCGGGCGGCGGCTCAGGCGGACAGCGCCGCGAGACCGGCTTCCGCCCAGCGCTCCCCGAGCCCGGTCACCGTCACATGCCGTACCTCGTCCGTGGTGTCGCCGACGGCCCGGTGGATGACGAGCTGGAGCCGGTCCTCGGTCAGCTCCTCGACCTTGCCCTCGCCCCACTCCACGACGATCACCGAGTCGGGCAGCGAGACATCGAGGTCGAGGTCCTCCATCTCGTCCAGGCCGCCGCCCAGCCGGTAGGCGTCGACGTGGACCAGCGGCGGACCGTCCCCGAGCGAGGGGTGCACCCGGGCGATCACGAAGGTCGGCGAGGTGACGGCGCCCCGGACCCCGAGCCCCTCGCCGAGCCCCCGGGTCAGCGTCGTCTTGCCCGCGCCGAGCTCCCCGCTGAGCATCACGAGGTCACCGGCGCGCAGCAGCTTGGCGAGACGGCGGCCGAGCTCCCGCATCTGCTCGGGAGAGGTGACGGTCAGCTCGGTCTCAGCCTGGTTGTGCGGTGCTGCTTCCATAGCCACCCACGGTAGCGCCCGCGGGGACCGCTCCCGCGCGGGTGAGCAGGTCGGCGAGACGGTCGGTCACCACTTCGGGGTGTTCCAGCATCACCAGATGCCCGGCGTCCGGAACGAGCACCAGCTCGGCGTCGGGCAGCAGATCGGCGATGGCCTCGCTGTGCTCGCTGGGGGTGACCAGGTCCTTGACCCCGGCCAGCACCAGCACCGGCAGCTGGGCGAAGTGGGCGAGCGCCTCGGTCTTGTCGTGGTCGGCGAAGGCCGGGTAGTACTCGGCGACCACGTCGATCGGCGTGGCCTCGATCATCCGTTCGGCGAACCGCGCCACCGCCGGGTCGACGTCCCGGGAGGCGAACGAGTACCGCTTGATGATCCCCGCGAACAGGTCCGCGGTCGCCCGGCGCCCCCGTTCCACCAGCTCCGCCCGCTGACCGAGCGCCTTCAGCACGCCCGGCAGCACGCGCCGTACGGCGTTGACACCGGCGACGGGCAACCCGAAGTTGACCTCGCCGAGCTTCCCCGAGGACGTGCCGACGAGGGCGACGGCGACGACCCGGTCGCGGATCAGCTCGGGGTACTGGTCGGCCAGCGCCATCACGGTCATGCCGCCCATGGAGTGCCCGACGAGCACGATCGGCCCCTCCGGCACCGTCGCGTCGATGACCGCCTTCAGATCCCGCCCGAGCTGCTCGATGTCGACCGGCACCCCGTCCTGGACCTGCGCCACCCCGCGCTCCGACCGGCCGTGGCTGCGCTGGTCCCAGTGCACCGTCCGTACGACGCCGCGGAGCGCCGCCCGCTGGAAGTGCCAGGAGTCCTGGCTGAGGCAGTAGCCGTGGCTGAACACGACGGTGACCGGGGCCGGGGCCTTGCGGCCGAAGAGACGGCGCCGGCGGGGAGCGGGGCCGCCCTCGGGCTCGACGTCGTCGACCTCGTAGTACAGCTCGGTGCCGTCGTCGGACCGCGCCTTTCCGGGCATGCCGCGCAGCGAGCCGTACGGGCCCGCCGAGTCGAGCGCGAGGCGGGCCTTCTGCCGCATCCCCCGGCCGACGGTGAGCCGCTCTATGGCGACACCGGCCGCGGCGCCCGCGGCGACCACGCCTATCGCGGCGCCCGCGATACCGGTCGCGCGGCGCCAGTTCCCGGCGGAGGCGACGGCCGCGACGGCCTCCGCACTGCTCTCGCTCACGTACCGCTCCTCTTCGCAGGACTAGGGGGTGTCAGCCTGGCCCTCGTTCACATAGACGCGGGGAACACGGGATCCGATCCGGGTGACGATTTCGTACGCGATGGTGCCGGCGGCCTGCGCCCAGTCCTCGGCGGTGGGCTCACCGCCGTCGCCGGGCCCGAACAGCACCGCGCGCTCCCCCGGCTCGGGTTCGTCGCCGCCCAGGTCCACGATGAACTGGTCCATCGCGACCCGTCCGGCGATCGTCCGCCACTTGCCGCCGACCAGGACCGGACCGGCGGAGGAGGCGTGCCGCGGGACACCGTCCGCATACCCGACGGGGATGAGTCCAAGGGTGGTCTCACCCGCGGTCGTGTACTTGTGCCCGTAGCTGACGCCGTGACCGCCGGGCACGTGCTTGACCAGGGCGACGGACGCGGACAGCGTCATCACCGGCCGCAGCCCGAAGTCGGCGGGGGCGCCCAGTTCGGGGCTGGGCGAGATGCCGTAAAGGGCGATACCGGTGCGTACCAGGTCGAAGTGGCTGTCCGGACGGGTCAGGGTGGCGGGCGAGTTGGCGATGTGCCGCACCTCGGGGCGTGCACCCTGCTCCTCGGCGTACGCGATCATCTCGCGGAAGCGGTCGAGCTGGGCGTCGATGGAGGGGTGCCCGGGTTCGTCGGCGCAGGCGAAGTGCGACCAGAGCCCGGTGATCCGGATGAGTCCCGCGCCCTCGGCGGCGAGCGCCTCGCGGACCAGCTCGGCCCAGTCGTCGCCGGGCTGGCAGCCGCCGCGGCCGAGGCCGCTGTCGGCCTTGAGCTGCACGCGCGCGGGGAGCCCGGCCTCGCGGGCGGCGGCGGTGACCTCTTCGAGGGCCCACATCCCGCTCACCGACACGTCGAGACGGGCGTCGATCGCCTCCCGCCAGGGTCCACCCGGCGTCCACAGCCAGCACATGATCCGCACGTCGTCCGGCAGCCCCCCATTGGCCCTCAGCACGAGGGCCTCCTCGGGAGTGGCGGTGCCCAGCCAGCTCGCCCCCGCCTCGACGGCCGCGCGGGCACACTGCGCCGCGCCGTGGCCGTAGCCGTCGGACTTCACGACGGCCATCAGCTCGGCGCCCGGCGCGAGGGCGCGCAGGGCCCGCACATTGGCGCGCACGGCGGCCAGATCGATCTCGGCGCGGGCCCGCAGGGGCGCGGTCCGCAGGGCAGCAGTTTCAGTCATGGCGCCCCCAGTGTCTCAGAGGGGTCCGACAGCCCGGCCGAGCCCTGTGGCTGCGGGGGCGTGCCGAGTGACGGGGGTCACCCGGACGTAGGACACACCGGTCATAGGGTGCTCGGCATGAGCATCATCGGGGTCGGTATCGACGTGGCGGAGATCGACCGGTTCGCGGCGTCCCTGGAGCGTACGCCGGGCATGGCCGGGCGGCTGTTCCTGGACAGCGAGTTGTGGCTGCCGAGCGGGGAACGGCGCGGGGTCGCCTCGCTGGCCGCGCGGTTCGCGGCGAAGGAGGCGCTGGCCAAGGCGCTCGGCGCCCCCGCGGGACTGCACTGGACGGACGCGGAGGTGTACGTCGAGGACAGCGGGCAGCCGCGGCTGCGGGTGACGGGGACGGTGGCGGCCCGGGCGGCGGAACTCGGGGTGCGGTCCTGGCATGTGTCGCTCAGTCATGACGCGGGCGTGGCCTCCGCGGTGGTGGTCGCGGAAGGCTGAGGGGCACGAGAGACTCGACCCCATGCGGACTGCGTACAGCGTGGAGACGGTCAGGGCGGCGGAACGGCGACTGATGGCGCGGCTGCCCGAGGGCACGCTGATGCAGCGGGCGGCGGCCGGACTCGCCGCGGCCTCGGCCGACCTGCTCGGCCGGGTGTACGGCAGCCGCGTCGTGCTGCTGATCGGCAGCGGCGACAACGGCGGCGACGCCCTGTACGCGGGGGCCCGCCTGGCCCGCCGCGGCGCGGGGGTGACCGCGGTCCTGCTGGCGCCGGAGCGGGCACACGCGGGCGGGCTCGCGGCGCTGCACAGGGCGGGCGGGACGACGGTGGAAGGCGCGGCGGACCGCACCGCGGCCGAGGCGCTGATCGAGCGGGCCCACCTGGTCCTGGACGGCATCGTGGGCATCGGCGGCAAAGGCGGGCTACGGCCGGACGCGGCTGCCCTCGCCGAGGCCGCCGAGCGGTCCCGGGCCGCCGTCGTCGCCGTAGACCTGCCGAGCGGCGTCGACGCGGACACCGGGCGGGTCCACGGCGCCGCGATCCGCGCCGACCTCACCGTCACCTTCGGCACCCACAAGCCGGGGCTGCTGATCGACCCGGCGCGGGACTTCGCGGGCACGGTCCGCCTGGTCGACATCGGCCTCGATCTGCCGGAGGAACCCGCGCTGGAGGCCCTTCAGCACGCGGACGTGGCCCGGCTGCTGCCGGTGCCGGGCCCGGAGAGCGACAAGTACCGGCGGGGCGTGGTCGGCATCGCCGCCGGTTCCGCGCGCTACCCGGGGGCCGCGGTGCTGGCGGTGGCGGGCGCGCTGCACGGCGGCGCCGGAGCCGTGCGGTACGTCGGACCGGCCGGGGACGCGGTGCTCGCCCGCTTCCCGGAGACCCTGGTGTCGGACCGGGGCCCCGGCAAGGCGGGCCGGGTGCAGGCCTGGGTGGTCGGACCGGGCGCCGGGGACGACGCGGCGACGGTGGCGCAGGTGCTGGAGGCGGACGTACCCGTACTGATCGACGCGGACGGACTCCGGCTCGCGGACCGGGACACGGTACGGGCGCGTACGGCACCGACGCTGATGACGCCGCACGCCGGGGAGGCGGCGGCGCTGCTGGGTGTCGCGCGCGAGGAGGTCGAGGGCGCCCGGCTGGCGGCGGTACGGGAGCTGGCGGGCCGGTACCGGGCGACGGTGCTGCTCAAGGGCTCGACGACCCTGGTGGCGGCGGAGGAGGGGGCGGTGCGGGTGAACGCGACCGGCACCTCCTGGCTGGCCACGGCGGGCAGCGGGGACGTGCTGTCGGGCCTGGCCGGATCGCTGCTGGCCGCGGGGCTCCCGGCGCGGGACGCGGGGAGCGCGGCGGCGTATCTGCACGGGCTGGCCGGGCGGTACGCGGCGGACGGGGCACCCGTGGGGGCGCAGGACGTGGCGACGGCGATCGTGCGGGCCTGGCGGGACGTCCGGGGCTGAGCCCGGACGTCCCTGATCACCCGCGGGAGACGGTCAGTAGTACCAACGCTGGTCGTAGTTGAGGCTGCAATTCCACAGGATCAGCTCGACGCCGTTGGCGGTGCTGGAGTTGGGGACGGCGAGGCAGAGGTCCGCGTACATGCTGCGCAGCCGGCCGATGCTGTCGTGGATCCAGAGGTCGGTCTCGGACGGCGGGTTGGCCGAGCTGCAACCGAACTGGAACGGCTTGGAACCGGGCGTGACGCTGCCGACGACCAGGCACTTGCCGCTGTTCTGGTTGACCAGCCGGACCCGGTTGTCCGCCTCCTGGCGCAGCTCCCAACGCTGGTCGGTGTTGCCCGTGCACTGCCACTGGACCGGAACCACGCCGTTGCTCTCGCTGGAGCCGGGAATGGCAAGGCACTTGATGGAGTTACGGTTCGTCAGTTCGAGGTAGGTCACGGCCTGGGCCTGGGACTGCGTCACGGCCAGAACGGAGACGAGCGCGAGCAGCAGAACGCCGAGTCTCCGCGCCGCCTTCAGGGCAACGGTCATGTGTCACTCCAGAATCAGGGGTCACACCGGTCACTCACCGGCGGCACACCCTGACACCCCTGGCCGAACTCCCGTAGAACTCTTGGCCAACGCTTAACGACGCGGTGATCTTCACTCCACCGTCACCGACTTCGCCAGGTTCCTCGGCTGGTCCACCTCGTTGCCCCGGGCGGTCGCCAGCTCGCAGGCGAAGACCTGCAACGGCACGGTCGCCACCAGCGGTTGGAGCAGCGTCGGTGTCACCGGGATACGGATCAGATGGTCGGCGTACGGGACCACCGCCTCGTCGCCCTCCTCCGCGATCACGATGGTCCGCGCGCCCCGGGCCCTGATCTCCTGGATGTTGGACACGATCTTGTCGTGCAGGACGGACCGGCCCCGGGGCGAGGGGACGACCACCACCACGGGCAGGTCGTCCTCGATCAGCGCGATCGGGCCGTGCTTCAACTCGCCCGCCGCGAAGCCCTCGGCGTGCATGTAGGCGAGCTCCTTCAGCTTCAGCGCACCCTCCAGGGCGACCGGATAGCCCACGTGCCGGCCGAGGAACAGCACCGTGTTCTTGTCGGCCAGCGAGCGGGCCAGCGCCCGTACCGGCTCCATGGTCTCCAGTACGCGCTCCACCTCGCCGGAGATCTCCGCCAGATCCCGGATGACGGCCCGGATCTCGTCGCCCCACTTGGTGCCGCGCACCTGGCCGAGGTACAGCGCCACCAGGTAACAGGCCACGAGTTGGGTCAGGAACGCCTTCGTCGAGGCGACCGCCACCTCCGGACCGGCGTGCGTGTACAGCACCGCGTCCGACTCGCGCGGGATCGTGGAGCCGTTGGTGTTGCAGATCGCCAGCACCTTGGAGCCCTGCTCCCGGGCGTGCCGCAGTGCCATCAGGGTGTCCATGGTCTCGCCGGACTGGGAGATCGCGATCACCAGGGACCGCGCGTCCAGGATCGGGTCCCGGTAGCGGAACTCGCTGGCCAGCTCCACCTCGCAGGGAATCCGCGTCCAGTGCTCGATGGCGTACTTGGCGATCAGCCCGGCGTGGAAGGCGGTACCGCAGGCGACGATGACGACCTTGTCCACCTCGCGCAACTCCGAGGCGGAGATCCGCACTTCGTCGAGCGTCAGGTCGCCGGAGACGTCGATGCGGCCCAGCAGGGTGTCGGCGACCGCCTTGGGCTGCTCGGCGATCTCCTTGAGCATGAAGTAGTCGTAGCCGCCCTTCTCGGCCGCCGAGGCGTCCCAGTCGACGTGGTAGGAGCGGACCTCCGCCGCACTGCCGTCGAAGCCGGTCACCGTGACGCCGTCCCGGCGCAGCTCGACCACCTGGTCCTGGCCCAGTTCGAGCGCGGAGCGGGTGTGCGCGATGAACGCGGCCACGTCCGAGGCCAGGAACGCCTCGCCCTCCCCGACGCCCACCACCAGCGGCGAGTTTCGGCGCGCGCCGACGACCACGTCCGGCTCGTCCGCGTGCACCGCGACCAGCGTGAACGCGCCTTCCAGCCGGCGGCACACCAGCCGCATCGCCTCCGCGAGGTCGGCGCAGGAGGAGAACTCCTCGGCGAGCAGATGGGAGACGACCTCGGTGTCGGTCTCGGAGGCGAGGTCGTGGCCGCGCTCCGCCAACTCCGCCCGCAGCAGCGCGAAGTTCTCGATGATGCCGTTGTGGACGACGGCCACCCGCCCGGCGTTGTCCAGATGCGGATGCGCGTTGGCGTCCGTCGGCCCGCCGTGGGTCGCCCAGCGGGTGTGCCCGATCCCGGTGGAGCCGCTCGGCAGCGGGCGGTCGACCAGTTCCTTCTCCAGGTTGACGAGCTTTCCGGCCCGCTTCGCGGCGGCCAGACCGCCGTCCGCGAGCACGGCCACGCCCGCCGAGTCGTATCCCCGGTACTCCAGTCGCTTCAGTCCGGCCATCACGACATCGAGCGCCGACTGCGACCCCACGTATCCCACGATTCCGCACATGACCGGCAGCCTACGATCGAATCAGCCGCCAAACCGGCCACAGCGTGCCCGATTTCGGAAATTCTCGCGCCGTTTTGGCCTCCCAGCCTCAGGTCTTCGCCCGATACGCCCGCATCGCCAGCGGATAGAACACGAGGGCTATCCCCGCCGCCCACACCAGCGACCACAGCACCGGCTCCGCCACCGGCCCGCCGAGCAGCAACCCCCGGAAGGCGTCGGAGAGATGGGTCACCGGATTGACGTCGCTCCACGCCTGGAGCCACCCCGGCATGGTGTCCACCATGACGAAGGCGCTGCTGGTGAAGGTGATCGGGAAGATGAGGGTGAAGGCGAACGCCTGCACCTTCTCCGCGTCCCCGGCCAGCATCCCGATCAGCACCGCGCTCCAGGACACGGCCGCCGCGAACACGATCACCAGCAGGGTGCCGAGCAGGAATCCGTCGAAGCCGCCGGTGACCCGGAAGCCGAGCAGCAGTCCGAGCCCGATCATCAGCAGCAGTGCCCACAGGTGCTTGGCGAGGTCGGCGGTGATCCGCCCGATCAGCGGCGCCGAGCGGGCTATCGGCAGACTGCGCAGCCGGTCGAAGACGCCCTTGGTGAGGTCGGTGTTGAGCGCCATCGCCGTGTACATCGTCATGAACAGGGTGTTCTGCACGATGATCCCGGGCAGCGCGTACTTCAGATACGCCTCGGGCGATCCGGCCATCTGGCCGCCCAGGACATAGGTGAACAGGAACACGAACATGATCGGCGTGATGCTGTAGTCGACCAGTTCGAGCGGGTTGTGCTTGACCGCGACCAGGCTGCGCCAGGCCATGGTGAAGGTCTGCTGGAGCCCGGCGAGCGGCCGGACCCGGCCCGATGCGCTGATGGGCGCGGTGATGGTCGTGGCGGTCATGACCGGCTCACCGCCTTCTCCCTCTTCTCCCTCTTCTCCAGATCGGCACTTTCCTGGTCGGGGTCGTCCTCGGGCTCCTCGGACGGCTCGGCGCGGTGTCCGGTCAGCGCCAGGAAGACCTCGTCGAGCGAGGAGCGCCGTAGCGCCAGCTCCCCGACTGCTATCCCCTCCCGGTCGAGGGTGCGCACGACCGCCGGCATCAGCTCGGGGTCCTTCACCGGGGCCGTGACCGTCTCGCCCTCGATCTGGGTCTGCGTCCCGGCCGCCCGAGCGACCAGCTCGTGCACCCGCCCGAGCTCCTCGGCGACCAGTGGCCGCACCTGGAGCACCTGGCCCCCGACCTGCGACTTCAACTCGTCCGGGGTCCCCTCGGCGATCACCCGCCCCTTGTCGATCACCACGATGTCGTCGGCGAGCACATCGGCCTCGTTCAGATACTGCGTGGTCAGCAGGGCCGTGGCGCCGTCCGCGACCAGTCCCCTCAACAGGTCCCACAGCTCGCCTCGGCTGTGCGGGTCGAGGCCGGTCGTGGGCTCGTCGAGGAAGAGGATGCTGGGCCGGCCCACCAGGCTCGCGGCGAGGTCGAGACGCCGTCGCATCCCGCCCGAGTACGTCTTCGCGGCCCGCCCGGCCGCGTCCGTCAGCTGGAACCGCTCCAGCAGCTCCCGCGCCCGCGCCTTGCCGTCCCGTCGGCTCATGCCCAGTAGCCGACCGATGAGCAGCAGATTCTCCGTACCGGTCAGGTTCTCGTCGACGGCGGCGTACTGCCCGGTCAGCCCGACCAGGGCGCGGACGACTCCGGCCTCCCGGACCACATCGTGCCCGGCCACCCGGGCGCGCCCGCCGTCCGGCTGGAGCAGCGTCGCGAAGATCCGTACGGCGGTCGTCTTCCCCGCGCCGTTGGGGCCGAGCAGCCCGAGCACCGTGCCCTGGCGGGCCCCCAGATCGACCCCGGCCAGCGCCTCGGTCTCCTTGAACCGCTTGACCAGGCCTTCCGCCTCAATCGCATACGTCATGGGTCACCCCTCGGGGGTCGGTGGACCCCGGGCCGGGCCCACCTCTTCCACAACTGTGACGCACGCCACTGACATTCCCCGTCTTGGCCCGGTTCGCCCCGTAATGCTCGCCGCGTGACGGATGCCACCCCACCGTCCGTTCGTACTCCCGTAACAATGGACTGTGATCTCTCCGGTCTCCCCGATCCCCCGGAGCGCCCACCGGCACAAACCGGAGGCGACTCCCTACGTCGACCTCACCCGAGCCGAGTGGAGCGCGCTGCGCGACAAGACGCCGCTGCCGCTCTCCGCCGACGAGGTCGAGAAGCTGCGTGGCCTCGGCGACGTCATCGACCTCGACGAGGTGCGGGACATCTATCTCCCGCTCTCCCGCCTGCTCAATCTCTACGTCGGGGCCACGGACGGACTGCGCAGCGCCCTGAACACCTTCCTCGGCGAACAGGGCTCCCAGTCCGGCACGCCCTTCGTCATAGGGGTCGCCGGCTCGGTCGCGGTCGGCAAGTCCACCGTCGCCCGTCTCCTCCAGGCCCTGCTCTCGCGCTGGCCCGAGCACCCGCGCGTGGAGCTGGTCACCACGGACGGCTTCCTGCTGCCGACGACGGAGCTGGAGGACCGCGGCCTGATGTCGCGCAAGGGCTTCCCGGAGTCGTACGACCGCCGCGCCCTGACCCGTTTCGTCGCCGACATCAAGGCGGGCAAGGACGAGGTCTCGGCCCCCGTCTACTCCCACCTCATCTACGACATCGTGCCGGGCCAGAAGCTCACCGTCCGCCGCCCGGACATCCTGATCGTCGAGGGCCTGAACGTCCTCCAGCCCGCCCTGCCCGGCAAGGACGGCCGCACCAGGGTCGGCCTCGCCGACTACTTCGACTTCAGCGTGTACGTCGACGCCCGCACCGAGGACATCGAGCGCTGGTACCTCAACCGCTTCAAGAAGCTGCGCGAGACGGCCTTCCAGAACCCGTCCTCGTACTTCCGCAAGTACACCCAGGTCTCCGAGGACGAGGCCCTGGACTACGCCCGGACGACCTGGCGGACCATCAACAAGCCCAATCTGGTGGAGAACGTGGCCCCGACCCGGGGCCGCGCCACCCTGGTGCTGCGCAAGGGCCCGGACCACAAGGTGCAGCGGCTGAGTCTGCGCAAGCTGTGACGGCTACGCTGCCGCCATGCTGCACCTGCGACTGATCACTCCGGCCGACCGCACGGACGAGGTGGTGCGTCTGATCGAGGAGACGATCGGCACCACGCACCTGGTGGTCCTGCCCGGCTCCGCCCGCAATCCGGCCGGGGATGTCGTGCTGTGCGACGTGGCGCGGGAGGCGGGCGACGAACTGCTCACCGGTCTTCAGCGTCTCGGCATCGAGGACTCCGGCTCCATCGCCGTGGAGAACATCGACCTGTCCCTGTCCAAGCGCGCGGACAAGGCGGAGGCGGAGGCCCCCGGCGAGGGCGCGGACGCGGTCCTCTGGGAGCACCTGACGGACGCGACGCACGAGGAGTCGACGCTCTCCGTCACCTACCTCGCGTTCATCACCCTTGCCACGATGATCGCCGCCTGCGGTGTGGTGCTGGACAATGCGATCCTGATCGTGGGCGCGATGGCGGTGGGCCCGGAGTTCGGCCCACTGGCGGGGTTCTGCACAGCGCTGGTGCAACGCAAGCCACGCCTGGCGCTGCGTTCACTGACAGCACTCCTGGTCGGCTTCGCCGTGGCCATGGCCATCACCGTCGGCTTCAGCCTCTTCATGGACTCCATCGACCTGTTCAGCGAGGAGCAACTGGAAGCCGACCGTCCGCAGACCGCGTTCGTCTACGCCCCCGACTGGTTCTCGTTCATCGTCGCGGTCCTGGCCGGCATGGCCGGCACCCTGTCCCTGACCTCGTCGAAGTCCGGCGCCCTGGTGGGCGTAGCCATCTCGGTCACCACGGTCCCAGCAGCGGCGAACGCGGCAGTGGCCCTGAGCTACGGCGACACGAAGCAGACGTGGGGTTCGACGGAACAGCTACTGCTGAACCTGCTGGGCATCGTGCTGGCGGGAGTCGTGACGCTCCTCGCCCAGAAGTGGTTCTGGCACCGGCAACGACAGCATGCCTAGGGGCGCGGGGAACTGCGCGACCGGCCACGACGAACTCGCACCCGGCCGCCAACAGCTCCCCGCAGACGCTTAGCCGAGCGCCGACTTCACAACATCGGCCAGCCGCCCGGCAACAGCCCGAGCATGATCAATATCGGCCGCCTCGACCATCACCCGAACCAACGGCTCGGTACCGGAAGGCCGCAACAGCACCCGCCCAGTAGCCCCCAGCTCCCTCTCCGCGTCAGCAACGGCAGCAGCCAGCTCCGCAGACGTCGAGGCCCGGGACTTGTCCACATCCGGCACATTGATGAGCACCTGAGGCAGCCGCTCCATCACACCCGCCAGCTCCCGCAGCGACCGCCCGGTCTCCGCGACCCGAGCGGCGAGCAGCATCCCGGTCAGCGTCCCGTCACCCGTGGTCGCGTGATCAAGGATGATCACGTGCCCGGACTGCTCACCGCCCAGCGCGTACCCGTGCTCCTTCATCTCCTCCAGCACATACCGGTCACCGACGGCGGTCTGAACGAGGCGAAGCCCCTCCCGCTCCATCGCCAGCTTGAACCCGAGGTTGGACATCACGGTCGCGACAACGGTGCCGGAGCGCAGTGCGGAACGCTCCCGCATCGCCAGCGCGAGTACGGCCAGGATCTGGTCGCCGTCCACCTCCTCACCGGTGTGGTCGACGGCGAGACAGCGGTCGGCGTCACCGTCGTGCGCGATGCCGAGCGCGGCACCGTGCTCGACGACGGCGGCCTTGAGCAGGTCCAGGTGGGTGGAGCCGCAGCCGTCGTTGATGTTGAGCCCGTCCGGCTCGGCACCGATCGTGATCACCTCGGCCCCGGCCCGCGAGAAGGCCTCCGGCGAGACCCGCGCGGCGGCACCGTGCGCCTCGTCGAGGACGATCTTCAGCCCGTCGAGCCGGTTGGGGAGCACCCCGATGAGATGGGCGACGTACTGGTCGGAGCCCTCGTCGTAGCTGCGCACCCGGCCGACGCCCGAGCCCGTGGGCCGCTGCCACGGCTCGCCGTGCCGGTGCGACTCGTAGACGGACTCGATCCGGTCCTCCAGCTCGTCGGCGAGCTTGTGACCGCCCCGGGCGAAGAACTTGATGCCGTTGTCCGGCATGGCGTTGTGGCTGGCGGAGAGCATGACGCCGAGGTCGGCGCCGAGTGCGCCGGTGAGATGGGCGACGGCGGGGGTGGGCAGCACGCCGACCCGCAGCACGTCGACGCCCGCGCTCGCCAGACCGGCGACCACGGCGGCCTCCAGGAACTCCCCGGACGCGCGCGGGTCCCGTCCGACCACGGCTTTCGGCCGGTGGCCCTCGAAGGTGCCCGCCTCGGCGAGCACGTGGGCCGCCGCGACCGACAGACCGAGCGCCATCTCGGCGGTCAGATCCGCGTTGGCGACACCGCGCACGCCGTCCGTGCCGAAGAGTCGTCCCACTTGTCCTCCTGATGAAGCGTCACTTATCCGGTGCCGCGACCGGGATCATCTGCGGAGATCGTCCAAGATCACCCGATCGCACAAACCTTTGAGCGTCTTGTGTCGTTATACGCCCACGGCCGCGATAAACGAACGCCCCGGCGGCACTGTGGCGTGCCGCCGGGGCGTCCGGACGTACTGCTGAAGTCGCGAGTACGAGCTTGCAGGCAGCGAAGCTTAACGCTTGCTGTACTGCGGAGCCTTGCGGGCCTTCTTCAGACCGGCCTTCTTGCGCTCGACCGCACGGTCGTCGCGGCGGAGGAAGCCGGCCTTCTTCAGGGCGCCGCGGTTGTTGTCCACGTCGGCCTCGTTCAGCGCACGGGCGACACCGAGACGGAGCGCACCGGCCTGACCGGAGACACCGCCACCCGCGATGCGGGCGATGACGTCGTAGCGGCCCTCGAGCTCGAGCACCTTGAAGGGCTCGTTGACTTCCTGCTGGTGCACCTTGTTGGGGAAGTAGTCCTCAAGGGTGCGACCGTTGATCTTCCACTTGCCGGTGCCCGGGACGATCCGGACGCGGGCGATGGCGTTCTTGCGACGGCCCAGGCCGGCGGCCGGCTGGGGCTCGCCGAAGCGGGACGCCATGGACTCCGAGGTGTACTCGCCCTCGACGGGGACCTCGGACTCGGTGGTGTAGCTGTCGATGTCGACGAGCTCAGTCTCTTCGACCGGCTGCTCGGTGGTGGTCTCGGCCACGATTCTCCTCAGATTCTGTTCAGTCTTAGGGGGTGGCCGGACTTACTGCGCGACCTGGGTGATCTCGAACGGCACCGGCTGCTGCGCAGCGTGCGGGTGCTGGTCGCCCGAGTAGACCTTCAGCTTCGTGAGCATCTGACGGCCCAGGGTGTTCTTGGGGAGCATGCCCTTGACGGCCTTCTCGATGGCCTTCTCGGGGTTCTTCGCGAGCAGCTCGTCGTAGCGGACGGAGCGCAGACCACCCGGGTAGCCCGAGTGGCGGTACGCCATCTTCTGGGTCCGCTTGTTGCCGGAGAGGTGCACCTTGTCGGCGTTGATGATGATGACGAAGTCACCGGTGTCGACGTGGGGCGCGTAGATCGGCTTGTGCTTGCCCCGCAGGAGGGACGCGGCGGTCGTGGCGAGACGGCCCAGGACGACGTCCTGAGCGTCAATGACGTGCCACTGACGAGTCACATCGCCGGGCTTAGGGCTGTACGTACGCACTTCGCAGCCTTCTTCTTCAGTGGATGGGTGCTGACACATGGCATCCATGAAGCGATCGTGCAGCTGGGGACGACAGTGCCGGGGACGCTGCCCGTATGCCGCCCACTGGTAACTGCTCCAGGGAACCTACGTAAGGGCCTCTCGCGTGAGAACGACCAAGCCGATACGCATAACAGTCCGCAAGAATACTCGTGCTGCCCCGGACGGGTCAAAACGAGGTCGCTGCTGTCACGGGAGCAGATTTTACCTCCACCCGGCGCCCGGACACCGGGACGCGGGTCGTACCAAGCACCCGGAGATGTCGTATTTGCGCTCGCAGGTTGCCGCAACCCCAGGGCGCCCAGGGCTCCTTGGGGCGGAACGGCATCCCCCGGTCCCCGTCTAAGATGCGCCCCATGAGCTTCGGGCAGCAGGGGGGACCCCAGTCCCAGTGGGATCCCTGGAAACCGCATTCCCAGCAGCCGTGGAACAGCGGCGGCGACAGCCAGACCCCGGACTGGGCCGCACTCGCCGAGGCGTCCGAGTCCCGTAACAAGCGACGTCGGCTGCTGTTCATCGGCGGCGGCGCGCTGGCCACGGTCGGCATAGCCGCGGCGGTCGCCGTGGCCGTGGTGTCGGCGAACGGCGACGACGCCTCCAACAAGCCGACCGCCCAGCTGCCCGCGACCGCGGACATACCGAGCGGTTCCACGGGCCCGGAGCCGTCCTTCGAGCCGACGAGCGCGCCGCCCCCGCTGGATCCGAACGACTTCATCGCGAGCGCGAAGAAGGACACCGCCCCGCTGAGCCCCGGGACCCTCTTCCCGGACCAGCAGCTCACCCTGGGCGAGACCCTCTACAAGAAGGGTCCGACGGCCGACACCAAGGACTGCTCGACGGCGGCCCTGAAGACCCTGCCGAAGATCCTCGACGCCAACGACTGCACGCGTCTGATGCGGGTCACCTACGTCGACGGCGGCATCGCGGTCACGATCGGCGTGGCGGTCTTCGACACCGAGGCGCAGGCGGCCAAGGCCAAGGGCCAGACCGACGACAAGAGCATCGTGCGGGCCCTGTCCGGCAAGGGCGTGAAGTCCTTCTGCAACTCCGCCGTCTGCCGCTCCACGCGGAACTCCTACGGCCGCTACGCCTACTTCACGGTCGCCGGTTTCACCAACGGCAAGGACGTCACCAACAAGAGCACCGAGGTCTTCGCGGCCGGCGACGCCCTCCAGGACTTCACCTTCGACCAGATCCGCCGCCGAGGCGAGGCACAGGCATCGGCGGCGGCCCAGGCGGGCTGATCGCTCAGGACTCCTCAGGGATCCTCAGGAGCCCGAGGGCAGCGTGTCGAACCAGCCGATGCCGTTGCCCTGGAACTCCTTCGCGGCCTCCTCGGCCTGCTCTGCGGTCAGGGCCTTGCCGGACTGGTGGTAGAACCAGTCGACCTTCATGTCCCAGGCCCGGTCGCCGGTGAAGGGCAGGTCGACGAACCAGGTGTTGAAGTTGACCGCCATGTCGGCCCGCGGGGCGTAGTCGGAGCCGCTGCGGTAGAGGGTCTTGCCGTCGAGGCTGTAGGTGACGGAGTCCTTCTTGACCGTGATCACCATGGTGTGCCAGCCGGCCAGGCTCTGCTCGGTCTTGCTGGTGACGCGGTCGCCCTCGTCGGCGTTGCGCCAGGTCGTGGTGTCCAGCTTCGGGCCGGGCGCGCCCCAGCCGCCGTTCGGCATGTACTCGTTGTCCAGCTCGGCGTACTTGCTCCCGGAGCCGCCGATGGTGAAGAACGTCTGGTTGATGTGGTCGCCGTTGTCACCGGTGGTCGGCTTGTCGGTGAAGTGGATGCGCGCCGCGTAGGTGCCGGTGCGGAACTTCGCCTCCTTGGTGCCGAGGGCGGCCTGCTCGGTGCCGGCCTTGGTGCCGTCGGTGGCCGCGCGCAGGTTGAGCGCCTGACCGCCGAGCGCCTCCTCGTCCCCCGGGAACGAGACGCCCTTCGCGGTCCAGGTGTTCTCGATGCCGGGTCCGCCCTTACTCGTGCGCACCAGCCAGCCGTGCTTGAACAGCGCGGTGTCCTTCGGGCCCCGATAGTTGAAGTCGTCGAAGAAGCCGCCCTCGGGAAGCTCCGGCACCGCCCGGGACACCGGCTTCGCCGAGGTCTCGGCGCCCTTGCCGCCGGGCTCCTCGCCCCACACCAGCGCGCCGCGCTTGTAGGCGGGCACCCGGTCGGACTCCTGGTACGTCCGCTTCTCGGCGTCGTAGGACCAGTCACCGTCCTGGTCGACCGGCTTGTGGTCGGTGCGGTAGAGCTGGATCTCCAGTCCACGGCTGTTCGCACCGGGCTTCAGCACGCCCGCCTTCTCGGTGAACCCGAGCTCCAGGTAGTGGTCGGCACCCTCGTGCGGCGTGTCCATGGCGACCACGGAACCGGTCAGATTCGAGCAGCCGAGGGCCGCTTCCACACAATTGAAGCCGTACGACGCGTCCCCGTCGGCGGTGAAGTAGTACCGAAGCGAAACCTCGCTCAGCGGCACGGGCTTCTCGGAGGTGTTGAAGACCTCCAGCCACGGCCGGACCGCGTCCGCCTCCGGCTCGGTCTCCGTCCGGTAGCGGACGGTGAGCTCGGGGTCCTCCGGGTTGAAGTGGTTCCACAGCGGCTTCGCGGCCAGTACGCCACCGGCCAGGACTGCGACCACGAGCAGAACCTTGAACGCGCGGGCTATGCCACTGCGGCGGCGGGGCTGACGGCGGGACGCCACGTGAGATCTCCTTCAGGGCGCGGGCGTGCGCCCGGCGGATGCGGAATCGGCAAGAGGGTACCCGTCGCCGCGCCGGGCGCCAGGGGTCGGTTCGGACCGGAATCCGACGTGAAGGGACCGACTCATGACCATGCAGAAGGGTTGTACGCGCTTTCACGTGACAAAAACGACTGTGTGCGACGTGTGAACACATGTGTGGACGCTGTTAGCCTGCTTGCTCCTGTATTCAATTGAATGACTGTGCGCCCGGGCTGGGGGCTTGGGTGGCGCCGGGGTGGGAAGTATTGCCGTGAACCGAAACTCCACAGTCGACCTCGTGATCATCGGGCTCGGCTACGTCGGGCTGCCCCTTGCCAGGGCGGCAAGCGCTTCCGGCCTGAAGGTCGTAGGCCTCGACCGCAGCGAGCCGGTGGTGCAGGGTCTGAGCTCGGGTTCCTCGCACGTCGACGACATCAGCGACGCCGATGTCCGCACGATGCTCGACCAGGGCTTCCGGGCGGTCTCCACGCCCGAGGTCATCGCGGAGGCGGCGGCCGTCGTCATCTGTGTGCCGACCCCGCTGACCGAGCACGGCGCGCCCAACCTCGGCGCCGTGGACTCCGCCGTCGCCGACATCGCGGCCCACCTGCGGCCCGGCACCCTCGTCGTCCTGGAGTCCACGACCTACCCGGGCACCACCGACGAGGTGGTCCGCCCGCGCCTGGAGGCCGGCGGCCTGAAGGCGGGCACCGACTTCTACCTCGCCTTCTCGCCCGAGCGCATCGACCCGGGCAACCCGACCTACGGCCTGGAGAACACCCCCAAGGTCGTCGGCGGCACCACCCCGGACTGCACCAAGGCGGCCCGCTCGCTGTACGAGCGCTTCGTGGGCAGCGTGGTGGAGGCCAAGGGCACGCGTGAAGCCGAGATGGCCAAGCTGCTGGAGAACACCTACCGGCACGTGAACATCGCGCTCGTCAACGAGATGGCGATGTTCTGCCGCGAGATCGGCGTCGACCTCTGGGACGCCATCCGCTGCGCCTCCAGCAAGCCCTTCGGCTTCGCGCCCTTCTACCCGGGCCCCGGGGTCGGCGGTCACTGCATCCCGATCGACCCCAACTACCTCTCTTACAAGGTGCGTTCGCTCGGGATACCGTTCCGGTTCGTGGAACTGGCCCAGGAGATCAACCAGCGGATGCCCGCCCATGTCGTGTCCCGCGCCGCCGATCTGCTCAACCAGCAGGGCAAGCCGATCCGTGGCTCGCGTGTGCTGCTGCTCGGCGTCACCTACAAGCCGGACATCTCCGACCAGCGGGAGAGCCCCGCGGTGGATGTCGCCGAGCTGCTGCTGGAGCGCGGTGCCGACCTCGTCTACTACGACCCCCGCGTCGCGGACTGGACCGTCGAGGGCACCGCGGTGCCCCGGGTCGAGGACTACCTCGCCGGCGCCGCCGAAGCGGATCTGACCATCCTTCTCCAGCAGCACAGCGAGCTCGACCTGGACGAGCTGGCCGACCGCTCCCGGCTGCTCTTCGACACCCGGGGCAAGTCGGCCGACCACCCCCAGGTGGTCAAGCTGTGACCGACACCTACATACCCGGGGCCGTCGACAACGACGGCCGCCGCCGACACAAGCGCAGACGGCATCTGAAGGTCTCGTACTTCGTCTTCCTCGCCATCGCCGCCGTCATCGTCACCAAGCTCGACCCGGACTCGCTCCACCTCTACTCGTTCGGCGCCCTCGGTCTGCTCGCCCTGAAGATGTTCGGTGCCCTCTTCTACCGGCCCGCCAAGGCGGACCGCGAAGAGCTGATGCTGCTGGACAACTCCTGGGTCACCGCGGTCATCCCGATCTACAACGAGGACCCGGTGATGTTCGAGCAGGGCATGCGCAGCCTTCTCGCGCAGAGCCGGCTCCCCAACGAGATCCACATCATCGACGACGCCAGCGCCGACTCCTCCGGCATCAAGGCCGCGAAGAAGCTGCGCCGGGAGTTCGAGGCGCAGGGCGTGAAGTACACGGTCAGCGTCCAGCCCGAGAACAAGGGCAAGCGCGAGGCCCTCGCCCTCGGCTTCGAGGCGGCGCCCTACTCCGACCTGTTCCTGTGCGTGGACTCCGACACGATCCTGTCCCGGGACACGGTCCGTGAGCTGCTGCTCCCCATGGCCGACCCGAAGATCATGGCCTCCACGGGCATGGTGCTGGCGCTCAACCACGACAGCAACATCTTCACCCGGCTCCAGGACCTGCGGTACGGCAACTCGTTCCTCTTCGAGCGGGCCGCGTACTCCCGGCTGAAGTCGGTGCTGTGCTGCTGCGGCGCGCTCTCGGTGTACCGCGGCACGCTGGTGCGCAAGTACCTGCCGGACTTCCTCAACCAGCAGTTCCTGGGCAAGCCGGCCGTCTTCGGCGACGACCGGCGGATGACCAACTACTGCCTGATGGAGGGCCAGGTCGTCTTCCAGGAGACGGCCGTCGGCTACACCGCCGTCCCCGAGAAGCTGCCGCACTTCCTGCGTCAGCAGGTGCGCTGGAACAAGTCCTTCTTCCGTGAGTCCCTGTGGGCCTTCAAGAACCAGAAGAAGTTCCGGCCCGCCTTCTGGCTGACCTGCATGGAGCTCGCGCTGTGGCTGGTCTTCGGCACGGCGATGTTCTACTCCATGGTCATCCTGCCGATCATGCAGCCGGAACGGTTCGTCAACCACATCGGTGACTACCTGCTGTTCATGGTCCTCATGGGGTACCTGCGCAACGTCCGGTACCTCGACTTCCCACGCCGCGGCATGGGCTTCATCAAACGCTTCGGCATGTTCCTGCTGGCCCCGCTGTACGGCGTCATCCAGCTGGTGCTGCTGACCCCGCTGCGCTTCTACGCCCTGGTCACCCTGCACAAGGGCAGCTGGGGCACGCGTCAGGGCGGCGTCGAGGTCTCCGTGGCCGGCGACCACGAGCAGGATGTCTCGGCGGTGTACGAGGAAGAGGACGAGTACTCGTCCCAGCAGGTCTCCTCGACCATCGAGATGATGCGTCTGGAGGGCATCGCCCTGGCCCGTACGGCCCCGCACGCCTCGCCGCGCAATCCCAACGGCATGGCCCAGGCCTACACCGGGCACACCCAGGGCGAGCTGCGCGACATGGGCCGCAACGCGCCCCAGCAGCAGGTGGCGTGGAACGGCGTGACCGAGCCGCAGCCCATCCCCCACCAGCCGCAGCCGGGCCAGCACATCCCTCAGCAGCAGCACCAGCAACCGCAGCCGGTGCCGCCGCAGGGCTACGGGGCCCCGCAGTACCAGCAGTACCAGCAGCCCTACCCCGGCCAGGCGCAGGACCCCTACCAGCAGCACGCACAGCAACAGCAACAGCAAGCGCAGCAGCAGTACAACAACTGGCAGGGCCAGCAGGACTACGGCCAACAGCAGCCGTACATCCCGCACATCCCGCAGCAGCCGCAGGGCCCGTACCCGCAACAGCAGCAACACCAGCCACAGCAACAACAGTGGCCGCCGGAGAACCAGCCGCACGCCCCGGAGCACCAGGACGACGGCTGGTTCGGCAACCACCGCTAGGGCCTGTCGTTTGGATCAGGCCGGCTGCAAGAAACAGTGCAGGCCGGCCGACCCGAGCGGGCTCTGGTGCGTGCAGCTGCAAGGCGGAGGAGGGCGGCGACGCGGAGCGTCGGCAACCGACGACAACGCGGCTGGGGGTACCCCCCTCTGGGGGAGTGCGTGCCAGGGCCCGCGACGCCGGACTGATCCAAACGACAGGCCCTGGGTCAGCTGTAGTACGCCATCGCCTCCTGGACGGTGAGCACCTCGATCTCCCGCTTGTCGATCTCCGTCATCAGCGTACGGAGACCGGCCTGGCTGATCTCGGTGCTCGCCGCGGGCGTGCCGGCCACGATCTTGTGCAGGCACAGGATCAGCCAACTGCCGCTGCCGGCACACCGGTCCAGCGCACCGCCCGCGCCGATCACCTTGCTCAGCGCGGTACCGCCGATTCCCGTTCCGTCGGTGATTCCGGTCAGTGCCTTGAGCCGGTACGGCATGGCCGGCGCAAAGCTCTCGATGGTCTCGGAAATGATCGAGCGCGCGGTGGTGAAGTGACGGGACGCGAGCTCGTCCACGGCCACTCCGTCGGTGGTCTTCTGAAATGCGCCGTGCGGATAGGCGAAGTGCTCACTGGTGAATCCGTTGCCCACGAGCCATTCCCGCAGCTTCGCGAAATCCGCGTCGACCTGTTGGGCGGTGAGTTTCGGGTAGCTCGCCGTGTGCGTGGCGTTGGCATAGGAGTGCCCGGCCATCTCCCAGCCTGAGGCGTCCTGGAGCGAGCGCATCTGTCCGAGGCTCACGAAGGACCCGGTGCCGATCACGTCCGCGATGTTGTAGAGCGTGCCCGGCATGCCGAACGGGTCCATCACCGGGCGGGCGAGGTCGTGCACCGACTTGTGCGAGTCGTCGAAGGTGATCGAGACGACGCCCTTGGGAAAAACGGACTCGGTGTCGGGCACCAGCTCGACCGTCTGGAGGTGGTACGTCACCGGGGCCTTGGCGTCGTCGTAGACCGCGAACGACATGTCGGTGAATCCGGTCCGCACGGACGGCTCGCCCTGCGCGGAGATCGTGTACGTGCCGGAGGCGCCGCTCACGTCGGCCCACTGGAGATGGACCGTCACCCACTCCCCGGACTGCACGTAGTTGGTGCCGCTCCCATGGGTGTGCACCCGCCAGCTGAAGGCGTTCTTCAGCCCTGAACTGCCGAGATAGAAGACGACCTTGCTGAGGTCCGTCACGTCCGAGACCCGGAAGATCAGCCGGATCATCTTGCCGCTGAGATCCATGGCCGTCATACCGGTCTTGCGGACGTACGACTGCACGCCGGTGCCCGTGGTGGTCACCCGCACCGAGGACGTGCCCCGGGTGAAGACCGCGGTGTCGGCCGGGTTCGACGAGGCGGTCCCCCCGCCACCCGCCGTCCAGCCGTGCCCGGACTGGAACTGCTGGCTCCAGGTGGCCCGGCGATAACGCGGCCTCCGCCCGGTCGGCGCGTACGGCGGCACGCCCAGGCCCTCGGCCGGCGCGGCGTCCGCCGTCGCCAGCGCCCCGATCCCCCCGACCGTGACCAGACCCCCGAGCCCCACGGCCTTCAATGCCGAGCGTCTGCCCACCGGTCCGGAATGCTTACTTCCCCTGCTCAAGACGACTCCCCACTCGCAGCAATGCCCCAACCCCCATAGTTCGCAAAGACGTTCGCAATTCAAGTGTCCAATGCGACTGGTGTGACAGTAAAATACGCCTAGACGGGTGGGGATGATGCGCACGGTCCTTGTTTCTTATCAAGGGCCCGGACGAGACAGGGGAATCTCGCTCCCCACCACTCTTCACACGCCTCCCGGGGGGGGCTGTGTCTGTTGTCTGTTACCGGAGGGGATCATGAACAGACGTTCTTCCACGCTGCGCCGAGGCACGCGCGCCGTGGGTGCGGCCGCGCTGCTGGTGGGCGGTCTGGGAGTCGGGGGCGCCTGGCCGGCCGCCGCGGCCGGGACCGAGCCGTGCAAGCCGACGGAGGGCTTCACCCACTGCCGGATCTTCGACCACTCCGGCGCGGCCGTGGACTTCCAGGTCCCCGCCGGCGTCAAGGAGTTGGACTTCCGCGGCTGGGGCATGGGCGGCGACGGCAATCCGTTCGCCACAGGCGGCAACGGCGCGTACGTGGGGGGCTCGCTGGCGGTCACCCCCGGTGAGCACCTGACGGTGAAGGTCGGAGGCTGGCGCGTCGGGAACGGCAAGTTCTTCGGTGACGCGCTCGGCGGCAAGGCCGGCGAGGGCAACTGGAACGGGGGCGGCGGCGCGAGCACCGCGGTCCGCGCCGCCGACGGCTCGCCGCTGTTCATCGCCGCCGGCGGCGGGGGCGGCGGATACGGCAACACCGACCTGGGCCCTGGGGGCAGCGGTGGCGCTCCCGACGGCATCGACGCCGGCGAGGACTTCGGCGGCAGGGGTGCCAAGGGCGGCCAGGGCGGCGAGGCCGGTGGCGAGGGCGGCAAGCCCGGCGCCGACGCCACGCAGGGCGGCGCGGGCGGCGACGGCGGTGCCAGGGCGGGCGGTGGCGGCGCGGGCTACGCGGGCGGCGGTGGCGGCGGCGGCCGTGCCGCGGAGACCGACGGCGGCAGCGGCGGTGGCGGTTCCAGCTACGTCGACGCCGAGCGCACCTCCGACGTGCGCATGCTCAGCAGCACCACGCCGTATCCGGCGGCGAAGGACGACCCGTTCTGGGTGCACAATCCGCTGAACGACAACCAGCCGGACCTCGCCGGCGTCGGCCAGGGCGGCTGGAACGAGCGCGGCGGCGACGGCCGCGTGGTCTTCCAGTGGAAGGACCCCAAGGGCGCCCCCGTGGTGTCCGAGCTGACCCGGGAGTCCGGCGACGACCAGACCGTCCTTCCGATCTTCACCTCCGACCCGATGGTGGTCGTGGCCCGCAACAAGGACGGCGAGCCGCTGCCCGAGCAGAAGGTGACCTTCACCCTGGAGGACCCGAACGGCCTCGGGGTGAAGTGGGAGGACTTCCCGACCCAGGTGTACACGGACGCCCAGGGCCGCGCCGCGTCCCCCTCCGTCATCACCGGCGAGAAGGAGGGCAGCTTCACGGTCCGGGCCACGTCCGGGACCGCCACCACGACCTTCACCGCCCATGTCGCGGAGACGAGCCACACCATCGAGATCACGGGCGGCGACGAGCAGCAGGCCGCGATCGGCGACACCTTCGCCGAGCCGCTGTCCGTCAAGGTGACCAAGAACGGCGCTCCGGCCGCGGACACCGAGGTGCAGTTCACCGTCGAGAGCAGCGACGATGAGGCCCCGGCGTTCAAGGGCGACGAGGACTCCGTGAAGGTGACCACCGACGCCGACGGCGAGGCCACCGCCACCGATCTGGTCGCGGGCAAGGAGCCGGGCACGTACAACGTCCTCGCGGCGGCCGGTGACGCCGGGATCCGCTTCACGGTCGAGGTGACCGAGAAGGACGCGAGCCCCTCCCCGTCCCCGAGCCCCTCCGGCACGTCCGACAGCACGACGGGCGGCTCGGACAGCACCGGCGGCACGGACACCCAGGGCGACTCGGGCAGCCTGGCGCTGACCGGCGCCGCGGGCATCGGCACCCTCGCCGGGGCGGCCGCCGCGCTCGCCGCGCTGGGCTGGGCCGCGATCCGGTTCACCCGCTCCCGCCGCGCGCAGGACTGACGCAAGCAGGACTGACGCAAGCCGAAGGGGGCCCTGTCGACACAGGGCCCCCCTTCAGTGCACCTGCCCCCGCACCCGCCGAGCCTGCCGCTGCCGCTCCGCGAGCTGACCGGCGGCCGGATAGGCGACCTCCTCAAGGGTCAGCCCGTGCGGCCGTACGACATGGACGGCACTGTCCCGCACCCGCGCGTCCAGCACCTTCCGCGGCCACTCCACGCCGCGATGCCCGTCCCCCACGAACAACAACGCGCCCACCATGGACCGCACTTGGTTGTGGCAGAAGGCGTCCGCACGGACCTCGATCTCCACGACGCCGTCCGCGGTACGCCGCACCCCGAAGTCGAAGATCTCCCGCACGGTGGAAGCACCTTCACGCTTCTTCGCGTAGGCGGCGAAGTCATGCTCCCCGACAAGGGACTTGGCGGCGGCGTCCATCACATCGACGTCCAACTCCCAGTCATGCCAGAGCACATGACTGCGCAGCAGCGGATCCACACCACCGGGCCGGTCCCCCACCCGGTAGATGTAACGCCGCCACAGAGCCGCGAACCGCGCGTTGAACCCCTCGGGCGCCTCGGTGAGCGCCCACACCCGCACGTCCTTGGGCAGCCGCCCAGCGAGCCGCTTCAGCAACTTCTCCTGATGCAGCCCCCACAGCTCCTCGGGCAGATCCACATGAGCAACCTGCCCCCGAGCATGCACGCCCGCGTCCGTCCGCCCGGCGACGGTCAACTCGTACGTGGTCTCCCCCGACCGAGTCACCGTCCGCAGGGCATCCTCGATCTCCCCCTGCACGGTCCGCTGCCCACCGGCTTGCTTGGCCCAGCCATGGAACTCCCCACCGTCATAGGAGAGATCAAGCCGAACCCGAACAAACCCAGGCGCTGCCACTTCACTCACGTACAGATCCTCTCAAGTACAAAAAGGCGGGCCCGCCCCTGAAAAGGAACGGACCCGCCAACACCCCTGGGGGCGCGGGGAACGCTTACGCGTCCTTCGACTCCTCGGCGGGAGCCTCGTCGGCCTTGGTCGTGTCGACCTTGGCCTCAGCAGCAACCTCGGCATCCTTGGCGGCACGCTTGGTGGCGGCCTCGGCCTCGCCGGTCGCCTCCTGCGCCACCGTCAGCGCCTCAACAAGCTCGATGACAGCCATGGGCGCGTTGTCGCCACGACGGTTACCGATCTTGGTGATACGGGTGTAGCCACCCGGACGGTTCTCGTAGCGCGGGCCGATCTCGGTGAAGAGCGTGTGGACGACGCTCTTGTCCGTGATCACCTGGAGCACCTGACGGCGGTTGTGAAGGTCGCCCTTCTTCGCCTTGGTGACCAGACGCTCGGCGTACGGCCGCAGGCGGCGGGCCTTCGCCTCGGTGGTGGTGATGCGGCCGTGCTCGAAGAGCGCCTTCGCGAGGTTCGCGAGGAGCAGCTTCTCGTGCGCGGCGCTGCCGCCCAGACGGGCACCCTTGGTGGGCTTCGGCATTTTCAATCTCCTGTGTGTCTGCCCCGGCCGTATCAGGTACCGGGGTCAGGAACCCGATGAGCGGATGCTCACCGGCATCGACCGATCAAGTACTGATCAGTACTGCTCGGTCTCCACGAAACCCGCGTCCGCGTCGTCGTCGGCGCCGAAGGCGTCGGCGGCGGCCGTGGGGTCGAATCCGGGCGGGCTGTCCTTCAGGGCCAGGCCCATGCCGGCCAGCTTCGCCTTGACCTCGTCGATGGACTTCGCACCGAAGTTACGAATGTCGAGGAGGTCGGCCTCGGAACGCGCGACGAGCTCACCCACGGAGTGGATGCCCTCACGCTTGAGGCAGTTGTACGACCGAACGGTGAGCTCCAGCTCCTCGATCGGCAGCGCCAGGTCAGCGGCGAGGGCGGCGTCCGTGGGGGACGGGCCCATGTCGATGCCCTCGGCGTCGATGTTCAGCTCACGGGCGAGACCGAACAGCTCGACCAGCGTCTTACCGGCGGAGGCCATGGCGTCACGCGGACGCATCGCCTGCTTGGTCTCGACGTCGACGATCAGCTTGTCGAAGTCGGTGCGCTGCTCGACACGGGTCGCCTCGACCTTGTAGGTGACCTTGAGAACCGGCGAGTAGATGGAGTCGACCGGGATCCGGCCGATCTCCTGGCCCACCTGCTTGTTCTGCACGGCGGAGACGTAACCGCGACCGCGCTCGACGGTCAGCTCCATCTCCAGCTTGCCCTTGCCGTTGAGCGTGGCGAGGACGAGGTCGGGGTTGTGCACCTCGACACCGGCCGGGGGCGCGATGTCGGCGGCGGTGACCAGACCCGGACCCTGCTTGCGCAGGTACATCACGACCGGCTCGTCGTGCTCCGAGGAGACGACCAGCTGCTTGATGTTGAGGATCAGGTCGGTGACGTCCTCCTTGACGCCCGGCACGGTGGTGAACTCGTGCAGGACACCGTCGATCCGGATGCTGGTGACAGCAGCGCCGGGGATCGACGACAGGAGGGTACGGCGGAGGGAGTTGCCGAGGGTGTAGCCGAAGCCCGGCTCCAGCGGCTCGATCACGAACCGGGAGCGGAACTCGTCGACGACCTCTTCGGTCAACGAGGGACGCTGAGCGATCAGCATGTTGCGTTCCTTCTGTCAGGGGCGCCCGCTATTTGACGCCCTGATTTGTTACAAGGGTACGGGCGATACGACTCCGAAGAGCCGTACCGCCCGAAAACCTCAGACCAAGCAGCCGTACGTCAGACGCGGCGGCGCTTGGGCGGACGGCAGCCGTTGTGCGGGGTGGGCGTGACGTCCTGGATCGAACCGACCTCGAGGCCCGTGGCCTGGAGGGAGCGGATCGCGGTCTCACGGCCGGAGCCGGGACCCTTGACGAACACGTCGACCTTGCGCATGCCGTGCTCCTGGGCGCGGCGGGCAGCCGACTCGGCGGCCATCTGCGCGGCGAACGGCGTGGACTTCCGGGAGCCCTTGAAGCCGACGTGGCCGGCGGAGGCCCAGGAGATCACGTTGCCGGACGGGTCCGTGATGGAGACGATCGTGTTGTTGAACGTGCTCTTGATGTGCGCGTGGCCGTGAGCGACGTTCTTCTTTTCCTTGCGGCGCACCTTCTTGGCAGCGCCCTGACGACCCTTGGGGGGCATCTGTACTCCTACGGGAGGTGGTCGGTCCTACAGCGAAGACCGCTGGACTGCGAAGTCCGCTGAGGACTACTTCTTGCCCGGCTTCTTCTTGCCGGCGATGGCGCGACGCGGGCCCTTGCGGGTGCGGGCGTTGGTGCTGGTGCGCTGACCGCGGACGGGCAGGCCACGGCGGTGGCGGAGACCCTGGTAGCAGCCGATCTCGACCTTGCGGCGGATGTCGGCCTGGATCTCGCGACGGAGGTCACCCTCGGTCTTGATGTTGTTGTCGACGTACTCACGAATCGCGACGAGCTGCTCCTCGGAGAGGTCGCGAACGCGGGTGTTCGGGTCGACGCCGGTCGCAGCCAGCGTCGCCTGAGAGAGGGTCCGGCCGATGCCGAACACGTAGGTGAGGGCGACCTCCACGCGCTTGTCGCGCGGGATGTCAACACCGGAAACGCGTGCCATTCAATGGCTCCTGGTGATCTTCGGAGGTCTTCCGCAGAACCGCTTCCCGACCGCCGTACCAGGTACGAATCGGGTCCCCGGCCTCCGAACCGGGGGTGTCAAGCCGTAGCGGCTTGGGTCCTGCCTATGAACAAATTCAGCTCGCGTCGCGCGAATCTCTGCGATATCGATGCAGAGGGATCGGTCGATCGTGCGTCAGCCCTGGCGCTGCTTGTGGCGCGGGTTCTCGCAGATGACCATGACCCGACCGTGACGGCGGATCACCCTGCACTTGTCGCAGATCTTCTTGACGCTCGGCTTGACCTTCATGAGATTGAGGTTCTCCGAGTCAGAGGGATCTACTTGTACCGGTAGACGATCCGGCCACGCGTCAGGTCGTACGGAGACAGCTCCACCACGACCCGGTCGTCAGGGAGGATGCGGATGTAGTGCATGCGCATCTTGCCGCTGATGTGTGCCAGGACCTGGTGGCCGTTCTGGAGCTCGACCTTGAACATGGCGTTCGGCAGAGACTCGACGACAGTGCCCTCGATCTCGATGGCACCTTGCTTCTTGGCCACGCTTCGCCCTTCGAATCGACTACCTTGATCGACTCAGTGCGAGTGCATGAAGACATGCGGGTACACAAGAGCCGACGAGTCAGTCTACGTCAGCGCACCCGGAAAGACGAATCGAGGCAGTCTGCCCAAGGGGACAGATCATTAAGCGCGGCGGACTCAGGCCAGCGGATCCGGCGCGGCGGTGATGCCGAGCTCGGCCAGCTTCGCCTTACCGCCGTCGGGGGCCGTGAGCACCAGCGGACCCTGCTCGGTCAGGGCGACCGAGTGCTCCCAGTGCGACGACCACGTGCCGTCCGTGGTGATCACGGTCCAGTCGTCCTGGAGCACCTCGGTCTTCGGCGTACCGAGGGACACCATGGGCTCGATGGCGAGGCAGAACCCGGGCACCAGCTTCGGCCCCTTGCCGCGCCGGCGCTCCACGTAGTTCAGCAGATGCGGATCCATGTGCATCTCGGTGCCAATGCCGTGGCCGCCGTAGTCCTCGATGATCCCGTACCGCCCACCGCCGACCTTCGGCTGGCGCCGGATGTACGTCTCGATCGCACGGGAGACGTCGACGAGCCGGTTCCCCTGCTTCATGGCCGCGATACCGGCCCACATCGACTCCTCGGTCACCCGGGAGAGCTCGATGAGCTCCGGAGCGTGACCGGACCCCACGAAGGCCGTGTAGGCGGCGTCACCGTGCCAGCCGTCGACGATCGCTCCGCAGTCGATGGAGATGATGTCGCCGTCCTTGAGGACGACCTCCTCGGAGGGGATGCCGTGGACGACGACCTCGTTCGCGGAGGTGCAGATGGTGGCCGGGAAGCCGCCGTACCCCAGGAAGTTCGACTTGGCGCCGTGCTCGGCGAGCACCTTGCGGGCCACCTCGTCGAGATCCTTGGTGGTGGCACCCGGCACGGCCGCCTCGCGAGTGGCCGCGTGAATGGCGGCGACGACCAACCCCGCCTCACGCATCTTGGCGATCTGCTCGGGGCTCTTGATCTGCACCATGTCGGCGGGGGCCTTTCTCAAACCGGGGTAGGGGCTACCTCACAACCATACGTGCGCAGCCACGGCACACAGCAGCCGCGGCCCCCTCACAAGGGAACCGCGGCTACCGCGACGTACGAAGACCTAGTTCTCGTCGCCCTCGCGCTTGAGCGCCGCCAGCGCACGGGCCGTGACCTCGTCCACCGGACCCATGGCCTCGATCGTCACGACCAGGCCCTGCGTCTTGTAGTAGTCGATGATCGGCTCGGTCTGCGTGTGGTAGACCTCGAGCCGCGTCCGGACGGTCGCCTCGGAGTCGTCGTCGCGCTGGTACAGCTCGCCGCCGCAGACGTCGCAGACGCCTTCCTTGGCCGGCTTCTTGTACGTGACGTGGAAGACATGGGCGGAGTCGTTACGGCAGATGCGCCGGCCGGCGATCCGCTTGACGACCTCCTCCTCCGGGGCCTCCAGGTCCAGCACCGCGTCCAGCTTGATGCCCTCGGTGGTCAGCAGCTCGTCCAGCGCCTCGGCCTGGGACACATTGCGCGGGAAGCCGTCCAGCAGGAAGCCGCCCTCGGCGTCGGGCTGCTCCATGCGGTCCTTGGCCATCGCGATGGTGACCTCGTCCGGCACCAGGTTGCCCGCGTCCATGTAGGACTTGGCGAGCTTCCCGAGCTCCGTCTGCTGGCTGATGTTGGCGCGGAACAGGTCGCCCGTGGAGATGTGCGGGATGTTCAGCTTCTCGGCAAGGCGCGTGGCTTGCGTTCCCTTACCGGCGCCCGGCGGCCCGACGAGGACGATTCGCATCAGCGGAGGAACCCTTCGTAATTGCGCTGCTGGAGCTGGCTCTCGATCTGCTTCACGGTCTCAAGTCCGACACCCACGATGATCAGGATGCTGGTACCACCGAACGGGAAGTTCTGGTTGGCGCCGAAACCGGCCAACGCAATTGTCGGAACGAGAGCGATCAGACCCAGATACAGCGAACCCGGCCAGGTGATCCGGTTGAGTACGTAGCTCAGGTACTCAGCGGTCGGTCGGCCAGCCCGGATGCCCGGGATGAAGCCACCATACTTCTTCATGTTGTCGGCGACTTCCTCAGGGTTGAAGGAGATCGCCACGTAGAAGAACGCGAAGAAAACAATGAGCAAGAAGTACATAGTGATGTAAATCGGATGCTCGCCTGTGACGAGATTCGCTTCGATCCAGGTTTTCCAGCTCGAAGTGCCGTCCGAGAACTGCGCGATCAGGGCCGGAATGTAGAGCAGCGACGAGGCGAAGATGACGGGAATCACACCCGCCTGGTTCACCTTGAGCGGGATGTACGTCGACGTTCCACCGTAGGAACGGCGGCCGATCATGCGCTTCGCGTACTGGACCGGGATACGGCGCTGAGCCTGCTCGACGAAGACGACCAGGCCGACCATGACGAACCCGACGAGCATGACGGTGCTGAACTCGATCCAGCCGTCGGCCAGGGTGCCCTGCGTCTTGATCGCCCACAGCGCGGACGGGAAGGTGGCCGCGATCGAGATGAACATCAGGATCGACATGCCGTTGCCGACACCGCGGTCGGTGATGAGCTCACCGAGCCACATGACGACGGCCGTACCGGCGGTCATGGTGATGACCATCGTGATGGTCACGAAGATGGAGCGGTCCGGGACGATCTGGCCGGCGACCGTGCAGCCGGAGAAGAGGGCGCCGCTGCGGGCGGTGGCCACGAGGCCGGTGCCCTGGAGGATGGCGAGCGCCACCGTCAGATAACGGGTGTACTGCGTGATCTTCGCGGTACCGGACTGCCCTTCCTTCTTCAGGGCTTCCAGTCGCGGGATCACCACGGTCAGCAGCTGGAGAATGATGCTCGCCGTGATGTACGGCATGATGCCCAGCGCGAAGACCGTGATCTGGAGCAGCGCACCACCACTGAACATATTGACCAGACCGAAGAGGCCCTGGTTGCCGGCCGCCTCGTCCACGCACTGCTGGACGGACGTGTAGTCGACGCCGGGGATCGGGATGTGGGTACCCACCCGGTAGACCACGATGATCCCGAGCGTGAAGAGCAGCTTCTTGCGCAGGTCGGGCGTCTTGAACGCCCGGGCGAACGCGGTGAGCACGGTGCCTCCTGCGACCCCCGCGCTACTGCGTCAAGGGTGACGGTCTTGAGGTTCGACGATTAAGTAACGGTCAACTGCCGCTCCGAGTGCCGCTTGTGAGGCACTCGTTAAAAGTTGGCAGTGCAGGCCACCTTACCCGCGAGACTGCCACCCTAGGAACGACCAACCGGGGATACCCCATTTGTGGGGTATCCCCGGTCGGGATCGCTCAAGTCATCGAGACGCCTGTTGTGTTCAGACGAGCTCGGTGACGGTACCGCCGGCGGCGGTGATCTTCTCCTTGGCGGAGCCGGAGACGGCGTCGACCGTCACCTGCAGCGCCACGGAGATCTCGCCCTGGCCGAGGACCTTGACGAGGCTGTTCTTGCGAACGGCACCCTTGGCCACCAGACCCTCGACCGTGACCTCGCCACCCTCGGGGTAGAGCGCGGCCAGCTTGTCGAGGTTCACGACCTGGAACTCGGTCTTGAACGGGTTCTTGAAGCCCTTGAGCTTCGGGAGACGCATGTGGAGGGGCATCTGCCCACCCTCGAAGCGCTCCGGAACCTGGTAACGGGCCTTGGTGCCCTTGGTACCACGACCGGCCGTCTTACCCTTCGACGCCTCACCACGACCGACACGGGTCTTGGCGGTCTTGGCGCCGGGGGCGGGACGGAGGTTGTGGATCTTGAGCGGGTTGTTCTCCGCCATGATCAGTCGACCTCCTCGACCGTCACGAGGTGGCGGACGGTGTGCACCATGCCGCGGAACTCGGGGCGGTCCTCCTTGACGACCTGCGTGTTGATGCCCTTGAGACCAAGGGAGCGCAGGGTGTCACGGTGGTTCTGCTTGCTGCCGATGTAGGACTTGACCTGCGTAATCTTGAGCTGCGCCATGATTACGCACCCGCCCCGGCACGCGCACGGAGAAGAGCCGCGGGGGCGACGTCCTCGAGCGGCAGACCACGGCGGGCCGCGACCTCCTCGGGACGCTGCAGGCCCTTGAGGGCCTCCACGGTCGCGTGCACGATGTTGATCGCGTTGTCGGAGCCGAGCGACTTCGACAGGATGTCGTGGATACCGGCGCACTCGAGCACGGCGCGCACCGGACCACCGGCGATAACACCGGTACCGGGCGACGCGGGCTTGAGCAGCACGACGCCGGCAGCCTTCTCACCCTGGATGGGGTGCGGGATGGTGCCCTGGATACGGGGGACCTTGAAGAAGTGCTTCTTGGCCTCCTCAACGCCCTTGGCGATGGCGGCCGGCACCTCCTTGGCCTTGCCGTAACCGACACCCACGGTGCCGTCACCGTCGCCCACCACGACCAGCGCGGTGAAGCTGAAGCGACGACCACCCTTCACAACCTTGGCGACACGGTTGATCGCGACGACACGCTCAACGTACGCGGTCTTCTCGGCGGCAGCTGCGCCGCCGTCACGGCCCTTCCGGTCCCGCCGCTCGCCGCCACCGGCACCGCCACCGCGGCGCTGGGGTCCAGCCATTGGATTTACCTCTCTCTTTTCCGCTAGCTACGAACGGCTCAGAACTTCAAGCCGGCTTCGCGGGCGGCGTCCGCCAGGGCGGCGATGCGCCCGGCGTACTGGTTGCCACCACGGTCGAATACGACGGCCTCGACACCGGCGGCCTTGGCACGCTCGGCGACCAGGGCGCCGACCTGCTTGGCCTGCGCGGACTTGTCGCCCTCGCCACCGCGGACCGAGGTGTCCAGGGTGGACGCCGACGCCAGGGTGTGACCCTGGATGTCGTCGATCACCTGGGCCACGATGTGGCGGTTCGAGCGGGTAACGACCAGACGGGGACGCTCCGCCGTACCGGAGATCCGCTTGCGGATCCGGATGTGACGGCGCTTGATCGCGGCGCGCTTGTAGGCGTCGCCCTTCAGGATCTTCTGTCCGTATGCCATGGCTTACTTACCCGCCTTTCCGACCTTGCGGCGGATGACTTCGCCCTCGTACTTGACGCCCTTGGCCTTGTACGGGTCGGGCTTGCGCAGCTTGCGGATGTTGGCCGCAACCTCGCCGACCTTCTGCTTGTCGATGCCCTCGACCGAGAAACGGGTCGGAGCCTCGACCTTGAAGGTGATGCCCTCGGGGGCCTCGACGAGGATCGGGTGGCTGTAACCGAGAGCGAACTCGAGGTTCGAACCCTTGGCGGTCACGCGGTAACCGACACCGCTGATTTCGAGCTTCTTCACGTAACCCTGGGTCACGCCGGTGATCATGTTCGCCACCAGCGTGCGGGACAGGCCGTGCAGGGCCTTGTTCTGACGCTCGTCGTTGGGGCGGGTGACGTTCAGAACGCCTTCCTCACCCTTGGCGATCTCGATCGGCGCGGCAACGGTGTGGGTCAGCGTGCCCTTGGGGCCCTTGACCGAGACCGTACGGCCGTCGATGGTGACGTCCACGCCGGCGGGAACCGTGATGGGGAGCTTGCCAATACGCGACATAGCTGTTTCCTCCGTTCCCTTCCGCTACCAGACGTAGGCGAGGACTTCCCCACCCACGCCCTTCTTGCCGGCCTGCTTGTCGGTCAGAAGACCGTGCGACGTGGAGATGATCGCCACGCCGAGGCCACCGAGGACCTTGGGCAGGTTGGTGGACTTCGCGTAAACCCGGAGACCGGGCTTGGAGATCCGCTTGATGCCCGCGATGGAGCGCTCACGGTTGGGGCCGAACTTCAGCTCCAGGACGAGGTTCTTGCCGACCTCGGCGTCCTCGACCTTCCAGCCCGTGATGAAGCCCTCCTGCTGGAGGATCTCCGCGATGTGCGACTTGATCTTCGAGTGCGGCATCGCCACGGTGTCGTGGTACGCCGAGTTCGCGTTCCGCAGACGCGTAAGCATGTCTGCGATCGGATCAGTCATGGTCATGAATTGGCCTTCGGCCTCTCTCGCCGGGGTTTCCTGGTGCGCCATCCCTCTCCCCGATCCGAGACGGGACGGGTGCGGCGCGGTGGACCTACGGCGTAGTAAGTCGTACGGGCGCGACAGGCGCCCAACCCCACAAGCCTAAGCCATGCGGGGGTGGGCCCCTGTCCACCCAGATGCTTACCGAGAGCTTCAGGAATCCCTAAAAAACGGGGATTACCAGGAGCTCTTGGTCACGCCCGGCAGCTCGCCACGGTGAGCCATCTCACGAAGGCACACGCGGCACAGGCCGAACTTGCGGTACACGGAGTGCGGACGGCCGCAGCGCTGGCAGCGCGTGTAGCCACGCACACCGAACTTGGGCTTGCGAGCAGCCTTGGCAATCAGAGCCTTCTTCGCCATCTCGCTCACGCCTCCTTGAACGGGAAGCCGAGGTGACGAAGGAGCGCGCGGCCCTCAGCGTCGTTGGTCGCCGTGGTGACCACGGTGATGTCCATACCCCGGGTACGGTCGATCTTGTCCTGGTCGATCTCGTGGAACATGACCTGCTCCGTGAGACCGAAGGTGTAGTTGCCACGGCCGTCGAACTGCTTGGGGGACAGGCCGCGGAAGTCGCGGATGCGCGGCAGCGCGAGCGACAGGGTGCGGTCCAGGAACTCCCACATGCGGTCGCCACGGAGCGTGACGTGGGCACCGATCGGCTGACCCTCACGCAGCTTGAACTGCGCGATGGACTTGCGGGCCTTGGTGACGGCCGGCTTCTGACCGGTGATCGTGGTGAGGTCGCGGATGGCGCCCTCGATCAGCTTGGAGTCGCGGGCGGCGTCGCCCACACCCATGTTGACCACGATCTTGACGAGGCCGGGAACCTGCATGACGTTCTCGTACTTGAACTCGTCACGCAGCTTGCCCGCGATCTCCTCGCGGTACTTCGTCTTCAGACGCGGAGTGGTGGTGGTAGCCATCAGATGTCCTCACCCGTCCGCTTGGCAACGCGGATCTTGTTGCCCTCTTCGTCGAAGCGGTATCCGACACGCGTGACGACCTTGTTGCCGTCCTTCTCAACGACCAGCTGGACGTTGGAGACGTGGACCGGCGCCTCGGTCGTGACGATGCCACCGGCCTGCGAACCGCGAGCGGTCGGACCGGCCTTGGTGTGCTTCTTGACCCGGTTGACACCCTCGACCAGGACGCGCTCCTCGCGCGGGTAAGCGGCAATGACCTTGCCCTGCTTGCCCTTGTCCTTACCGGTGATGACCTGGACCAGGTCGCCCTTCTTGATCTTCATGCTTACAGCACCTCCGGCGCGAGCGAGATGATCTTCATGAACTTCTTCTCGCGCAGCTCACGGCCGACGGGGCCGAAGATGCGGGTGCCGCGAGGGTCGCCGTCGTTCTTCAGAATGACGGCGGCGTTCTCGTCGAAGCGGATGTACGAGCCGTCCGGACGGCGGCGCTCCTTGACGGTGCGAACGATGACCGCCTTGACGACGTCACCCTTCTTCACGTTGCCACCGGGGATCGCGTCCTTGACGGTGGCGACGATGACGTCACCGATGCCCGCGTAGCGGCGACCGGAGCCACCGAGCACACGGATGCAAAGGATTTCCTTCGCACCAGTGTTGTCGGCGACGCGCAGTCGCGACTCCTGCTGGATCACGTCTATCTCCTGTTTGTCTGCCGGTTCCCGGCAGGGGTCTCAGTGAAGAGAACCCCTGCCGAGCCTGGCGGAACTGACCTGCGGGGGGTGCCCCGCAGGAAATTACTTGGCCTTCTCGAGGATCTCGACGACGCGCCAGCGCTTCGAGGCGGACAGCGGCCGGGTCTCCATCAGGAGGACGCGGTCGCCGACACCCGCGGCGTTCTGCTCGTCGTGCGCCTTGAGCTTGTTCGTACGGCGGATGACCTTGCCGTACAGCGCGTGCTTGACGCGGTCCTCGACAGCGACGACGACGGTCTTGTCCATCTTGTCGCTGACGACGAGACCCTCACGGGTCTTGCGGAAGCCGCGGGCCTCTGCGTTCTCAGTCACGTTCTTCTCGCTCATCAGGCGTTCTCCACCGTTTCGATGCCCAGCTCACGCTCGCGCATCAGGGTGTAGATCCGCGCGATGTCCTTGCGGACCGCCTTGAGACGGCCGTGGTTTTCGAGCTGACCCGTGGCCGCCTGGAAGCGGAGGTTGAACAGCTCTTCCTTGGCCTCGCGGAGCTTCGCCAGAAGCTCCTCGTTGCCCAGTTCGCGCAGCTCGGACGCCTTGGTACCGGCCGACATCACGCTTCACCTGCCTCGCGCTTGACGATCCGGCACTTCATCGGCAGCTTGTGGGCTGCGCGAGTCAGGGCCTCACGGGCGATCTTCTCGTTGGGGTACGACAGCTCGAACATCACGCGTCCGGGCTTGACGTTGGCGATCCACCACTCCGGAGAACCCTTACCGGAACCCATGCGGGTCTCGGCAGGCTTCTTGGTGAGGGGACGGTCCGGGTAGATGTTGATCCAGACCTTGCCACCACGCTTGATGTGACGCGTCATGGCGATACGAGCGGCCTCGATCTGGCGGTTCGTCACATACGCCGGGGTGAGCGCCTGGATGCCGTACTCGCCGAACGCAACCTGCGTGCCGCCCTTGGCAGCGCCGGAGCGCTTCGGGTGGTGCTGCTTGCGGTGCTTGACCCTACGGGGGATCAGCATGTCGGTCAGGCCTCCGTTCCGGTGCTCTCAGCCGGAGCGGCGGCGGGAGCCTCGGCCTTGGGGGCCTCGGAACCGGCAGCCTGCTGCGGCTTACGACCGCGCCGCTCGCCACCGCGGCCACCACGGGCCGGGCGGTCGGCACCACCACGGGCCGGGCGGTTACCCGCACGGGCCGCAGCGTTCTCGGCGCGGACCTCGGCGATGTTCTTGACGTCGCCCTTGTAGATCCAGACCTTCACACCGATACGGCCGAAGGTCGTCTTGGCCTCGAAGAAGCCGTAGTCCACGTTCGCGCGGAGCGTGTGCAGGGGCACACGGCCCTCGCGGTAGAACTCCGAGCGGGACATCTCGGCGCCGCCGAGGCGGCCGCCGCACTGGATCTTGATGCCCTTGGCGCCGGCCTTCATGGCGGACTGCATGCTCTTACGCATGGCCCGACGGAAGGAGACGCGGGAGGAGAGCTGCTCGGCAACGGCCTGAGCAACCAGCTGAGCGTCCGTCTCGGGGTTCTTGACCTCGAGGATGTTCAGCTGGACCTGCTTGCCCGTGAGCTTCTCGAGGTCACCGCGGATGCGGTCGGCCTCGGCGCCACGGCGGCCGATGACGATGCCCGGACGCGCGGTGTGGATGTCCACGCGGACACGGTCACGGGTGCGCTCGATCTCAACCTTCGAGATACCGGCGCGCTCCATGCCGGACGTCATCATCCGACGGATGGCGACGTCTTCCTTGACGTAGTCCTTGTACAGCTTGTCGGCGTACCAGCGGGACTTGAAGTCCGTGGTGACACCGAGCCGGAACCCATGCGGGTTAACCTTCTGGCCCATTACCGGGTTCCTTCCTTGCTGCTGACGACCACGGTGATGTGGCTGGTCCGCTTGCGGATCCGGTAGGCACGGCCCTGGGCGCGCGGACGGAACCGCTTCAGGGTCGGGCCCTCGTCGACGTAGGCCTCGGAGATGAAGAGGCTGTCGGCGTCGGTGTGGTCGTAGTTGTGCGCGGCGTTGGCAATGGCGCTGTCGAGCACCTTGCCGACCGGCACGGAGGCTGCCTGCGGAGCGAATCGCAGAACAGCCTGAGCCTCCGTGGCATCCATGCCACGGATAAGGTCCACCACGCGGCGGGCCTTCATGGGCGTAACGCGGATGTACCGCGCCTGGGCCCTGGCTTCCATGGTTGTCCCTCTCAGTTACTTACGTGTCTGAATGCGATCCGCTACTAGCGGCGCTTCGACTTCCGGTCGTCCTTGACGTGACCCCGGAAGGTACGAGTCGGCGAGAACTCGCCGAGCTTGTGACCGACCATCGACTCGGTGACGAACACCGGGATGTGGGTCTTGCCGTTGTGCACCGCGAGCGTGTGGCCGAGCATGGCCGGCACGATCATGGAGCGACGGGACCAGGTCTTGATGACGTTCTTGGTGCCGGCTTCGTTCTGGGCGTCCACCTTCTTGATCAGGTGGTCGTCGACGAAGGGCCCCTTCTTGAGACTGCGCGGCATCTAAACCCGCTCCTAGCGCTTCTTGTTCGTCTTGCGGCGGCGGACGATGTACTTGTTCGAAGCCTTCTTCGGCGAACGAGTACGACCCTCCTTCTGACCCCACGGGGAGACCGGGTGGCGACCACCGGAGGTCTTGCCCTCACCACCACCGTGCGGGTGGTCAACCGGGTTCATCGCCACACCGCGGACGGTCGGGCGAACGCCCAGCCAGCGCTTGCGGCCGGCCTTACCCCAGTTGATGTTGCTCTGCTCGGCGTTGCCGACCTCGCCGACCGTGGCGCGGCAGCGCTGGTCGACCAGGCGGATCTCACCGGAAGGCATGCGGAGGTGGGCCATCGAGCCCTCCTTCGCGAGCAGCTGCACGGAGGCACCGGCGGAGCGGGCGAACTTGGCGCCGCCACCGGGACGGAGCTCGATCGCGTGGATCGTGGTACCGACCGGGATGTTGCGGAGCGCCAGGTTGTTGCCCGGCTTGATGTCGGCCCCGGGACCGTTCTCGACGCGGTCACCCTGCTGCAGGTTGCGCGGGGCGAGGATGTAGCGCTTCTCGCCGTCCGCGTAGTGCAGCAGCGCGATGCGCGCGGTGCGGTTGGGGTCGTACTCGATGTGCGCGACCTTCGCCGGCACGCCGTCCTTGTCGTGACGACGGAAGTCGATCACTCGGTAGGCGCGCTTGTGTCCGCCACCCTGGTGGCGAACGGTCACACGACCGGCGTTGTTACGGCCGCCCTTGCTGTGCAGCGGGCGGACCAGCGACTTCTCCGGCGTGGACCGCGTGACCTCGACGAAGTCGGCGACGCTGGAACCACGACGGCCCGGCGTAGTCGGCTTGTACTTGCGGATTCCCATTTCTCAGTCCTCGTCCGATATCGGACGATCCGACCCGCTTACGCGGTCGGACCGCCGAAGATGTCGATACGGTCGCCCTCGGCGAGGGTCACGATCGCGCGCTTGCTGTCGGCACGCTTGCCGAAGCCCGTGCGGGTCCGCTTGCGCTTGCCCTGGCGGTTGATCGTGTTGACCCCGGTGACCTTGACCGAGAAGACCGCCTGGACGGCCTGCTTGATCTGGGTCTTGTTGGCACGCGGGTCGACGATGAACGTGTACTTGCCCTCGTCGAGGAGCGCGTAGCTCTTCTCGGAGACGACCGGCTTGAGCAGCACGTCACGGGGGTCCGTGAAGGACTTGCTCAGCGGGGTCTCGACGGTGTTCTTGCCCTCCGCGGCGTGGCGACGCGCCTTGGCGACGCGCGCGGCCTTGGCGGCCTTGGCGGCCTTGGAGGCAATGGCGGGGTGACGGATAGCCATCAGGCCTCGCTCCCTTCGGTGTCATTGGCCTTCGGGCCGGACACGAAGGACTCGAAGGCGGCCTGGGTGAAGACCACGTCGTCCGAGACGAGAACGTCGTACGTGTTCAGCTGGCCCGGCTCCAGGATGTGGACCTGGGGCAGGTTGCGGGCGGACAGCCACGCGGCCTCATCGGCGCGGTCGACGACCAGGAGCAGGTTCTTGCGCTCCGAGATCTTGCCGAACAGCGTCTTGGCGGCCTTCGTCGAGGGGGTCTCACCCTCGATGACGCCGGAGACGACGTGGATGCGGTTGTTGCGGGCCCGGTCGGTGAGGGCGTGGCGCAGGGCCGCGGCCTTCATCTTCTTCGGGGTCCGCTGCGAGTAGTCGCGCGGCACGGGACCGTGCACGACGCCACCACCGGCGAACTGCGGCGCGCGGGTCGAGCCCTGACGGGCGCGACCGGTGCCCTTCTGGCGGTAAGGCTTCTTGCCACCACCACGGACCTCGCCACGACGCTTGGTCTTGTGCGTGCCCTGACGGGCAGCGGCCAGCTGTGCGACGACGACCTGGTGAAGCAGCGGGACGCTGATCTTCTCTACGTCGAAGATCTCCGCGGGGAGCTCGACGGAACCGGCCTTGTCGCCCGCCGGCGAAAGGATGTCAACAGTGCTCATCGGTTACCTCAGGCCCCCTTGGCCGCGGTGCGGACCAGGACGAGGCCGCCGTTCGGACCGGGAACCGCGCCCTTGATGAGCAGCAGACCCTTCTCCGCGTCAACGGCGTGGACGGTCAGGTTCTGGGTGGTGACCCGCTCGTTGCCCATGCGACCCGCCATGCGGAGGCCCTTGAACACACGGCCCGGGGTGGCGCAGCCACCGATGGAACCGGGGGAGCGGTGCTTGCGCTGGGTGCCGTGACCGGCGCCGAGGCCCTTGAAGTTGTGACGCTTCATGACACCGGCGAAGCCCTTGCCCTTGCTCTTGCCGGTGACGTCGACCTTCACGCCGGCCTCGAAGACCTCGGCCGTGACTTCCTGGCCGAGCGTGTACTCGGAGGCGTCAGAGGTGCGGATCTCGACGAGGTGACGACGGGGGGTGACGTCGGCCTTGGCGAAGTGGCCCTTGAGGGGCTTGTTCACCTTGCGCGGGTCGATGTCGCCGAAGGCGATCTGAACCGACTCGTAGCCGTCGACGTCGTTCGTACGAACCTGGGTCACGACGTTGGGGCCGGCCTTGACGACGGTGACCGGAACAACACGGTTGTTCTCGTCCCACACCTGCGTCATGCCGAGCTTCTCGCCCAGGATGCCCTTGATCTGCTTAGCCATTCTCAGCTCACCGACCCTCAGAGCTTGATCTCGATGTCGACACCGGCCGGGAGGTCGAGTCGCATCAGAGAGTCAACGGTCTTGGGGGTGGGGTCGAGAATGTCGATCAGGCGCTTGTGCGTGCGCATCTCGAAGTGCTCGCGCGAGTCCTTGTACTTGTGCGGCGACTTGATGACGCAGTACACGTTCTTCTCAGTGGGCAGCGGCACCGGGCCCGCGACCGACGCACCAGTGCGGGTCACCGTCTCGACGATCTTCTTCGCCGAGGAGTCGATGACCTCGTGGTCGTAGGCCTTGAGCCGGATGCGGATCTTCTGTCCCGCCATGGCTACTCAGTAGTCCTTTGTCTCGTAACGCTCTGGAACCCGGTGTTCCTGACATCCGCTCCGACCCACGCGGTCGGGCGTGTCGCGCTCTCGCTGACACAGATGTCCCTTGTTCGAACATCCCTTGTCTGAGAGAGATTCACCGAGCGCCTGGCCGGTGCCGCACCTTGCTTCCCGAAAGATTCCCGTACGTCCGCCCCAGTGCTGCCTTACGGCAGTTAGGGCGACGAGTACTGTGGGACTCGCTTTCGGTCCTCCCGGCGGGAGGCGCGCAGCATCAACACTCGACCGAGCAACTCCGACAGTCTGCCATATGGGGCAGCCCCTCCGCCAATCGAGCCGGAGAGACTACCCCAGACGTGACGCAGGTCAAACACGGGTGCGCCGCGGTTCAGGCGGCCTGCCACAGGGCCGGGACGTTCGGGGGCTCCCAGCCGGTCTGGGCCGTGTGGGCCTGAAGGCAGAGGTAGCCGCGGCCCGCGTAGGTGACCCGCGCGCCTGACTGGTAGGTCGTACCCACGCTCCAGGTGGTGTCACCCGGGTCGCCCGGGTCGTCCGGGTCCTGGGGCACGTTCAGGACGAAGTCGAACGACGCCTGGCGGCCGCCGCCTCCGTCCCGCACCGCCATCAGCAGCCGCGGGTCGAAGAGGGAGTCCGTGCTGTTGCGGGGTTCGTTCGGGAAGTAGAGCTGGGTGGTGAGGACGGGGCGGCCCGGGGCCTGCACCTTCACGTGGATGTGGCGGGTGCGGCCGGGGTACAGGCCCGGCACGATCGTGGTGAGGGCGAAGGAGCCGTTCGACGCGGTGAACTGGTGGCCGCGGAAGCGGTAGCCGGTGTTGTCGTAGGCGCCGTTGTGGTCGGCCTGCCAGAAGTCCAGCAGGGCACCCGCTATCGGGCGGCAGGCCAGGCCGAAGACATATCCGGTGACCATGAGTCGCGTACCGGGCACACCGGGTCCCGCGATATCGGTGCGCTGCGGGGAGTTCGGCTTGAAGTACGGGCCCTCGATCTGGTCCGGGGTCGGGTCGTCGCCGTCGTCGCACGGAGGGGTCACCTGGACCGGGGTGCCGGTGTCGGCGAAGGTGCGGGCCAGGGCGGGGCCGCCCGCCATCGCCAGGGGTACGGCGGCGCCGGCCGCGAGCGCCGCGCGCAGCACCGTCTTGCGGCTGACCAGCGGGGAGTGCGGGGGGTTCGTCTCGCTGTCCATACCTGCTCCTTGTGGGGGCCGTCGGATCGCCAACGAACCTAGGCGCGCGTCTCGGCCCCTTCGAGGGACTGGTGAGGGCGGCTGTGGTGTTTTCGGAAGGCGCCGGGGCTGGTTCCGGTCTCCCGGCGGAAGAAGCGGCTGAAATAGGCGGGGTCGTCGAATCCGGTGCGGGCCGCGACCTGTCGTACGGACAGCTCGGTGTGCGCGAGCAGGCGCTGGGCCTGGTGGGTGCGGGCCTCGATCAGCAGGCGTCCGGGGCTGCGGCCGGTCGCCGCGCGTACGGACTGGGTGAGGTAGCCGGGGGTCACCCCGAGCCGGTCCGCGCACTCCCGCACGGTCCACTCCCCCACCGTCCACGCCGCCGACTCCCGCCGGTCGGCGAGCAGCCGCGCGAACGCCTCGGCCACGGCCAGGGTCCGGCCTCCGCTCCCCGCCCCGGGAACCGGAGCCTGCTCCGGCAGCCGCGCCGCCCGCACCACCAGGACGTGCAGCAGGGACCGCAGCACGCTCTCGTACCCGGGTGCCCGGTCGCCGTGCTCCGCGACCAGCTCCCCCATCAGCCGGCCGATCCGCGCGTCCTGCTCGGCGTCCAGGCGGAACCAGCACCGCTCCCCCAGGCGCCGCAGGACATCACGGTCGCCGGGGTGGTCGACCAGGAAGTCCTCGGTGAACAGCGCGAGCGTGCCCGCCAGGTCCCGGTCCGCCTCCCAGTGGTGCACCTGTCCGGGCCGGATCACCGCGAGATGCGGCGGCCGCAGCGGCCATCGTGCGAGGTCGACGACGTGCGTGCCCGAGCCCGCCGTGACATGGACGATCTCGTAGAAGGTGTGCCGGTGCGGCCCGGGGTCCCGGGCCAGCGGCCCCACCGCGTCGAAGCTGCCCGCCGCGAAGGGCGCGGCGCCGGGACCGGCGATCTCCAGCCGGTGCAGGGGGACGTCCCCCGGGCGCGGAGTGGCGCACGGGGTTCCCGGTAAGACGGTGGTCCTGAGCATCGCCCCATCGTCCCGCCGCTACCGCAAGTGGTCCATACCAACCCCTTGCACCCGTCCCCTCCTCCCAGCAAGCTCGCTGCATGGAGCTGGAGTTGCGGCATCTGAGGACCATCCGGACGATCGCCGACGCGGGCAGCCTCACCCGGGCGGCCACCGCACTCGGGCTCGCCCAGCCCGCGCTGAGCGCACAGCTCAGGCGGATCGAACGGGCCCTGGGAGGCGAGCTGTTCGAGCGGGGCCGGCACGGCGTGCGCGCCACCGCGCTGGGCGAGCTGGTGCTGGAGCGCACCCGGGTCGTCCTGCCCGCCGTCTCCGACCTCCAGCAGGAGGCGGCCCGGTTCGCGCACGCCCGCCGGGAACCGGAGCGACTGCGGCTCGGCGGCACCCATGGCCCGCTGCTCGGCGCGCTGGTCGACCGGCTCGCGGATGCGGCACCGGACACCGCCGTCACCACCAGCGCCTCCTGGTCCGAGCGCGAGCTGGCCGAGCAACTGACCGAAGGGCGGCTCGACTTCGCCCTCGCGGGCACCTGCGGCTCGGCCGCCCCGCCCGGCGCCGAGCAGCTGGTGTGGCGGGAGATCGCCGTGGACCCGGTGCTCGTCATGCTCGCCGACGGCCACCCGCTGGCCCGCGCCCGGGAGATCGAGCTGGCCGCGCTGGCCGACCAGGAGTGGGCCTGCGTCCCCGGCGACGGCTGTTTCGCCGACTGTTTCACCGCCGCCTGCGCCCGCGCCGGGTTCAGCCCGCGCCGTATGTACGAGACCGACACCGCGTCCTGCGTCCATCTCGTCCGGGTCGGCCGGGCGGTCGGCCTGTGCCGGGCCTCCTTCCCGGCCACGCCCGGCATCGCCATCCGCCCCGTCACCGGCACGCCTCTCGTCTGGCGCCATCTGCTGGGCTGGCACGCGGCGGCCCAGCAGCCGGACACCGCGGCGACGGTCCTGGACCAGGCCCGCAGCGCACACGCGGGCCTGGTCCCCCCGGCGCACCGCGTTCCATAACACCGGGGCAGGGGGTCGGCTGACGTCTTATGCCGCCCGCTCGGCGCTCCCTACGGTTTGGGCACTCCCCGCACTTCGTACTTCCCCGAACCCGAGCGAATCCGAGGAGACCACCCCATGCTCCAACGACTCCCCAGACCCACCCGAGCCGCCTGTACGGGGGCGGTGGCAGCCGGTGCGCTGTTCGTGGCCGGGCTCAGCGGCTCCGCGAACGCAGGCACCGAGCCCGCCGCCCCCACCGCGGCGCAGACCCTCAGGACCGCCGAGGGCCCGCCCGCACTCATCCACGCCATGGCGCGGGACCTCGGCATCGACGCGCGGCAGGCACGCGACCGACTGGCCAACGAGGCCGAGGCGGGAGCGGACGCCGGTCGGCTGCGCGCCGCGCTGGGCGCGGACTTCGCGGGCGCCTGGGTGCGCGGCGCCGCGTCGTCCGCGCTCACCGTGGCGACCACGGACGACGCCGACGTCCCCGCGATCGAGGCACGCGGCGCCACCGCGGCCGTCGTCCGCCACTCCCTCGCCGACCTGGACGCGGCCAAGGCCCGCCTGGACCGCACGGCGACCGACCGGGCCGGCACCGACACCCCGGTCTGGTACGTCGACGTGCCCACCAACACCCTCGTGGTGGAGGCGGTACGGCCCGCCGCGGCCCACGCCCTGCTCAAGGCGGCCAAGGTGGACTCCGGCCTCGCCCGGATCGTGCGGACGTCCGAACAGCCGCGCCCGCTCTACGACTTGAGGGGCGGGGACGCGTACTACATCGGCAGCGGCTCCCGTTGTTCGATCGGCTTCCCCGTCACCCGGGGCACCCAGAACGGCTTCGCCACGGCGGGCCACTGCGGCCGGGCGGGCGCCACCACCACCGGCTCCAACCGGGTGGCCCAGGGCACCTTCCAGGCGTCGGTGTTCCCCGGCAACGACATGGCGTGGGTGGCGGTCAACTCCAACTGGACGGCGACCCCGAACGTCGTCGGGTCCGGCGTCCAGGTCGCCGGGTCGACGCAGGCCATGGTGGGCGCGTCGGTGTGCCGCTCGGGCTCCACCACGGGCTGGCACTGCGGCACGGTCCAGCAGCTGAACACCAGCGTGCAGTATCAGGAGGGCACCGTCTCCGGCGTCACCCGCACCAGCGTGTGCGCCGAGCCGGGCGACTCCGGCGGCTCGTTCATCTCCGGCAGCCAGGCCCAGGGCGTCACCTCCGGCGGCTCGGGCAACTGCACGAGCGGCGGGACGACGTACTTCCAGCCCATCAACCCGATCCTCCAGTCCTACGGCCTCACCCTGAAGACCACGTCGAGCGGACCCGGAGACCCGGGCGACCCCGGCGGCACCTGGGCGGCCGGCACGGTCTACCAGGCGGGCGACACGGTGACGTACGGCGGCGCGACCTACCGCTGCCTCCAGGGCCACCAGGCCCAGACGGGCTGGGAGCCCCCGAACGTCCCGGCCCTGTGGCAACGCCAGTAACCGGGGCACACACGAGCCCGGGTGCGTCCTGACGCGCACCCGGGCTCCGCCCGTTCCTACCGCGCCCGCATCCGCGCGAACGAGGCATCGAGACCACGCTTGACCAGCCGTGACACCGGCCGCTCCACGCCCCTGTGCACCAGCCAGCTCAGCAGCAGGAACCCGCCGATCAACAGCCCCACCAGCAGCCGCGCGTCCAGCGTCCCGTGCAGCCGGCTGATGACCGCCGTACCGGCGACGTAGTGCGTCAGATAGAGCGGATACGTCAGACAGCCCGCCGTGACCAGCCAGTTCCAGCGGATCCGGTCGGTCAGGCCCAGCGACACCGCGACCATCACCAGCAGGAACACGGTGAAGATCAGTACCGCGCCGCGCCAGCTGGAGACGCCCTCGTAGGCCACCCGCTCCCCCAGCTCCAGCTGGCCCATCAGCCAGGCCATCGCGAGGATGCCCCACAGCAGCAGGTCCTGGCCGAAGCGGTGCATCAGGTACAGCGCGAGGCCCGCGATGAAGTACCAGGCGCCGTCGGGATTGGCGAGCAGCTCCAGCAGCGGGAAGCCGGAGACCGGGGCGAGCATCGCCGCGGCACCCCAGACACAGCAGAAGGCGACGACCCTGCGGTACGTCAGCCCCATCGCGACGACGACCAGGAAGAGCAGGTAGAAGCGCAGCTCCGACCAGAGCGTCCAGTACACGGGGTCCACGTTCGCCACGTCCGACCCGGCCTGCACCATCGTGAGGTTGAACAGCACCTCGCGCAGGGGCAGGCGCTCCGAGACCCCCGGCAGCAGCACCAGCACACCGGTCGTGAACAGCACGGCGAACCAGTACGCGGGGTACAGCCGGATCACCCGCGAGACGAAGAACTGCCGCGGGGTGCGCCCCCAGCAGGACATGCAGATCACGAAGCCGCTGATCACGAAGAAGATCTCGACGCCGATCCAGCCGTAGGCCGCGACATGGAAGACCGACGGCATGATCTCGGAGACCGGGCGGCTCCAGATCGCGTTGCCGGGTTCGTCCAGCCGCCTGGTCCCGGCGTAGTGGTGCAGCACCACCATCAGGGCGGCCACCAGCCGGATGCCGTCGACGACATGGAGCCGTCGGGTGCGAAGGGGCTGGAGCGGGCGTTCGGCCACCGGGGCCGGGGCTCGCTTCGGCAGCGGCATCGACAGTCCGCCGCGCGCTCGGTGCATCAGGGAACCTGGCCGTCCTCGGGAAAACTCCGGTCCCCCACAGGAAAGACCATTCCCGGGACACTCAGGGGGACCTGGCCGGAACCCTCGCAAATCCGTTTCACAAGGTTCGGCAAGGTTTCATTCGCGACCCGCCGGACAGGAGCCGCGGGACACGGCGAAGGGGCCCGTACGACCGAAGTCGTACGGGCCCCTTGCAGGAGACCTAAAGGTCTACCAGGTCAATCAACAGACTTACTTGTTGATCTTGGTGACCTGGCCGGCGCCCACGGTCCGGCCACCCTCACGGATGGCGAACTTCAGGCCCTCTTCCATGGCGACGGGCTGGATGAGCTCCACCTTCATCTCGGTGTTGTCACCCGGCATGACCATCTCGGTGCCCTCGGGGAGGGTCACAACGCCGGTCACGTCAGTCGTACGGAAGTAGAACTGCGGACGGTAGTTGTTGAAGAACGGCGTGTGGCGGCCACCCTCGTCCTTGGACAGGATGTAGGCCTGGGCCTCGAACTCGGTGTGCGGCGTGACCGAACCGGGCTTGATGATGACCTGGCCGCGCTCGACGTCCTCGCGCTTGATGCCACGGAGGAGCAGACCGACGTTCTCACCGGCCTGGCCCTCGTCGAGCAGCTTGCGGAACATCTCGATGCCGGTGACCGTGGTGGTGGTCTTCTCGGTCTTGATGCCGATGATGTCGACGGTCTCGTTGACCTTGAGGACACCACGCTCGATACGACCGGTGACGACGGTGCCACGACCGGTGATCGTGAAGACGTCCTCGATCGGCATCAGGAACGGCTTGTCGACGTCACGCTCGGGCTCCGGGATGGACTCGTCCACGGCCTTCATGAGCTCGAGGACGGAGTTGCCCCACTCCTTGTCGCCCTCGAGCGCCTTGAGCGCCGAGACCTTGACGACCGGCAGGTCGTCGCCCGGGAACTCGTACTCGGAGAGGAGCTCACGGACCTCGAGCTCGACGAGCTCCAGGATCTCCTCGTCGTCCACCATGTCGGCCTTGTTCAGGGCGACGACGATGTACGGAACGCCGACCTGGCGGGCCAGGAGCACGTGCTCCTTGGTCTGCGGCATCGGGCCGTCGGTGGCGGCGACCACGAGGATGGCGCCGTCCATCTGCGCCGCACCCGTGATCATGTTCTTGATGTAGTCCGCGTGACCGGGGCAGTCGACGTGGGCGTAGTGACGGGTCTCCGTCTGGTACTCGACGTGCGCGATGGAGATGGTGATACCGCGCTGGCGCTCCTCAGGAGCCTTGTCGATCTGGTCGAACGCCGAGGCCTCGTTCAGGTCCGGGAACGCGTCGTGCAGCACCTTGGTAATGGCGGCCGTAAGGGTCGTCTTACCGTGGTCGATGTGACCGATGGTGCCGATGTTGACGTGCGGCTTAGTCCGCTCGAACTTCGCCTTCGCCACTGGGGTCCTCCTGTGGAGTGGTTCTGAACGCCTTGCTTCATCGGCGCCAGGTGATCTTTGCTGGAAAGCCCGGGCCCGGGGGCACTTCACCACGATTGCGGTGGAATGCCCCACGAGGCTCCGGAGTCAAGCCTAAAGCGTGTGAACGCGGAGCGTTACTCGCCCTTGGCCTTCGCGATGATCTCCTCGGCGACGTTCCGCGGAACCTCGGCGTAGGAGTCGAACTGCATGGAGTAGCTGGCCCGGCCGGACGTCTTGCTGCGCAGGTCGCCGACGTAACCGAACATCTCCGAGAGGGGCACGAGGCCCTTCACGACGCGGGCACCGGCCCGCTCCTCCATGGCCTGGATCTGGCCACGGCGGGAGTTGATGTCGCCGATGACCTCACCCATGTAGTCCTCGGGCGTGGTGACCTCGACGGCCATCATCGGCTCAAGGAGCACAGGGCTGGCCTTGCGCGCGGCCTCCTTGAAGGCCTGCGAACCGGCGATCTTGAACGCGAGCTCGGAGGAGTCGACCTCGTGGTAGGCACCGTCGAGAAGCGTGACGCGGACGCCCGTCATCTCGTACCCGGCGAGGATGCCGAACTGCATGGCCTCCTGCGCACCGGCGTCGACCGAAGGGATGTACTCCTTCGGGATACGACCACCGGTCACCTTGTTCACGAACTCGTACGAGGTGTCCCCGCCCTCGAGCGGCTCGATCGCGATCTGCACCTTGGCGAACTGACCGGTACCACCGGTCTGCTTCTTGTGGGTGTAGTCCACGCGCTCGACGGCCTTGCGGATCGTCTCGCGGTACGCGACCTGCGGCTTGCCGACGTTGGCCTCGACCTTGAACTCACGGCGCATACGGTCGACCAGCACCTCGAGGTGCAGCTCGCCCATACCACCGATGATGGTCTGGCCCGTCTCCTCGTCCGAGTGGACCTGGAAGGAGGGGTCCTCCTCCGCGAGACGCTGGATGGCGACACCCAGCTTCTCCTGGTCACCCTTGGACTTGGGCTCGATGGCGACCTGGATCACCGGCGCCGGGAAGTCCATGGACTCCAGGATCACCGGGTTCTTGTCGTCGGACAGCGTCTCACCGGTGGTGGTCTGCTTCAGGCCCATGACGGCGATGATGTCGCCCGCGCCCACCGACTCGATCTCCTCACGCTTGTTCGCGTGCATGCGGTAGATCTTGCCGATGCGCTCCTTCTTGCCCTTGACGGAGTTCAGCACGGCGGTGCCGGACTCCAGGCGGCCCGAGTAGACCCGGACGAAGGTGAGCTTGCCGAGGTGCGGGTCGCTCATGATCTTGAACGCCAGCGCGGACAGCGGCTCGTCGTCGGACGGCTTGCGCTTGACTACCAGCTCGGGGTCCTTCACGTCGTGGCCCTCGATGGCCTCGACGTCGAGCGGGGTCGGCAGGTAGCGCACGACCGCGTCGAGCAGGGGCTGGACGCCCTTGTTCTTGAACGCGGTGCCACAGAACACCGGGGTGACCGTGGTGTCGCTGGACTTGCCGGACGCGATGGTGATGCGACGGATCGCGGCGTACAGCTGCTCCTCGGTGGGCTCCTCGCCCTCCAGGTACAGCTCCATGATCTCTTCGTCGTTCTCGGCGACGGCCTCGATCAGCTTGCCGCGGTACTCCTCGGCAGCCTCGGTGTGCGTGGCCGGGATGTCGACGACGTCGTACATCTCGCCCTTGGCCGCCTCGGCGGACCACACGAGCGCCTTCATCTGGACCAGGTCCACGACGCCCTTGAAGTCGGCCTCGGCACCGATCGGGAGCTGCATGACGAGCGGCTGGGCGCCCAGGCGGTCCGAGATCATGTCCACGCAGCGGTGGAACTCGGCGCCGGTACGGTCCAGCTTGTTGACGAAGCAGATGCGGGGCACGCCGTAACGGTCGGCCTGACGCCACACCGTCTCGGACTGCGGCTCCACGCCGGCAACGCCGTCGAACACCGTCACAGCACCGTCGAGAACGCGGAGCGAACGCTCCACCTCGACGGTGAAGTCGACGTGACCCGGGGTGTCGATGATGTTGATGGTGTGGTCGACGCCCTCAAGCGGCCAGTGACAGGTGGTGGCAGCAGAGGTGATCGTGATGCCACGCTCCTGCTCCTGCTCCATCCAGTCCATGGTGGCGGCGCCGTCGTGGACCTCACCGATCTTGTAGCTGACGCCGGTGTAGAAGAGGATCCGCTCGGTGGTGGTCGTCTTGCCCGCGTCGATGTGGGCCATGATCCCGATGTTCCGGACCCTGGCCAGGTCAAGTGAAGTGGTAGCCATAAGGCTTCAGTCTTCTCTCGGTCTCGATGTGGGTTGCGACTACCAGCGGTAGTGCGCGAAGGCCTTGTTGGACTCGGCCATCTTGTGGGTGTCCTCGCGCTTCTTCACAGCGGCACCAAGGCCGTTGGAGGCGTCGAGAAGCTCGTTGAGCAGACGCTCGGTCATGGTCTTCTCGCGACGGGCGCGGGAGTAACCGACCAGCCAGCGCAGCGCGAGCGTGTTGGCGCGACCGGGCTTGACCTCGATCGGAACCTGGTACGTCGCACCACCGACACGGCGGGACTTGACCTCGAGGGTCGGCTTGATGTTCTCCAGAGCGCGCTTCAGCGTGATGATCGGGTCGTTGCCCGTCTTCTCACGCAGGCCCTCCATGGCGCCGTAGACGATGCGCTCGGCGGTGGAGCGCTTGCCGTTCAGCAGCACCTTGTTGATGAGCGACGTGACAAGAGGAGAACCGTAGACCGGGTCGATGATGACCGGGCGCTTCGGGGCGGGGCCCTTACGAGGCATTCTTACTTCTCCTTCTTGGCGCCGTAGCGGCTGCGGGCCTGCTTGCGGTTCTTGACACCCTGGGTGTCGAGGGAACCGCGGATGATCTTGTAGCGAACACCCGGCAGGTCCTTCACACGGCCACCACGCACGAGCACGATGGAGTGCTCCTGCAGGTTGTGTCCCTCACCCGGAATGTAAGCGGTGACCTCGATCCCGCTGGTCAGACGCACACGCGCGACCTTACGCAGGGCCGAGTTCGGCTTCTTCGGGGTGGTCGTGAACACACGCGTGCACACGCCGCGACGCTGGGGCGAACCCTCGAGTGCGGGCGTCTTGTTCTTCTCGACCTTGTCCTGCCGGCCCTTACGGACCAGCTGCTGGATCGTAGGCACTACTTCTCCGGTTTCTGTGTGCCGAATGGTGAAGCTAACCTGGAACGTCGCCGACCCACGCGGTCGGGTGTGTCGAATCCGGCGGACTCCCGCCGCGAGGCGAAAAGAGCACAGATTGCGGTGGCCGCTCACAGCTCGCTGTGCGGTCTGAAGGCACGCACAAGAGCCAGGGCACACCCCAGGCACAAGGTCTGAGCGTACCTACCTCATTCGCTGCGGTCAAAACAAATGGACCGCACCCGGATCACCCGGCAGAACATGTCAAGGCCCTACGCCGTAAGTGATCTTCGAATGGGCGTCATCCAGAGACGATCCCGGCGATCGTCGCGATCACCAGAACCGCCGCCCAGCCTGCCGTCGACAGCCACCCGAGCACCAGCCCGGTGAGCGCGAGCCCGTCGCCGCCCTCACCGGTCCGCTGCATCTCAGCACGGGCCGAGTGCCCCAGGACGACCGCGGGTATGCCGGTGAGTCCGAAACTGACCAGGCACAGCAGCCCGCAGACCGCCGAGCCGACCGCCTTCCCGTTCGTCCGGGGGCGCGGTACGGCGAGGAAGGGGTGCGATACGGCGATGTAGGGCCCCGAGCCGTGCGCCACGGGGCCGTTGGGCAGATCGGCGACGAGCAGGCCCAGTTCCCCCACCGTACGGGCGGCGTACGCCCGGGCGACGCGCTTCTCGAACTCGGGCTGCTCCAGGCGCCCTTCCCCGAACCCCGCTCTGAGCACGTCCACGGCACGCTCACGGTCGGCGTGCGAGGCGAGCATTGACGGGACGCCACTGTGTCCGGCCCATGGCTGGGGGACGGCGCCGCCCTGCCAGGGCTGCCAGGACGGTTGCGTCATGGAGCACCTCCCCCGGTACTGGTCGGAGTCCCTCCATCATGCGCCGAACCGGCATTTACGGCACCGGGCTCGTACCCGGAGAAAACCCGGAGACGTCCCCCAGGGGACCGGCTCCGGGTGCGGGCCCCGGGCGCCGCGAACAGACTGAGGATCATGTCCGCGCCCCCGCGCTCCCCCACCTCGACGTTCATGCGCAACGCGGCGCTCGTGGCGGCCCCCGGCACCATCGCCTTCGCGCTGCTCTACTACTTCGGCAGCATCTACATCAAGGCGTACTACACCGCCCTCGGCGTGCCCCCGGAGGACCTCGGGTTCTCCATCCAGGGCGTCGTGTCCAACAGCACCAGCGGGGTCTTCGTGCCCGTGTGCCTGCTGCTGGGCGGCGGACTGGTCGTGTTCCTGCTGCTCGGCTGGCTGGGCCCGGCGTTGGCCGGTCCCGAGCGTGCAGTGCTGCGCCGGAAGGTGATCGCGTGGCTGCTCGTCGTCGGGACAGCCCTGGTGCTCATCGGCTTCCCGGCGTTCTTCACGGACACGGTGACCCTCTTCCCCTCGGGCTGGCCCCGCCGGTTCCTGCCGGCCCTGGCGGTCGCGGCGGGCGCCACCCTCGCCGTCTTCGCCGTCCACCTGCGGCTCAGCGAGGAACCGGATGTCCGCCTCCGGCAGGCTCGCAGGACCGAGCAGACCTGGCTGGCGGGCGGCACCCTGCTCCTCGGGCTGCTGGCACTGAGCCTCTTCTACGAGATGGCTCTCTATGTGGCGGACGTGGGTCGCGGCGACGCCATGGTCCACGCGGACGAGGGCTACCAGGGCTCCCCGTTCGTGGTGGTCCATTCCCGGGTGCCGCTGAAGCACAACGCGGTGGGCACCAGCTTCAAGGACCACGGCACGAAGGCCGCACCGTATCGCTATGAGTACCGCGGCTTCCGTATCGTCGCGAAGGCGCCGACCCGCTTCTATCTGATCTCCCAGGCATCGCGGAGCTACGCCGCCCGCCAGCTCGTGGTTCTCCCGGACGACGGCACGGCCTGGCTGGAGATCATGGCTGACTGAGGGACTCGCTCAGGGAATCTCGTACTCGTCGGGGATGTCCGTCGGCACCTCGTCCGTAGGGACTTCCGTGGGCACCTCGGTCGGCACCTCGGTCGGCACCTCGGTGGGCGTCACCGGCGCCGGCTCGGTGGTGGTCGGGTCCGTGTCCCCGACGGCCTCCCCGGAGACCGGGACGGAGAGGCTGGTGCCGTCGTCCATCGTGAACGTCAACTCACCGCTGTACGGTCCCGCTTCCATCGGGGTGACCCTGATCCCCACGTCGCAGGGCGGCGTCTGCCCCACGCACTCCTGGCTGACCTCACCCTTGGCTTCCGAGCTGTCCCATCTGAGCTGCTGAAGCTGGGCCGGGTTCTCGTTCGAGCCCTCGACATGCACGTCCCCCTCCACCGCCTTCCCTGGCTCGGTCCGTTGCAGCGTGATCGCCGACGCCGAAGCGTCCTCGGAGTCGCTGCCCAGGAAGACCGAAGCCAGCCGGTCCGCCTCCGAGGTCGGCTCCCCCGTCCCGTTCTCCTCGAACTCGGTGGGCCGGGACTGCTCCTGCACGGAGTCGCTCCCGCCCCCACAGGCAGCCGTAGCCACCAGCGCGGCCGTCACCGCCGCTACGGCGAACACCCGGGCGATCGCTGACGTCATGGGCTCCGGCACCTCCGCTTGCGCACGGCTGGGTCCGGCCCAACCTCGCACACCGGCCCCGCCCGGACCCGAACCGACTCGAACACGCCGAAGGGCGGCCACCCCAATGGGTGACCGCCCCTCAACTCAAACGACTCGCTTACTGGTTGTACGGACCGTAGTCGTAGTCCTCCAGCGGAACGGCCTGGCCGGAGCCCGTGCCGAACGGCGAGTAGTCGATGTCGTCGTAGCCGACGGCCGAGTACATCGCGGCCTTGGCCTCCTCGGTCGGCTCGACCCGGATGTTGCGGTAGCGGGACAGACCCGTACCGGCCGGGATGAGCTTACCGATGATGACGTTCTCCTTGAGGCCGATGAGCGAGTCGGACTTGGCGTTGATCGCCGCGTCCGTGAGGACTCGCGTCGTCTCCTGGAAGGACGCCGCCGACAGCCAGGACTCCGTGGCCAGCGAGGCCTTGGTGATACCCATGAGCTGCGGACGACCGGAGGCCGGGTGACCGCCCTCCTGCACCACACGACGGTTCTCGGTCTCGAACTTCGAGCGCTCGACCAGCTCGCCGGGCAGCAGCTCGGCGTCGCCGGACTCGATGATCGTCACGCGGCGGAGCATCTGCCGGATGATGATCTCGATGTGCTTGTCGTGGATCGACACACCCTGCGAGTTGTAGACCTTCTGGACCTCGCCGACCAGGTGGACCTGGACGGCACGCTGACCCAGGATGCGCAGCACGTCGTGCGGGTTGGTGGCACCCACGGTGAGCTGCTGGCCCACCTCGACGTGGTCGCCCTCGCGGACCAGGACCTTGGCACGCTTGGAGATCGGGAACGCCGTCTCGTCGCTGCCGTCGTCCGGGGTGACGACGAGCTTCTTGGTCTTCTCGGTCTCCTCGATCCGGACGCGGCCGGAGGCCTCGGAGATCGGGGCGACACCCTTCGGGGTACGGGCCTCGAAGAGCTCGACGACACGGGGCAGACCCTGGGTGATGTCGTCACCGGCCACACCACCGGTGTGGAAGGTACGCATCGTCAGCTGGGTACCGGGCTCACCGATGGACTGGGCGGCGATGATGCCGACCGCCTCACCGATGTCGACCAGCTTGCCGGTGGCCAGCGAGCGGCCGTAGCACATGGCGCAGGTGCCGACGGCGGACTCACAGGTCAGGACCGAGCGGGTCTTGACCGTCTCGATGCCCGCGGCGACCAGCTGGTCGATGAGGACGTCACCGAGGTCGACGCCCGCCGGGGCGAGCACCTTGCCGTCGACGACGATGTCCTCGGCGAGGCAGCGCGCGTACACGCTGGTCTCGGCGTTGTCCGCCTTGCGCAGGACGCCGTCGGCGCCGCGCTCGGCGATGGCCAGCTTGAGGCCGCGCTCGGTGCCGCAGTCCTCCTCGCGGATGATGACGTCCTGCGAGACGTCCACCAGACGACGGGTCAGGTAACCCGAGTCGGCGGTACGCAGGGCGGTGTCCGCCAGACCCTTACGGGCACCGTGCGTGGAGATGAAGTACTCCAGCACGGACAGGCCCTCACGGAAGGACGCCTTGATCGGACGCGGGATGGTCTCGTTCTTCGCGTTCGACACCAGACCACGCATACCGGCGATCTGCCGCATCTGCATCATGTTTCCTCGGGCACCCGAGTCAACCATCATGAAGATGGGGTTCGTCTTGGGGAAGTTCTCGTTCATCGCCTCGGCGACCTCGTTGGTCGCCTTGGTCCAGATCGCGATGAGCTCCTGAGTGCGCTCTTCCTTGGTGATCAGACCGCGCTCGTACTGCTTCTGGACCTTCTCGTCCTGCGCCTCGTAGCCGCGGACGATCTCCTTCTTCGCCTCGGGAACGACGACGTCGGAGATGGCCACGGTGACACCGGAACGGGTCGCCCAGTAGAAGCCCGCCGCCTTCAGGTTGTCGAGCGTCGCCGCCACGATGACCTTGGGGTAGCGCTCGGCCAGGTCGTTGACGATCTCGGAGAGCTGCTTCTTGCCCACCGAGTAGTCGACGAACGGGTAGTCCTCGGGCAGCAGCTCGTTGAAGAGCGCGCGGCCCAGGGTCGTACGGAGGCGGAAGGTGTCACCCTGCTGCCACTCGGGCTCGCCCTCCTCCTGCGCCGGCGGGGTCCAGCCGCGCGGCGGGATGGTGCCCACCGGGAAGCGGATGTCGATCGCCGACTGGAGCGCGAGCTCACCGGCGTCGAACGCCATGATCGCCTCGGCCGTGGAGCCGAAGGACCGGCCCTCGCCCTTGGTGTCGCGCAGCTCGCCGTCGGTGGTGAGGAAGAACAGACCGAGGACCATGTCCTGGGTCGGCATCGTCACCGGACGACCGTCGGCGGGCTTGAGGATGTTGTTCGAGGACAGCATCAGGATGCGGGCCTCGGCCTGCGCCTCCGCGGACAGCGGCAGGTGCACGGCCATCTGGTCACCGTCGAAGTCCGCGTTGAACGCGGTGCAGACGAGCGGGTGGATCTGGATGGCCTTGCCCTCGACCAGCTGCGGCTCGAAGGCCTGGATGCCGAGGCGGTGCAGGGTGGGAGCACGGTTGAGCAGCACCGGGTGCTCGGCGATGACCTCTTCGAGGACGTCGTACACGACGGTGCGGCCACGCTCGACCATGCGCTTGGCCGACTTGATGTTCTGCGCGTGGTTCAGGTCGACCAGACGCTTCATCACGAACGGCTTGAAGAGCTCCAGCGCCATGGCCTTGGGCAGACCGCACTGGTGCAGCTTGAGCTGCGGGCCGACGACGATGACGGAACGCGCGGAGTAGTCCACACGCTTACCGAGCAGGTTCTGACGGAATCGACCCTGCTTGCCCTTCAGCATGTCGCTGAGGGACTTCAGCGGGCGGTTACCGGGACCGGTGACCGGGCGACCACGACGACCGTTGTCGAAGAGGGCGTCAACAGCCTCCTGAAGCATGCGCTTCTCGTTGTTGACGATGATCTCCGGAGCACCCAGGTCGAGCAGGCGCTTCAGACGGTTGTTGCGGTTGATCACACGGCGGTACAGGTCGTTCAGGTCGGAGGTCGCGAAGCGGCCACCGTCCAGCTGCACCATCGGGCGAAGGTCCGGCGGGATGACCGGCACGCAGTCCAGCACCATGCCCTTGGGGCTGTTGCTGGTCTGGAGGAACGCGGAGACGACCTTCAGGCGCTTGAGCGCACGGGTCTTCTTCTGGCCCTTGCCGGTACGGATGATCTCGCGGAGCTTCTCGGCCTCCTCCTCCAGGTCGAAGGACTCCAGGCGCTTCTGAAGCGCCGCGGCACCCATCGAGCCGTCGAAGTACGTGCCGAAGCGGTCACGCAGCTCGCGGTAGAGGAGCTCGTCGCCCTCCAGGTCCTGGACCTTGAGGTTCTTGAACCGGGTCCACACCTCGTCGAGGCGGTCGATCTCGCGCTGCGCACGGTCGCGCAGCTGCTTCATCTCACGCTCGGCACCCTCGCGCACCTTGCGGCGCACATCGGCCTTGGCGCCCTCGGCCTCCAGCTCGGCCAGGTCGGTCTCGAGCTTCTTGGCGCGGGCTTCCAGGTCGGCGTCGCGACGGTTCTCGACCTGCTGGCGCTCCACGGAGACGTGCGCCTCCAGGGAGGGCAGGTCGCGGGTGCGGCGCTCCTCGTCGACGTACGTGATCATGTACGCCGCGAAGTAGATGACCTTCTCCAGGTCCTTCGGGGCGAGGTCGAGCAGGTAGCCGAGGCGCGACGGAACGCCCTTGAAGTACCAGATGTGCGTGACAGGAGCGGCCAGCTCGATGTGGCCCATCCGCTCACGGCGCACCTTGGCGCGAGTCACCTCGACGCCGCAGCGCTCACAGATGATGCCCTTGAACCGGACACGCTTGTACTTGCCGCAGTAGCACTCCCAGTCCCGGGTCGGACCGAAGATCTTCTCGCAGAAGAGTCCGTCCTTTTCGGGCTTGAGGGTGCGGTAGTTGATGGTCTCGGGCTTCTTGACCTCGCCGTGGCTCCACTGACGGATGTCGTCAGCGGTGGCCAGGCCGATCCGGAGCTCGTCGAAGAAGTTGACGTCGAGCACTATGCGTCAATCCCTCTCAGGGTTGTAAGTCTTTGGGTCTGATACGGGGGTCCAGGGGCCGGAGGCCTTCGTGGTGAAGGCCTCCGGACTCCCGTCAGACCTCTTCGACGCTGCTCGGCTCGCGCCGGGACAGGTCGATGCCGAGCTCCTCCGCGGCGCGGAAGACATCCTCGTCGGTGTCACGCATCTCGATGGACATACCGTCGCTGGACAGCACCTCCACGTTCAGGCACAGGGACTGCATCTCCTTGATGAGCACCTTGAAGGACTCGGGGATGCCGGGCTCGGGGATGTTCTCGCCCTTGACGATGGCCTCGTAGACCTTCACTCGGCCGGTGACGTCGTCGGACTTGATGGTCAGCAGCTCCTGGAGGGCGTACGCGGCGCCGTAAGCCTCCAGCGCCCACACCTCCATCTCACCGAACCGCTGGCCACCGAACTGAGCCTTACCACCCAGCGGCTGCTGGGTGATCATGGAGTACGGACCGGTCGACCGGGCGTGCAGCTTGTCGTCGACCAGGTGGTGCAGCTTCAGGATGTACATGTAGCCGACCGAGATCGGGTCCGGGAACGGCTCACCGCTACGGCCGTCGAACAGCCGCGCCTTACCGGTCGGGAGCACCATGCGCTCGCCGTCGCGGTTCGGGATGGTGTGGTTCAGCAGACCCGCGAGCTCGTCCTCACGCGCACCGTCGAAGACCGGGGTCGCGACGTTCGTGCCCGGCGCGACCTGGTCGGCGCCGATCGCCTGGAGGCGCTGCGCCCACTCGTCCGCGAGGCCGGAGACGTCCCAGCCGCGGCTGGCGAGCCAGCCGAGGTGGATCTCCAGGACCTGTCCCGGGTTCATTCGGGACGGGACACCGAGCGGGTTGAGGATGATGTCGACCGGGGTGCCGTCCTCCAGGAACGGCATGTCCTCGATCGGCAGGATCTTGGAGATGACGCCCTTGTTGCCGTGGCGGCCGGCGAGCTTGTCACCGTCGGTGATCTTGCGCTTCTGCGCGACGTAGACGCGCACCAGCTGGTTCACACCGGGGGGAAGCTCGTCGCCCTCCTCGCGGTCGAAGACGCGAACGCCGATGACCTTGCCGGTCTCGCCGTGCGGCACCTTCAGCGAGGTGTCACGGACCTCACGGGCCTTCTCACCGAAGATCGCGCGCAGCAGGCGCTCCTCCGGCGTCAGCTCGGTCTCACCCTTGGGCGTGACCTTGCCGACGAGGATGTCACCGGCGATGACCTCGGCACCGATGCGGATGATGCCGCGCTCGTCGAGGTCGGCGAGGACCTCCTCGGAGACGTTCGGGATGTCCCGGGTGATCTCCTCGGGGCCGAGCTTGGTGTCACGGGCGTCGACCTCGTGCTCCTCGATGTGGATCGAGGAGAGGACGTCGTCCTGCACGAGGCGCTGCGACAGGATGATCGCGTCCTCGTAGTTGTGACCCTCCCACGGCATGAACGCCACGAGCAGGTTCTTGCCCAGCGCCATCTCGCCGTTCTCGGTGGCCGCGCCGTCGGCGAGGACCTGGCCCTCGATGACGCGGTCGCCCTCGTCGATGATGACCTTCTGGTTGACCGAGGTGCCCTGGTTGGAGCGGGCGAACTTGGCCAGGCGGTACGTGATGTACGTGCCGTCGTCGTTGGCGGTGGTGATGTAGTCCGCGGAGACCTCCTGGACCACACCCGCCTTCTCGGCCTTGACCACGTCGCCGGCGTCGACGGCGGAGCGGTACTCCATGCCGGTGCCGACGAGCGGGGACTCGGACTTAATCAGCGGCACGGCCTGACGCATCATGTTCGCGCCCATGAGGGCACGGTTGGCGTCGTCGTGCTCGAGGAACGGGATCATCGCGGTCGCGACCGACACCATCTGGCGCGGCGAGACGTCCATGTAGTCGACGTCCTCGCCACCGACGTAGTCGACCTCGCCGCCACGGCGGCGGACCAGGACGCGGCCCTCGGTGAACCGCATGTCGTCATTGAGCGTGGCGTTGGCCTGCGCGATGACGAACCGGTCCTCCTCGTCGGCGGTCAGGTAGTCGACCTCGTCGGAGACCTGACCGTCGACGACCTTGCGGTACGGCGTCTCGACGAAGCCGAACGCGTTGACGCGACCGTAGGAGGCGAGCGAGCCGATCAGACCGATGTTCGGGCCTTCGGGCGTCTCGATCGGGCACATACGGCCGTAGTGAGACGGGTGCACGTCACGGACCTCGAAGCCGGCCCGCTCACGGGAGAGACCACCCGGACCAAGAGCCGACAGACGGCGCTTGTGGGTGAGACCCGACAGCGGGTTGTTCTGGTCCATGAACTGCGACAGCTGGCTGGTGCCGAAGAACTCCTTGATGGAGGCGACGACCGGCCGGATGTTGATCAGGGTCTGCGGCGTGATCGCCTCGACGTCCTGAGTCGTCATGCGCTCACGGACGACGCGCTCCATACGAGCCAGACCCGTACGGACCTGGTTCTGGATGAGCTCGCCGACGCTGCGCAGACGACGGTTGCCGAAGTGGTCGATGTCGTCGGTCTCGACGACGATCGTCTGGCCGTTGTCCGCGGCCGTCTCGGTCTCACCGGCGTGCAGCTTCACCAGGTACTTGATCGTCGAGATGACGTCCTCGACGGTCAGGATGCCCGCGTCCAGCGGAGCCTCCGCACCCAGCTTCTTGTTGACCTTGTAGCGGCCGACCTTGGCCAGGTCGTAGCGCTTGGGGTTGAAGTACAGGTTCTCCAGCAGCGTCTGCGCGGCCTCACGCGTGGGGGGCTCGCCCGGACGCAGCTTGCGGTAGATGTCGAGCAGCGCGTCGTCCTGGCCCTGGGTGTGGTCCTTCTCCAGGGTGGCGCGCATGGACTCGTACTCGCCGAACTCCTCCAGGATCTGCTCGGTCGTCCAACCGAGAGCCTTGAGCAGAACGGTCACGGACTGCTTGCGCTTGCGGTCGATACGCACACCGACCATGTCGCGCTTGTCGATCTCCATCTCCAGCCAGGCACCCCGGGACGGGATGATCTTGGCCGAGAAGATGTCCTTGTCGGACGTCTTGTCGATGGAGGAGTCGAAGTAGACACCGGGCGAACGGACCAGCTGCGACACCACGACACGCTCGGTGCCGTTGATGACGAAGGTGCCCTTGTGCGTCATGAGCGGGAAGTCGCCCATGAAGACCGTCTGAGACTTGATCTCGCCGGTCTCGTTGTTGGTGAACTCGGCCGTCACGAAGAGCGGGGCCGCGTACGTGAAGTCACGGTCCTTGCACTCGTCGATGCTGTTCTTCGGCGGCTCGAAACGGTGGTCGCGGAACGTCAGCGACATCGACCCGGAGAAGTCCTCGATCGGGGAGATCTCCTCGAAGATCTCCTCCAGACCGGACTTGGTGGGGACGTCCTGACCTGACTCCAGAGCCGCCTCGACCCGACTCTGCCAGGCGGTGTTCCCGAGCAGCCAGTCAAAGCTCTCGGTCTGCAGCGCGAGCAGGTTGGGAACCTCGAGGGGCTCCTTGATCTTTGCAAAGGAGATGCGCAGCGGGGCGGTGCTTGCGCCGTTGTTCGTATTCGCGGTCGAGGCAGTGCGCGAGGCGGCCAAGAGGGGGTCCTTCCGAGGGCTCGGACTCACTACGCGCGTACCGGCCCCTCGCCCGGGGCACGGAGACAGGTTCCCCATTTTGGCCGTTTGGCCAGGTCAGGGGTGGTCCGGTCGTCTGTGCTCAGGTGAGGGCATGCCCCTGGTGACGGGCAGGGGACAGCTAACAGGCAGCGCAAAGGGTCAGTGTAGCCACTTGGCACACTGATGTCCAGTGCGGGTTTTTCGCGACCCTTGTTGTGCTCAACGCCCTCGTTCTCAACGCCCTCGGCATGCCCGCCCTCGATGCACGTTGATACTGCCCTCTTCGTCGTCGATCCATGCCTCGGATTCGGACCGTTGTGACGACGCGTCCTGAGAATTGCGCGCTGCGTGCGGTTCGTCAAGGCCCCTCATGCCGGAACCGGGGTGACCGGAGACACGACGAAGATCACCATACCCCCCGCGACCTCGGGTGCAAGGCAACCGCGGCCCGCCCTCCGGGAACGCCGAAGAGCGACCACCCGGATGGATGATCGCTCTTCGGTGCGCTCGCGTTACAGCCCTACGGGGCCGAAATCAGCTCGCGGTGAGTCCGTACCCGGACCCGTGAGGTGTTACTTGACCTCGACGGAGGCGCCGGCGCCCTTGAGGGACTCGGCGGCCTTCTCGGCGGCGTCCTTGGCGACCTTCTCGAGGACGGGCTTCGGGGCGCCGTCCACCAGGTCCTTGGCCTCCTTCAGGCCGAGGGAGGTCAGCTCACGCACGACCTTGATGACCTGGATCTTCTTGTCGCCGGCGCCGGTGAGGATGACGTCGAACTCGTCCTTCTCCTCTTCCTGCGGCACGGCGGCGGCCGGCCCGGCCGGGCCGGCAACGGCGACGGCGGCGGCGGCGGTGACGTCGAACTTCTCCTCGAACGCCTTCACGAACTCGGAGAGCTGGATGAGGGTCATGCCCTCGAACTCGGCGAGCAGTTCGTCCTGGGTGAGAGCCACGATGGCTTTCCTTCCACTAATTCGGCTGGTGCCGGATGTACATGTCTGGCGGGCGTACGTTCGGCCCGCTACGACCACCGCGTCAGGCGGCGGTCATGATGCGAGCCGAGTTACTCGGCACCGCCCTGCTCGTCCTGCTTGGCGCGAAGCGCGTCCACGGTGCGGACGAGCTTCGACGGGAGCGCCTGGAAGACCTGAGCAGCCTGCGTCTGCTTGCCCTTCATGGCGCCCGCCAGCTTGGCGAGCAGAACCTCGCGGGACTCGAGGTCCGCAAGCTTCTTGATCTCGTCGGCGGACAGCGCCTTGCCGTCAAGGACACCGCCCTTGATGACGAGGTTCGGGTTGTCCTTGGCGAAGTCACGAAGACCCTTCGCCGACTCCACCGGGTCACCGGTGACGAAGGCGACGGCCGTCGGACCAGCGAAGAGCTGGTCGTCCAGCGTGATCCCGGCCTCGTTGGCCGCAATCTTGGTCAGCGTGTTCTTCACCACGGCGTACTGGGCGTTCTCACCGAGGGAACGACGCAGCGTCTTGAGCTGCGCCACGGTGAGACCCCGGTACTCGGTCAGCACAGCGGCGTTCGAGCTGCGGAACTTGTCCGTCAGCTCGGCTACCGTGGCAGCCTTGTCGGGCGTCGGCATAAAGCGTCAGCCTCCTTCCGGGTGATGAGGACCGCGCGGGCCCGAAGGAGGACTGGAGAAAACGAAACGCCCCGGCGCAGGCGCACGGGGCGTAGCTCGACCATCATGGAGAACCATGCGGGAGCAACTTCCACAGTCACCTGCGCGGGTCGTCCGCAGTTCAGCGGATCCTTCGGCCACCGCGCCCTCTTACGAGTGCACGGCAACGACCAGCGGTCTTTGGCTTCTGTAGGAGAGTACGTGACCGGATCCCCGTCAAGCAAATCCGGTCCTACGCCGCTCAGCTGCTCTCTAGGTCGTTCATCATCTCCGCCAGGTCCATGGTGTCCTTGGCGGGCGGAGCCTTGATGGTCACCGGCTTGTTGTAGTCGAGGAAGGTGATGGTCAGGTCGAGCCGGCCCTTGTCCGCCTCGCCCTTCATCCGGAACTGCTTGGTGTGGTCGTCGCCGTCGATCCACATGTCCATGGTCATCTCGTCGACGCCCATGTCCTCGTACTGCTTGAGGCTTTTCTCGCGCTTCTCGCGCGTCTCCTTGTCCTCGTCCTTGAAGGAGTCGCGGAGGGTGTCGAGGGTGACGGTGCCCCGGTAGTGGGTCGTCTCGACGCCGTCGACCTTCTCGCTGCCGAGCTTCTTCACGTCCTCGGCGCCGGTCAGGAAGGTGGACTCGGTGGCCGGGTTCTGCTCGGCCTGGCCGGCCCCGGGAGCGCCCCCGCCGAGCGCGTCGTCCCCGAGCGCGGACAGGTCGAACTTCATCCAGCTCTTGCCGTCCATCTCCTTGGCCATCTCGGCGTTGCCGCCGATGTACATGGCCTTGTCGACGAGCCGGATCTCGGCGGAGCCGTCCGCCCCCTGGTCAAGGGCCGTCATCTTCATGCTCATGGCCACGTCGGGCTTCATGCGCATGGCGGCCTCGGCCTTGACCCGGCCCTGCTCCGGCACCTCGCCGGTCATGCGGTAGCGCAGGGACGTGATGTCGTCCGAGTTCTTGGCGGCCTTGGCCACGGCGGCCGCGGGCGTCATCTTCGGGGAGTCCCCGGCCGCCCCCTCGGCATCACCCTTGGAACAGCTCACCGCGCCGGCGGCGAGGGCCACGGCGGCCAGTCCGGCACCGATCGTCCGAGCGCGCGCGGAACGTCGTACAGAAGTCATTCGATTCCCCCCAAGGAACACATGACCGATTCACAGCGGAAGCGCGAGCCTAACCGATCAGTAACCCAGCGTCGCCTGATTTTCGGATGCCCCGGGCAACGTTATGGAACGGGAACGGGCCCCGCACCTCGAAAGGTGCGGGGCCCGTCAGGCCTCGGGCGCTCAGACGGCGGCCGGGTCCTCCTCGACGAGGAGGTTGCGCGTGCGGTTCGGGTCGACCGGAATGCCGGGGCCCATCGTGGTGGTGATGGCGGCCTTCTTGATGTAGCGACCCTTGGCGGCCGACGGCTTCAGACGGAGGATCTCCTCCAGCGCGGCGCCGTAGTTCTCCACCAGCTTGGTGTCGTCGAAGGACGCCTTGCCGATGATGAAGTGCAGGTTCGAGTGCTTGTCGACGCGGAACTCGATCTTGCCGCCCTTGATCTCGGTCACGGCCTTGGCCACGTCCGGGGTCACGGTGCCGGTCTTCGGGTTCGGCATCAGACCACGCGGGCCGAGGACACGGCCGAGGCGGCCGACCTTGCCCATGAGGTCAGGGGTGGCGACGACGGCGTCGAAGTCCAGACGGCCCTTCGACACCTCGTCGATGAGCTCGTCGGAGCCGACGATGTCGGCGCCCGCGGCCTCCGCGGCCGCAGCACGGTCACCGGTCGCGAAGACCAGGACCCGGGCAGTCTTGCCGGTGCCGTGCGGCAGGTTCACGGTGCCACGGACCATCTGGTCGGCCTTGCGCGGGTCGACACCCAGACGGAAGGCGACCTCGACGGTGCCGTCGAACTTGGTCGTGGAGGTCTCCTTGGCGAGACGGACGGCCTCGAGCGGGGCGTAGAGCTTGTCCCGGTCGATCTTGGCGTCCGCAGCGCGGAGAGACTTGCTGCGCTTGCTCACTACTGCTCCTGGGGTTTCTTTAGGAGTTGTGGTCCAGGCCGAGCAGGCCCTGCCACTACTACTGCTGGGAGGTTGGGGTTCAGCCCTCGACCGTGATGCCCATGGAACGGGCGGTGCCGGCGATGATCTTGGACGCGGCGTCCAGGTCATTGGCGTTGAGGTCGGGCATCTTCGTGGTGGCGATCTCGCGGACCTGCGCCTCGGTGATCTTGGCGACCTTGGTCTTGTGCGGCTCGCCGGAGCCCTTCTCCACGCCCGCGGCCTTGAGGATCATCTTGGCGGCCGGCGGCGTCTTGGTCACGAAGGTGAAGGAACGGTCCTCGTAGACCGTGATCTCCACCGGGATGACCCAACCGCGCTGCGACTCGGTCGCGGCGTTGTAGGCCTTGCAGAACTCCATGATGTTGACGCCGTGCTGACCCAGCGCGGGGCCGACCGGCGGAGCCGGGTTGGCGGCACCGGCCTGGATCTGGAGCTTGATGAGCCCCGTGACCTTCTTCTTCTTGGGAGGCATAGCTCTCCGGGTCCTTTCGATTCGGGTCCTGCCTCCATCCGGGGACCACCCGGACGCAGGCATACCGCACAACGATAACGGGTATGGCTGTGCGGCCAAAAACCGAGCAGGTCAGGCGATGCCTGACCTGCTCGGAAGCGTTCGTCCAGAAAGAGTCAGTTCTTCTGGATCTGGTCGAAGCTCAGCTCGACCGGGGTCTCGCGACCGAAGATCTCCACCAGACCCTTGACCTTCTTGGAGTCGGGGTTGATCTCGTTGATCGTCGCCTGGAGCGTGGCGAACGGACCGTCGGTGACGGTGACCGAGTCGCCGACCTCGAAGTCCAGCACCTGGACCTCGACCTTGCGGGCCGGAGCCGGCTTGCCCTCGGCCTCGGCGGCCTCGCGAGCGGCCTTCTCCTCGGCCTCCGGGGCGAGCATCTTGACGATCTCGTCCAGGGTCAGCGGGTACGGGTCGTAGGCGTTGCCCACGAAGCCGGTGACGCCGGGGGTGTTGCGGACGACGCCCCAGGACTCGTTGGTCAGGTCCATGCGCACCAGGACATAGCCGGGGAGCTTGTTCTGGCGGATGGTCTTGCGGTCGCCGTTCTTGATCTGGACGACCTCTTCCTGCGGCACCTCGGCCTGGAAGATGTAGTCCTCGACGTTGAGCGAGACGGCGCGCTGCTCCAGGTTGGTCTTCACGCGGTTCTCGTAACCGGCGTAGGTGTGGATGACGTACCACTCGCCGGGCAGCGTGCGCAGCTCCTCGCGCAGGGCGACGACGGGGTCGACCGGCTCGGCCGGCTCTTCCTCGGTCTCCTCGGCGACGGCCTCGTCCTCGGCTTCGGCGGCCTCGTCCTCGACGTGCACGGCCGCTTCCTCCGCGGGCTCGCCCGCCTCGGCGTCGGCAGCCTCGACCTCGTCCAGGTCCTCGTCCGCGCCCTCGACGATGTCGAGCTCATCTTCCACGGACACGCTCTCGTCCGGCTCGACGGCGTCGTTCAGGTTCTGGTCAGACACGGTGGCTGCTTCTTCCTGGTACATAGGGGTGGAACATGCGAAAAGGGGCGCCGGTAACCGCGGCGCCCTTCGCTCCTGGCTCAGCCGAAGACGTACTTGGCGGCGTGGTCGAGCCCATAGTCAATCACGGTCACCAGGCCGATCATGATGACGACAAAGACAATCACCACGGTCGTGTAAGTCGTCAGCTGACTGCGCGTCGGCCAGACGACCTTGCGAAGCTCGGCGACGATCTGCCGGTAGAAGAGGGCAAGACGCTTCAGCGGGCCCTTCTTGGCACGCTTACCGCCCTTGCGGGTCTTCTTCTTGGAATCCGGCGCCTCGTCCTGGGCATCAGGCATGTCGATGGAGCCCACGGCGTCCGTCACTCGTCCTCACCTGATTCCGGGTCGTGGCCGTGCCGCGCCCGGTCTGAGCCGCACGGCGGTGCATTGCTGTACGTACATGCGCACACATCCTGGCGAAGGTGTGTGTAGCAGGGCCGGAGGGACTTGAACCCCCAACCGCTGGTTTTGGAGACCAGTGCTCTACCAATTGAGCTACGACCCTTTGTGTGTTCCCCAACGTACCGCATCCGGACGGGTGCTCGGTGTGCACCGTATGAGTGCGGGCTGCTGAAGGCCAACGAGGTGAGAGTGTACGTGGTCTCGGGCCCCTCGTCGAACAGAAAGTGCCCGTAGGCGCCTTGGGGATGCAAGATCGCCCAGCGTGCGGGGTGGATCCGGACGGTTGTTCAGCCGTTGTTCAGTCTGTGAAACCCGCGTGCCGGGGTCGTTTCGGGTCTGGAACGATGGGCCCATGAGCGCTGCAACCCCTCCCACCGAGCGCCGGGTCTCCGCCCGAGTCGGCGCGATCTCCGAGTCCGCCACCCTCGCCGTGGACGCCAAGGCCAAGGCCCTCAAGGCCGCCGGGCGTCCGGTGATCGGCTTCGGCGCCGGTGAGCCCGACTTCCCGACGCCCGACTACATCGTCGAGGCCGCCATCGAGGCGTGCAAGAACCCCAAGTACCACCGCTACACCCCGGCCGGCGGTCTGCCCGAGCTGAAGGCCGCGATCGCCGCGAAGACGCTGCGCGACTCCGGCTATGAGCCCGACGTCTCGCAGATCCTGGTCACCAACGGCGGCAAGCAGGCCATCTACGAGGCCTTCGCCGCGATCCTCGACCCGGGCGACGAGGTCATCGTCCCGGCGCCGTACTGGACGACGTACCCGGAGTCCATCCGCCTGGCCGGCGGTGTCCCGGTCGACGTCGTCGCGGACGAGACGACCGACTACCGCGTCTCCGTGGAGCAGCTGGAGGCCGCGCGCACGGAGAAGACCAAGGTCGTCCTCTTCGTGTCGCCGTCCAACCCGACCGGCGCCGTCTACAGCGAGGCCGAGACCGAGGCGATCGGCCGCTGGGCCGTCGAGCACGGCCTGTGGGTGATGACGGACGAGATCTACGAGCACCTGGTGTACGGCGACGCCGCCGCGGTCTCCCTGCCGGGGCTGCTGCCCGAGCTGCGCGACAAGTGCGTCGTGGTCAACGGTGTCGCCAAGACCTACGCCATGACCGGCTGGCGGGTGGGCTGGGTCATCGGCCCGAAGGACGTCGTCAAGGCCGCGACCAACCTCCAGTCGCACGCGACGTCGAACGTCTCGAACGTGGCGCAGGTGGCCGCGCTCGCCGCCGTCTCCGGTGACCTGGACGCGGTCGCGAAGATGCGCGAGGCCTTCGACCGCCGCCGCAGGACGATCGTGCGGATGCTCAACGAGATCGACGGCGTGGTCTGCCCGGAGCCCGAGGGCGCCTTCTACGCGTACCCGTCGGTCAAGGGCCTGCTGGGCAAGGAGATCCGCGGCAAGCGTCCGCAGAGCAGCGTGGAGCTGGCCGAGCTGATCCTGGAGGAGGCCGAGGTCGCGGTCGTCCCGGGCGAGGCCTTCGGCACGCCGGGCTATCTGCGGCTGTCGTACGCGCTCGGTGACGAGGACCTCGTCGAGGGCGTCAGCCGGATCCAGAAGCTGCTGGCCGAGGCCAAGTAGCCCAAGCAGCCGACAGGCTCTCGCGGGGCTCCTACGAAATTTCGTAGGAGCCCCGTTCTTTGTGCGAGCAAGACCACGAACGGGGAAAGCGGTACCGGTACGGCGGTTGCGTACGGCAGGATCCTGGGATGGAGCGTGTACGTGATGTCTCTGAGCTGCCGAAGGCCCATCTGCACCTGCACTTCACCGGGTCGATGCGGCCCGGCACCGTCCTGGAACTGGCCGACAAGTACGGCGTGCGCCTGCCCGAGGTGCTCACGGAAGCCCTGACGAGCGGGGAACCGCCGCAGTTGCGGGCGACGGACGAGCGGGGCTGGTTCCGCTTCCAGCGGCTGTACGACGCGGCGCGCTCGTGCCTGCGGCAGCCCGAGGACATTCAGCGCCTGGTGCGCGAGGCGGCCGAGGAGGACCTGAACGACGGCTCGGGCTGGCTGGAGATCCAGGTGGACCCGACGTCGTACGCGCCCCGGCTCGGCGGGCTGATCCCGGCGCTGGAGATCATCCTGGACGCGGTGGAGACCACGTCGCGGGAGACGGGGCTCGGGATGCGGGTCCTGGTGGCGGCGAACCGGATGAAGCACCCGCTGGACGCCCGCACGCTGGCGCGGCTCGCGGTGCGGTACGCGGACCGGGGAGTGGTCGGCTTCGGGCTGTCCAACGACGAACGGCGGGGCATGGCGCGCGACTTCGACCGGGCGTTCTCCATTGCCCGCGAGGGCGGTCTGCTCTCCGCTCCGCACGGCGGCGAGCTGACGGGCCCGGCCTCGGTCCGCGACTGCCTGGACGACCTGGACGCCGACCGGATCGGCCACGGCGTGCGCGCGGCGGAGGACCCGCGGCTGCTGAAGCGCCTCGCGGACCGCGGCGTGACCTGCGAGGTGTGCCCGGCGTCGAACGTGGCCCTCGGCGTCTACGAGAAGCCGGGGGACGTCCCTCTGCGCACCCTGTTCGAGGCCGGTGTCCCGCTGGCCCTGGGCGCGGACGACCCCCTGCTCTTCGGCTCCCGGCTCGCGGCCCAGTACGACATCGCCCGGCGGCACCACGCCTTCACGGACGCGGAACTGGCGGAACTGGCCCGGCAGTCGGTACGGGCGTCCGCGGCGCCGGAGGAGGTCAAGGCGCGGCTGCTGTCCGGTGTGGACGAGTGGCTGACTCGCCCGGCCGCCTGAAGTGGGCGTACGGCGGATAGGGCTTGAAGCAGATCAGGACCTCGACGGGGTGTCCTCCGCCGGGCGGCTGGACCAGCGCCAGGCACCCCATCATCGTCGAGCGCCCTTTGACGACGCCCTTCTGGCGGGGCCCGAAGCCTGCCGCGCGGGCGAGTTCGGATGCGGTGTGGGCGAACACGTCCCGGCTGCCGAACAGGAAGAGCGTCCGCGCGTGGGTGGCATGCCGCAGGTCGTCGCGGTCGTGCCGCGTCTGCCAGGTCTTCGCGTCCCGCGCGGTGCGTGCCTCGTCGGTGCCGACGGTCAGCGGGGTGCCCTGGCGCATTCTGGCGCGCAGTGCGGGCCATTGGCTGGGGCGCAGACCGAGCGTGTGGTGGGCGAGGACCAGGTCGACCTGCTCGCCCACGCCCTCGTCGGGCGGGACTCCGTCGCGCAGGGGGACGTGGACGATCGTGTGCCGGGAGCAGGCGGCGAAGGAGAAGAGTCCGGCCAGCCGGTTCAGGCCGTCGTGGTCACCGAGCAGCAGGCCGATGGGGTCGGGTGCCGTCAGTGACGTGTGGCGCAGGGGGGTGCGGGGCTGGACCACGCGGTGTTCGTACGGCCCGGTACGGGGCCTGAACTCGGTCAGCCTCAGTCGCATGTGCGATGCCTCATCTGCCTCATGGCATCAGGGTCACGGTCGGGCGTCGTCCGGCGCAACGGAGATTCCGCCCAGCAGGGTCCGGGCGAGCCGGGCGGCGAAGTCGTCCACGGGCGGGCGTTCGCCGTCCGGGGTGGCGTCGTAGGCGAAGGCGCGCTGGGCGCAGGCGCCGAGGAGCAGGGAGGCGGCCGCGAAGGTGTCGGCACCCGCGCGGACGCGGCCCGCGGTCTGCTCGGCGCGCAGATAGGCGTCCAGGGCCTCGATCGGCAGGTGCGGGCCGGCGCCGATCTTGCGCAGCGCGTCGTCGTGCCGCCGCTTGAGCTGTGCCTCGGCGTACAGGGAGGCGGCGATCGGGAAGCTCTGCTCGTAGAAGAGGGCCGCCTGCCGGGCGATCCGGGTCAGGTTGCCCTCCAGGGTGCCGGTCCCGGGCTCGGCCGTGAGTCCGCTGAGCAGGGGCGTCAGCCGGGGCAGCCGCTCGCTGAGGACCCGGACGAACAGCTCTTCCTTGCTCTCGAAGTACTTGTAGAGCGCGGCCTCGGAACACCCGGCCGCCTTGGCGATCTCCTTGGTGGTGGCCCGGCCGAGCCCGACGGTGAGCATCAGGTCATGGGCGGCGTCGAGGATGCGGACGCGGGCGGGCTTCTGCGCGGATTCCACGGATGGGGACCTTACCGGGGTTGACGGGTGGGTGAGTACTTACCCACTCTAGAGACAAAGTGGGGGTGAGTGAATACTCACCCACCAACTCACGGTGTAGTGGGGAGAAGCCATGAAGCTCACGGTGTTCGGTGCCACCGGCGGCATCGGCCAGGAAATCGTCCGGCAGGCGCTGACCGCCGGGCACCAGGTGACGGCGGTCGTACGGGATCCCGCGCGGCTCCCGGTGACGGGCGCGGGCCTGGAGGTGTTCCGCGCGGATCTGACCGACCCCGAGGCCGTACGCCCCGCCGTGACCGGCCGCGACGCCGTCCTGTCCGGTCTCGGCGCCCGCAGCCGCAAGGACGCCGGAGTCACCACCCGGCTCACCCGCGCGGTGCTGCGGGCCATGGAGGCCGAGGGCACGCGGCGGCTGCTGGTGGTGAGCGCGGCCCCGCTCGGACCGGCCGCGCCGCAGGACGGCCCGCTCGACCGCGCGATGCGTGCCATGGTCTCCGCGGTCCTCAAGGGCGTCTACGACGACCTCAGGGAGATGGAGGCGGAGCTCGCCCGCAGTGCCGTGGACTGGACCTCGGTGCGTCCGCCCCGCCTCCAGGAAAAGCCGCTCACCGGGATGTACCGCACGGTGGTCGGCGGCACCCCGGCCAGGAGCCGCTTCATCGGCCGCGCGGACGTGGCGCACGCGATGCTGGCGATGACCGAGGACGCGGGGACGGTGAAGCAGGGGGTGGGTGTGGCCTACTGAACTCTGCGCGCTAGAGGCTTACGCCGACCGTCACCGGCTCGTTGACCAGCGTGATCCCGAAGGCCTCGCGGACTCCGCCGACGACCTCGCGGGCCAGCGCCAGCAGGTCCTCGGTGGTCGCCGCGCCCCGGTTGGTGAGGGCGAGGGTGTGCTTGGTGGAGATCCGCGCGGGCCCGCTGCCATAGCCCTTGGTGAAGCCCGCCTTGTCGATCAGCCAGGCGGCGGAGGTCTTGGTGCGCCCCTCCCCCGCCGGGTAGGCCGGGGGCTCCACGCCGTCGCCGAGCCGCTCCTGCACGCGCGCGCGGAAGGCCGCAAACTGTTCGTCGGTGAGGATCGGGTTGGTGAAGAACGATCCGGCCGACCAGGTGTCGTGGTCCTCGGGGTCCAGGACCATGCCCTTTCCGGCACGCAGCTTCAGGACGGTCTCCCGCGCGGAGGCCAGCGGCACCCGGTCACCGGGCTCGACGCCAAGGGCACGGGCGGTCTCGGCGTACTTGATCGGCCCGGACAGCCCGTCGGCGTCCTCCAGCTCGAACCGGACGCGCAGGACGACATACCGCTCGGGGTCCGCCTTGAAGCGGCTGTGACGGTAGGAGAAGGCGCACTCCTCGTTCGTCAGCGTGACGGTCTCGCCGCTGCGTCGGTCGTAGGCGATCACCTCGGTGATGGTGGAGGAGACCTCCTGGCCGTACGCGCCCACATTCTGGATCGGGGTCGCGCCCGCCGAGCCGGGGATGCCGGCCAGGCACTCGACGCCGGCGAGTCCGGCCTCGACGGTGCGGGCGACGGCGTCGGTCCACACCTCGCCCGCGGCGAGCTCCATGCGCGTGCCGACGATTTCGAGGCCCTTGGTGGCGATGACCAGCGCGGTTCCCTCGAAGCCCTTGTCGCCGATGACCAGGTTCGAGCCGCCTCCGATCAGCAAGAGCGGCGTGCCCGCGGCGTCGGCCTCGCGGACGGCGGCGATCACCTCGGCATCGGTGGTGGCGGTGACCAGCCGGGTGGCCGGTCCGCCCAGCCGGAAGGTGGTCAGCGGGGCGAGCGGGGCATCGTGGAGTTCCTGCACGCGCTCAAGGGTACGAGAACGGCCCCACCGCTCAGGGCAGGGCCGTCTTCGGTACGACATCCAGGGCTCAGCTCAGCCGGCGGGCGGCCTCGGCCCAGTCGAGCGGGAGCTCGTCGCTCCTGGCCGTCCAGGTGGCGAACTTCGCGTCCCGCATGAGGGGGGCCAGGCCCCGGGAGGTCGGGGCGTGAGTGCCGGAGCGGGCGAAGGTCTTGAGGGCCTGCGGCGACTCCCAGGCGGACAGGGTCCAGAAGGTCCGCTTGAGCGGCTGCGCCTTCAGGGTGGCGCCGTACGCGCCGGGCGCCCGGCTGACCTGCCGCCACACGCCCGGGGTGCGGAGGAAGAACTTCAGCGCGCCCCAGCGGCTGCGAGTCTCGAAGCGGGAGGCGAAGACATGCACCTCGGTGCCGGTGGGCGGGGTGTTCGGGACGGTCCAGGGAAGGGTGGGCATGGTGTCCTCCTCAGCGGCCGACGGTCTCGAGTACGGGGGCGGGTGTCTCCGGGCTCTCGATGCGCTCGGCGCGCTTGCGGCCCGGGATGCACAGGGCGGCGACTCCGGCGACGGCGACCAGCGAGGCGCCGGTCACGAGGGCGGGCTTCAGTCCGTCGACGAAGGTCTGTCCGGTCTCGTAGCCGCCCTGGGCCGCGAAGATCGACGACATGATGGCGATGCCGAGCGCGCCGCCCACCTCGCGCAGCGCGTTGTTGGCGCCGGAGGCGATGCCCTGTTCCGAGGCCCGGACGCTGGACATGACCAGGGCGGAGGCGGGTGCGAAGAACAGGGCCATGCCGACGCCGCTGATGACGAGGCCGGGCAACTGGATGCCGTAGGAGGCGTCCGCGGTGATGACGTAGGACAGGTAGCCGAGGCCCGCGGCCTGGAGGAAGAGGCCGGTGGCGACGACCGGGCGGCCGCCGATCCGGTCGGAGAGGATGCCGGCGATCGGCGCGACCAGCATCGGCATACCGGTCCAGGGCAGCATCCGCAGTCCCGCCTCGGTGGGCGAGTAGCCGAGCACGCCCTGCATGTACTGGCTGAGCAGGAAGATCGAGCCGAACATGCCGAGGAACATCAGCATGCTCGCGGCGTTGATCCCGGAGAAGGCGCGGGAGCGGAACAGCCGCATCGGCAGCATCGGGTTCTTGGCGCGGGTGCTGTAGAGGACGAAGCCGACGAGCAGGGCGCCGCCGGCGAAGAGGCCGGTGAGGACCAGGGGCGCGGTCCAGCCGTCGGCGGGGCCGCGGACCAGGCCGTAGACGATGCCGAAGAGGCCGCCGCTGGCCAGGAGGGTGCCGGGGACGTCGAGCGGGGCGCCGGTGCCGTGCGACTCGGCGAGGCGCAGCCGGGCGAGCGGGAGCAGGATCAGGCCGAGCGGAACGTTCAGCCAGAAGATCCACTGCCAGGAGATGTGTTCGGTGAGGCTGCCGCCGATGAGCGGCCCGGAGGCGACCGCAAGCCCGTTGACCGCGCCCCAGATCCCGAACGCCATCCCGCGCTTGGCGGCGGGCACGGCGGCCGTCAGCAGGGTCAGCGTCAGCGGCATCATGATCGCCGCTCCGACGCCCTGCACCGCGCGGGCGGCGATCAGGGAGTCGATGCCGGGTGCCATGGCCGCGGCGGCGGAGGCGCCGGTGAAGATCGTGATCCCGACGAGGAAGAGCCGGCGGCGCCCGAAGCGGTCGCCGAGCGCCGCGCCGAACATCAGCAGGACGGCGAAGGTGAGCGTGTAGGCGCTCACCGTCCATTCCAGGTCGTGCAGTCCCCCGCCGAGGTCCTCCCGGATGGAGGGCAGCGCGGTGGTGACGACCAGGTTGTCCAGGGCTGCCATGAATCCGGCGACGCTGGTGATGACGAGGGCCCAGACGGGTCCTCCACGAGGTGCGGTCTGCTGTGACATCTCTCCCCCAGAGGGTGTTCAGCCAGTTCGGTTAGTAATTGATGACTAACTTCTGCGATCATGAAAAGGCGCCGGAACGCCTTCCTTGTGCCTCAGTGTTCGAGCCGCCCCTTGGTGCGGGCGGACGGGTAGAGCCCCTCCCACACCCGGTGCTCGGGCGGGAATCCCATGGCGACCAGGCAGTTGACGAGCATGCCGTACGCCATGAAGGTCGTCGTCTCGTCGATGTCGGCCCCGAGCGGCAAGTGAACGGTGTCCCACAGCCGCATCCAGCCGTCGCGCACCGCCGCGCCGAACTCGTGGTCACCCTCCTCCTCGGCAGCCCCCACGGCGACGTACGTCTGCATCTGCATGAGCAGCCGCTCCGGGTGCTCGGCGATGACCTGGGTGTACGCGTTCGCCATGGCATGCAGGGCCTCTTCACCCTCCAGCCCCTTGGAGGCCTCGGCGAAGGTACGGATGGTCTCCTCGACGCAGCGAGTCGCAGCCGCCAGGAAGATCGCCTTCTTGCCCGGGAAGAGCCGGAAGAGGTACGGCTGCGACACCCCGACCCGCTTGGCGATCGCCTCGGTCGACGTGCCGTGATAACCGCCGCGGGCGAACTCGCTCATCGCCGCGCGGATGACGCTCTCGCGCCTCTCTTCTGCGCTCATCCTGACCATGAGAAGTAAGTTAGTACTCAATCACTAACTTCGTCAAGGGCTGGGGTACCACTGGTGTGAGCGGTCGGGGACCCAGCAGTAAGGGGCGCCCCACGAGGGAGGACGCCCCTTACATCGCAGCCACGCGTGCGTGCCGTCAGGCCAGGCGTACGACCGCCCGGGACATGCCCAGTACCTTCTGGCCCGCGCTGGTGGCCGTCAGGTCCACGCGGACCGTGTTGTCGTCGAGCTTGGCCGCGACCTTGCCGCTGACCTCGATCGTGGCGCCCTGGTCGTCGTTCGGGACGACGACGGGCTTGGTGAAGCGGACGCCGTACTCGACGACCGCGCCCGGGTCACCGGCCCAGTCGGTCACCACGCGGATCGCCTCGGCCATGGTGAACATGCCGTGCGCGATGACGTCCGGCAGCCCGACCTCCTTGGCGAACTTCTCGTTCCAGTGGATCGGGTTGAAGTCGCCCGAGGCGCCCGCGTACTGGACGAGCGTGGCACGAGTCACAGGGAACGTCTGCGCGGGCAGCTCGGTGCCGACCTCGACGTCGCCGTACGAAATCTTCGCCGTCATGGTGTTGCTCACGCCTCCTCGGCCGCGCGGGCGACCAGCTTCGTCCAGGCGGTCACAACGTGCTCCCCCGCCTCGTCGTGGACCTCGCCGCGGATGTCCAGGATGTCGTTGCCCGCGAGGGACTTGATCGCCTCGATGGTCGAGGTGACCGTCAGCCGGTCCCCGGCGCGCACCGGACGGGCGTAGGCGAACTTCTGGTCGCCGTGCACCACCCGGCTGTAGTCCAGGCCGAGCTGAGGGTCGGCGACGACCTCGCCGGCCGCCTTGAACGTGATCGCGAAGACGAAGGTCGGCGGGGCGATCACATCGGGGTGGCCGAGCGCCTTGGCGGCCTCCGGGTCCGTGTACGCAGGGTTGGCGTCCCCCACCGCCTCCGCGAACTCACGGATCTTCTCGCGGCCGACCTCGTAGGGATCGGTGGGCGGATAGGTCCGCCCGACGAAGGACTGGTCGAGCGCCATGGGCTCGGCACCTCCTGGTGTCTGCTGTGACTTCCCGGTCTGCTCTGAGCTTGCCGGAGCCGGGCCCGAGGGGGGTTACCGCTCGGTTCCGGCCGACGAAACGACGCGAGGCCGCCCCCTGTTACGGGGACGGCCTCGCGTACGAGCCTGATTTATCGCGTCTCGCGGTGCGCGGTGTGCGCGTTGCAACGCGGGCAGTGCTTCTTCATCTCCAGTCGGTCCGGGTTGTTACGCCGGTTCTTCTTGGTGATGTAGTTCCGCTCCTTGCACTCCACGCAGGCCAGCGTGATCTTCGGGCGGACGTCGGTGGCAGCCACGTGAGTGCTCCTTGACGAACGGATAGGATTGATTTAACGCAAAGAAGAGTAGCCGATCGAAGGACCGACCCCACAATCGGCTACTGTCAGTAGCGGTGACCGGACTTGAACCGGTGACACAGCGATTATGAGCCGCTTGCTCTACCGACTGAGCTACACCGCTGTGATGCGATCAGTTCCCGTCTTGCGACGGGAACCTTTCACACCAGAGCCCCAAAACGGAATCGAACCGTTGACCTTCTCCTTACCATGGAGACGCTCTGCCGACTGAGCTATTGGGGCGAGCGATGAAGACATTACACGCTCCGCCGCCGTTCACCCAAATCCGTTTCGCGGCACCCTCGGCACCCGGATCGGCGCCCCGATCCGGCGGGCTTCCCAGGCGCCTCAGCCGTCACCGCCAGGGCCCCTTCCCGCAGCTCTCGCACGCCGGACCACACCGGTACGACTATTGCGCTCCTCCCGGCCGCGAGCGGATCACCACCCTAGGCTCGACTCACTCTGCGTGATCTTGCGTCCCGGCGCGGTTCCGCGCATAGGAGCGGTTCCGCGCGTAGTACCCCGAGCACGTCGCAGTCCCGAGCACCGAGCACCTGGAGCGCGATGCCCGACAGTCAGCCCCAGCCGCCCCACTCGTCGTCCTCCTCGTCGTCCCCGGGGCCGTCCGGGCCGTCCGACCCGGCCGCTCTGCTGCTGTGCGGGGCACGCCTCACCGACGGCCGCACCGTGGACGTCCGGCTGGGCGGCGGGCGCATCGAGGCGGTGGGCACGGCCGGGAGCCTGACGGCGAGCGGCACGCATGCGTGCGGCGCGCGCGTCGACCTCACCGGCTATCTCCTCCTCCCGGCCCCCGCCGAACCGCACGCCCACGGCGACACCGCTCTCTCCGCCGACGCGGGCGGTCCGGTCTCGTACGACCCCCAGGACGTCCAGCGCCGGGCGACCGAGGCCGCCCTCCTCCAGCTCGGCCACGGAGCTACGGCGGTCCGCGCGCACGTACGCGTGGGCGACGTCCAGGGCCTGGGCGCCCTGTCCGCCGTCCTGCGCGCCCGGCGTTCGCTGCGCGGGCTCACCGAGCTGACCGCGGTGGCGATGCCCCGGCTGCTGACCGGCGTGGCCGGCGCGGACGGTCTTGCGATGCTGCGGGACGCGCTGAAGATGGGCGCGTCGGTGGTCGGCGGCTGTCCCGACCTGGACCCCGATCCGACGGGCTATGTGGAGGCGCTCCTGGAACTGGCCTCCGAGCACGGCTGCCCCGTCGACCTCCACACCGATGCCGACGACCCGGCCCGCCTGTCCCGACTGGCGGCGATGGCGGGCGGCCTGCGCCCAGGAGTGACCCTCGGCCCCTGCGGCGGCCTCGGGCGCCTGCCGGCCGACGCGGCATCCCGCACGGCCGACCAACTCGCCGCCGCCGGCGTGACCGTGGTGTGCCTGCCCCAGGGCGGCTGCGGCGGCGTGGAGCGCCGGGGCTCGGCTCCGGTACGGCTGTTGCGGGCGGCCGGGGTGCGGGTGGCGGCCGGGAGCGGCTCCCTGCGGGACGTGTCCAACCCCGTGGGCCGCGGCGACCCCCTGGAGGCGGCGTACCTCCTCGCCTCCCGCTACGGCGTCGGTCCCGAAGACGCCTACGACACGGTGAGTTCGGCCGCCCGGACGGTCCTCGGCCTCCCCGAGATCCGCGTCGAGGCGGGCTTCCCCGCCGACCTGCTCGCCGTACGCGGCGACCGGCTCTCGGGCGCGCTGTCGTTGGCGTACAGCCGCATCGTGGTCCACCGGGGGCGCGTGGTGGCGCGGACGAGCGCGGTGCGGGAGTACTGCAACTCGGCGGCGGCAGTGGAGTTGGGGCTGCCTCGGCAGGGGCGGGGGGAGGTTTCCTGATGGCGCGCGGGGCCGGGCAGGGGCGCGTGTAGTTGGGGACGCGCGGGGCGTGTGAATCGAGTTGCACGCCGGGCGTGCGGGATTCGGTGTGCGCGGGGCGCAGGGGAATTGGGGTGCGCGGGCGTGACGGGCGCGCGCCGTGCTCGGGGGGGGGCGCTTTCCGGGCCGGGCACGGCTGAGCGCGGCAGGGCGTGACGGCGTGCGGCAGGGTGCGATGGCGCGCGATTGGGTGAGCGCGAGCCGGGCGCGGGGCGCCGAGGGAACTCGTGCGGCGAATGCGGCCGTCCGGGCGTACGGTCGAAGACATGCGCATTGTCATCGCTGGTGGTCATGGTCAGATCGCGCTGCGTCTGGAGCGGCTGCTCTCCGCGCGCGGGGACGAGGTCGCGGGCATCATCCGCCGTGCCGATCAGGGCGACGATCTGCGGGAGGCGGGTGCCGAACCGGTGCTGCTGGACCTGGAGTCGGCAACGCTGGAGGAGGTCGCGGCGCATCTTCAGGGTGCGGACGCGGCGATCTTCGCGGCGGGCGCCGGACCGGGCAGCGGGGCGGCCCGCAAGGAGACGGTCGACAAGGACGCGGCGATCCTGTTCGCGGACGCGGCGGTACGGGCGGGCGTGAGCCGGTACGTGGTCGTGTCGTCGATGGGCGCGAACGCCAAGCACGAGGGCAGTGAGGTCTTCGACGTCTACCTGCGGGCGAAGGGCGAGGCGGACGAGTACGTCCGCGGCCTGGACGCCCTGGACTGGACGATCCTGCGCCCCGGCATGCTGACGAACGACGCCGGCACCGGACTGGTCCGTCTGGAGGCCCACACGGGCCGTGGCCCGATCCCCCGCGACGACGTGGCCGCCGCCCTGGCGGAGCTGATCGACACCCCGGCCACGGCCGGACTGACCCTGGAACTGATCAGCGGCTCAGCACCGGTGACGGTCGCGGTGAAGTCGGTCGCGGGCAACTGAGGCCGCCTCAGAACAACGGCAGCTGACCGGGCATCTCGGGCACGACGTACCCGTCCAACGACGGCTGCGCGGCCCCGAGTTCGGCCATGCGCCGCGACCCGGGGCACGAAACGAGCTCTCCGCTCCCCCGAGCTCCGGCCGGATCATGCCGGGCGAACCGCCCAGCCACCACAGCGATCTCCCGACGGCACTCGGGGCAACTCCTACGACGAGCGGACATGCGCCCAGTGTGCCTGGCCCCTGTCCGCCGACCGAGGCGGCCGCATACGAAGAGACCCCCTCCGGATCGTGTTTCCACAATCCGGAGGGGGTCTTCCCCAAAGTGGCGGCGCCAGGATTCGAACCTGGGAAGGCTGAGCCGGCAGATTTACAGTCTGCTCCCTTTGGCCGCTCGGGCACACCGCCGGGGGTTTGCTGCCGTTCGAACGGCCTCTCGGCCGCGCTCCCTGGCAACGACGTAAACAATACCCGATGCGGAGGGGTGCTTCGCCACCCGATTGATCTCGGCCCCGGGGACCGGGGGTGGCTAGGCTTGTCCGGATGCGGCCCGGGATCTTTGCCGGGCTCGGCGGTCGCCCCCACGTACGCCGATACGCACCCGACACGGACCCCGATACAAGGAGCCACAGGACATGGCCGACTCCAGTTTCGACATCGTCTCGAAGGTCGAGCGGCAGGAGGTCGACAACGCCCTCAACCAGGCCGCCAAGGAGATCTCCCAGCGCTACGACTTCAAGGGCGTGGGCGCCTCGATCTCATGGTCCGGTGACAAGATCCTCATGGAGGCGAACTCCGAGGACCGGGTGAACGCTGTCCTCGACGTCTTCCAGTCCAAGCTGATCAAGCGCGGCATCTCGCTGAAGGCCCTGGACGCGGGCGAGCCGCAGCTCTCCGGCAAGGAGTACAAGATCTTCGCGACGATCCAGGAGGGCATCTCCCAGGAGAACGCCAAGAAGGTCGCGAAGATCATCCGGGACGAGGGCCCCAAGGGCGTGAAGGCCCAGGTCCAGGGCGACGAGCTCCGGGTCAGCTCCAAGAGCCGCGACGACCTCCAGGCCATCATCGCCCTCCTGAAGGGCAAGGACTTCGACTTCGCCCTTCAGTTCGTCAACTACCGGTAATCCGCTACCGGTAATCCGCGAGAGAGGGTGGGCACCTGGCGGGTGCCCACCCTTCCCGCCTGCTGGCTGCGGTTCGGGGGCTGTGCTCGTTCGAACGAAGGTTCTCGCGCTCGCGTTCTTGTCGGCTGCCTGTTGTTTGCCGCCTGTTGTCGGTGAGGACGTCATCGCTGCACTCGGCGGTTGCGGTGATCAGTAGGGTTCGGTCCATGACACAGTCCACCGCCGGGCTCCGGCGCACCCTGGGTGTGGGCGACGCCGTGGTCATCGGGCTCGGCTCGATGGTCGGGGCGGGGATCTTCGCCGCCCTGGCGCCCGCGGCTCGCGCCGCCGGTTCCGGGCTGCTGATCGGGCTCGCCGTCGCCGCAGTGGTCGCCTACTGCAATGCCACCTCCTCGGCGCGGCTGGCTGCCCTGTACCCCGCCTCCGGCGGCACCTACGTGTACGGCCGGGAGCGGCTCGGGGAGTTCTGGGGTTATCTCGCGGGCTGGGCGTTCGTGGTCGGGAAGACGGCCTCCTGTGCGGCGATGGCGCTCACCGTGGGCGCGTACGTCTGGCCGGACCAGGCGCACGCCGTGGCGGTCGCGGCCGTGGTGGCGCTGACCGCGGTGAACTACGGCGGCGTCCAGAAGTCCGCCTGGCTGACGCGGGTGATCGTGGCGGTGGTGCTGGCGGTCCTCGCCTGCGTGGTGGTCGTGTGTCTGACGTCCGGGGAGGCCGATGCCGGGCGGCTGGACATCGGGGCCTCCGGCGGTCTGGGCGGGGTGCTTCAGGCTGCCGGTCTGCTGTTCTTCGCGTTCGCCGGGTACGCGCGGATCGCGACGCTCGGCGAGGAGGTGCGCGACCCGGCCCGCACCATCCCGCGCGCGATCCCGATCGCCCTGGGTATCGCCCTCGCGGTGTACGTGTGCGTGGCGGTGGCCGTCCTGACCGTGCTGGGCTCCGACGGTCTCGGCGACGCGACCGCACCGCTCGCCGACGCGGTCCGGGCGGCCGGGGTGCCGGGTCTGGTGCCCGTCGTCCGCGTCGGCGCCGCCGTCGCCGCGCTGGGCTCGCTGCTCGCTCTGATCCTGGGCGTCTCCCGGACGACGCTGGCGATGGCGCGTGACCGGCATCTGCCCGGCGCTCTGGCGGCCGTGCACCCGCGGTTCCAGGTGCCGCACCGGGCGGAGCTCGCCGTGGGCGCGGTGGTCGCGGTGCTGGCCGCCACGGTGGATGTGCGCGGGGCCATCGGGTTCTCCTCCTTCGGCGTGCTGGCGTACTACGCGGTGGCGAACGCCTCGGCCTGGACGCTGGGTTCGAGCGTGTCCGCGCGGGCGCTGCCGGCGGTGGGTCTCCTCGGGTGCATGGTCCTGGCGTTCGCGTTGCCCTGGGCGTCGGTGGTCGTGGGCGCGGCTGTGCTGGTGGTGGGGGCCGTGGCGTACGGCGTTCGGCGGAAGCTGCGGGCGGCGGCGTAGCAGTCCGTACAGACGGCCGATCGCCCGTTCCCCAGGGACGCTACGAGGCCCGCGCCGTCCGTATGCGGAAGTCGGTCCATGGGGCCAGGTCCATGTCGTCGTTGGTCTCCTCGTACCAGCCGGTGCCCTCGACCCAGGTGTGCAGCCAGTGTTCGAGGCTGGGTGCGTCCACGTACCAGGCGTGGTCGCTGGTGTCGGCGTTCGGTTCGAAGAGCAGGACGGTGGCCTCGGGGGCGAGGCAGTCCACGCACGCGTACATCGCGCAGCCCCAGTGGGAGATCGGCAGGACGCCCTCGGGCCAGGGCCAGTCGGGGTCCTTGCGGCCGCTCTTGCGGTTGGCGAGGTACTGCACCACGGCGGCGGGTTCCCCGGACGGCGGACCGTCGAGCAGGGGCAACAGGCCGTACTCCGGGCCGAATCCGCCGTCGCCTATGCGCAGATAGAGCTCGGCGAGCAGTGGAGGCAGGGGGAATCCCAGGGCGGCCTCGGCGCGGGCCGGGGCCGCCGCGTCGACAGGCTCGGGGAGCGAAGTCCAGCCCCACGGGCGGGTGTCGCGGGCCTTGGCCGCCACCCGTGCCAGCAACTGCTCGATCTCGGTCATGCGTTCATGATGCAAGCCGGCACTGACAATCGAGCAGGCCTGTGGACAACCCCGGGCTGTGGAAAACCCGGGGCCGGTCGCCTACCAGCGGGTCGCCGCGAACGCCTGGTCCGTCCGCACGATTTCGCGGCCCAGCGGCCACAGGGACACCGGGATCAGCTTGAAGTTGGCGATGCCGAGCGGGATGCCGATGATCGTGACGCACAGGAGGAGGCCGGTGGCGATGTGACCGAGGGCCAGCCACCAGCCTGCCAGGATCAGCCACAGGACGTTGCCGATGCAGGAGGGCGCGCCCGCGTCGCGCCGTTCGACCGTGGTGTACCCGAAGGGCCACAGGGCGTAGACGCCGATCCGGAACGCGGCGATGCCGAACGGGATACCGATGATCGTGATGCACAGCAGCAAGCCGGCGACCAGGTAGGCCAGGAACAGCCAGAAGCCGCTGAGGACGAGCCAGATGACGTTCAGGATTGTCTTCACTGGTGGGGTCCTGCCATCTTCTCGAGCCGGGCGATGCGCTCGGCCATCGGCGGATGTGTCGAGAACATCTTGGACAGCCCCTGTCCCGGCCGGAAGGGGTTCGCGATCATCATGTGACTCGCCGTCTCGATACGGGGTTCAGGAGGCAACGGAAGCTGCTTGGTGCCCGTTTCGAGCTTGCGCAGGGCGCTGGCGAGGGCGAGCGGGTCGCCGGTGAGCTGGGCGCCGGAGGCGTCCGCCTCGTACTCCCTGGAGCGGCTGATGGCCAGTTGGATGAGGCTGGCGGCGAGCGGTCCCAGGATCATGATGAGAAGCATGCCCAGCAGACCGGGGCCGTCATCGTCGTCGGAGCGGCCGATCGGGATCAGCCAGGCGAAGTTGACCAGAAACATGATCACGGAGGCGAGGGCGCCGGCCACCGACGAGATCAATATGTCCCGGTTGTAGACATGGCTGAGCTCGTGGCCGATGACGCCCCGCAGCTCGCGCTCGTCGAGCAGGCGCAGGATGCCCTCGGTGCAGCACACGGCGGCGTTGCGCGGGTTACGGCCGGTGGCGAAGGCGTTGGGGGCCTCCGTCGGGGAGATGTACAGGCGCGGCATGGGCTGGCGGGCCTGGGTGGAGAGCTCACGGACCATGCGGTACAGCGCCGGGGCCTCGAACTCGCTGACCGGGCGGGCGCGCATCGCGCGGAGCGCGAGTTTGTCGCTGTTCCAGTACGCGTACGCGTTGGTGCCCAGCGCGATGACGACAGCTACGACGAGCCCCATGCGGCCGAAGAAGCTGCCGATGACGATGATGAGTGCGGACAGTCCCCCGAGGAGTACTGCGGTCCTGAGCCCGTTGTGCCGGCGGTGCACGGTACGCCCTCCAAGTGGTGCGGCAGGGGAACCCCTCGCTGATCGATCTCCGATGTGCCACTGGTGTCGTGCTGACACGTCCAGTGGACCCTCCCGTACTGGTCAACGCCAGGCGAGGGTCTGGGGTTCCCTGGTGAGCGCGGCCGTGCGGGTCGGCCGTACGGGTGAGGGCGGCGCCGTTTCGCGGAGGGGACGGGTGCCGTGCCCGCCCTCTTCGTCGGGGCTGGCATTCCCGGTCAGCGTGGTCTGCTTCAGCAGCGGGACGCTGCGGCCCGGGAGGTCCTCGTAGTTGATGTAGCTCGTTCCGCAGCCTCAGAACAGGCCTGTGTCGGCGAAGCGCAGGACCAGCTGGGGGGCTCCGGACAGGGCGACGCCGAGGACCGCGGTGACGGCGATGGCGGCAGTGACGGGCGCGGGGCCCCGGTGCCGTACGGGCTCACCCTCGGGGGCGCGGAAGAGCAGGGCGGTCCACTGGAGGTAGTAGAAGAGGGCGATCACGACGTTGACGGCCATGACCACGGCCAGCCAGCCCAGGCCCGCGTCCACGGCCGCCGAGAAGACGGTGACCTTCGCGAAGAGGCCGATGATGCCCGGCGGGAGTCCGGCGAGGCAGAGCAGGAAGAAGGCGAGGACGAGCGCGGAGAGGGGGTTCTTGGCGTACAGGCCCCGGTAGTCGGTGAGGCGGTTGAGGGCGTGCGTACGGCCCACCAGGGCGGCCACCGCGAAGGCGCCGAGGTTCACGGCGCCGTACATGAGGGCGTACGCGAGCGTGGAGCCGATGGAGCGCTCCGGGTCGTCGGAGTACGCGGCGGCGGCGATCGGTACGAGGAGGTAGCCGGCCTGGCCGACCGAGGACCAGGCGAGCAGGCGTACCGCGCTGTACGCGCGCGTGGCTTGCTGGCGCAGGGCGCCGACGTTGCCGACGGTCATGGTGAGGGCGGCCAGGGCGGCGAGCGCCGGGCCCCAGACGTCGGCGTACGACGGCAGGGCGATGACGGTGACCAGGATCAGGCCGGAGAAGCCGACGGCCTTGCCGACGACCGAGAGGTAGGCGGCGACGGGGAGCGGGGCTCCCACGTAGGTGTCCGGGACCCAGAAGTGGAAGGGGACTGCGGCCGTCTTGAAGGCGAAGCCGACGAGGGTGAGGACGACGCCGGTCTGGGCGAGGGTGTCCAGTTGCCCGTCGACGTTCTGGATGCGGTCGGCGATCTGGGTGAGGTAGAGGGTGCCGGTGGAGGCGTAGACGAAGCTGATGCCCATCAGGCTGACCGCGGTCGCGGTGACCGAGGACAGGAAGAACTTCAGGGCGGCCTCGGAGGACTTGCGGTCGCCGTGCCGCAGGCCGACGAGCGCGAAGGCCGGCAGGGAGGCGACTTCCAGGGCGACGATGAGGGTCGCGAGGTCGCGGGAGGCGGGCAGCAGGGCGGCGCCCGCGGCGGAGGAGAGCAGCAGGAACCAGAACTCCCCTTCGGGGAGTCTCTTGTTCTCGTCCTTGAGCGCGGTGACCGACAGGAGAGCGGCCAGGAGGGCGCCGCCGAGGACCAGGAGCTGAAGGACGAGCGTGAAGCGGTCGGCGGTGTAGCTGCAGATGTCGGGGGCGCCGGTCAGGCAGAAGGTGGAGCGGTCGCCGTCCAGGAGGGGCAGCAGGAGCAGCGTCGCGGCGGCGAGGCCCGCGACCGACGTCCAGCCGAGCAGCGCCTTCCGGTGCTCCGCGACGAAGAGGTCGGCGACCAGGACGACGAGTCCGACGACCGCCGCGAGGGTGGGCGGCGCGATGGCGAGCCAGTCGACGTCCTGGACGACGGTCGCGGCCAGCGGCTGGGCCAGGGAGCTCATCGGGTGCCTCCTGCGAGAAGCTGCTGCACGGCCGGGTCGGTCAGGCCGAGGAGCGTTTTCGGCCACAGTCCGGCGACGACGGTGAGGGCGACGAGCGGGGTCCAGGCCGCAAATTCGTACATCTGTACGTCGGCGAGCTTCGGGGCCTGTTGCGGTACGGCGCCCATGCAGACCCGGCGGACCACGATCAGCAGGTAGGCGGCGGTGAGCAGGGTGCCGAACGCGCCGATCGTCATGAAGGTGAGGAACGCCGGGCGGTTGAGCTGCTCGGCGGGTTCGAAGGCGCCGAACAGGGCGAGCATCTCGCCCCAGAATCCGGCGAGGCCGGGCAGGCCCAGCGAGGCGACCGCGGCGAAGGCGAGCAGTCCGCCGAGGCGTGGGGCCTTGCCGTACAGCGCCGCTCCCGTCTCCTCGGCGAGGGTGTCGAGGTCGGTGGTGCCGGTGCGGTCCTTCAGGGCGCCGACCAGGAAGAAGAGCAGGCCGGTGATCAGGCCGTGGGCGATGTTGGCGAACAGCGCGCCGTTCACGCCGGTCGGGGTCATGGTCGCGATGCCGAGCAGGACGAAGCCCATGTGGCCGACGGAGGAGTAGGCGATGAGGCGCTTGAGGTCGCCCTTCGCGCCCTGCTTGGCGAGGGCCAGGCAGGCCAGGGATCCGTAGATGATGCCGACCACGGCGAAGGCGGCGAGGTAGGGCGCGAAGTCGGCGAAGCCGTCGGGGGTGATCGGGAGGAGGATTCGGACGAACCCGTACGTACCCATCTTCAGCAGGACACCGGCCAGCAGCACCGAACCGACGGTCGGGGCGGCGGTGTGGGCGTCCGGCAGCCAGCTGTGCAACGGCCACATCGGAGTCTTGACCGCGAGCCCGAGACCGATCGCCAGAACGGCGATGACCTGCACGGATGTGGTCAGCGACCGGCCGTTGTCAGTGGCGAGTGCCACCATGTCGAAGGTGCCCGCCTTGATCCCGATCAGGAGCAGGCCGAGCAGCATGACGACCGAGCCGAGCAGTGTGTAGAGGATGAACTTCCAGGCGGCCTGGGTCCGCCCCTCGCCGCCCCAGCGGGCGATGAGGAAGTACATCGGGATCAGGACCATCTCGAAGGCGAGGAAGAACAGCAGCAGGTCGAGGACGGCGAAGGTGGCGAGGGTGCCGGACTCCAGGACGAGCAGCAGGGCGACGAAGGCCTTCGGGGTCGGACCCGCGGGCATCTTGAAGTACGAGTAGAGCGCGCAGAGGAAGGTCAGCAGCGCGGTCAGGACCACAAGGGGGAGGGAGATGCCGTCGATGCCGAGATGGATGCGCACGTCGAGTGCGGGGATCCAGCTGATGTCGGTCGTGGCCTGCATCTTCGACGGCTGGTCGTGGTCGAAGCCGAGCGCGAGGACGATCGCGGCGATGAGGATCACGCCGGTCACCGTCACGCCGTGCCGCAGCACGGCCTGCTCGGGGGACTTCCCCTTCAGTCCGGGCGGGGCCGGCAGGAGAGCGGCGGCGGCGCCGAGGAGCGGGCCGACGACGATCAACGCCAGAAGGAACTGCATCACGGACTCGTTGATATCGATCACGCCTGCTCACGCTCCCGTGGCGACGAGGACGGCGGCGACCGCCAGGACGACGGTTCCGGCGAGCAGCGCGCTCACATAGGTCTGCACGTTTCCGGTCTGCGCCCGCCGTACGGCGATGCCGAGCCAGCGGGGCAGGGTGCCCGCCGCACGGACGTAGGTGTCGACGACCTCGCGGTCGAGGAACCGGACGAGACTCGCGCCGGCCTGGACCGGACGGACGAAGAGGGTCGTGTACACGGCGTCCAGGTGGAAGCCGACGGCAGCGTGGCGGTGCAGCGGGCCGAGCAGGAGGCGGCCCGGGTCCGCCGGGTCGGGCGCCGAGGCCACGTCTCCGTAGGCCGGTGCGTGGCTGGCGATGGCCTCGGCCTCGACCAGTCCGGCGTCGCCCTCCGGGTGGGCAGCGACTGCGCCCAGCGGTACTCGGGCCGCCAGCGCGCTGGTGTGCCGCCAGGCCGCGTAGGTGACGATGCCGCCGACCAGGGCCATACCCGTGCCGAGGACCGAGGTGGTCAGGGTCGGGGCGAGGTCCTGGCCGTCGAACCAGTCGGGCAGCGTGCCGTAGGCGAACCCGCCGAAGGCGAGTGACGGCACGGCCAGGACCCACAGCACGAGGGTCATGGTGAGCGGCTGGCGTCCGTGATCCGGGGCCTCGGCTCCGTGGCCGCGGAAGGCCAGCAGCCACAGGCGCATCGCGTACGCCGCGGTGAGCAGGGCCGTGAGCAGGGCGGCGAGCAGGACGATCCAGCCCGCGGCGCCGGGGGCGTGCTCGGTATGGCCGGTGGAGACGTGCTCGGCGGCGCCGAGGACGGACTCCTTGGAGAAGAAGCCGCTGAACGGCGGAATCGCGGCGAGCGCGAGGAGCGCCACGGTCATCGTCCAGTAGGCGTCCGGGACCCGGTCGCGCAGGTTCCGCATCCGGGACATGGCGGCCAGGGAGTTGGTGCCTGCGGCGTGGATGATCACGCCGGCCGCGAGGAACAGCAGCGCCTTGAAGGCGCCGTGGGACAGGAGGTGGAAGACGGCAGCACCGCGGTCGGCGACGGCGAGGGCGCCGGTCATGTAGCCGAGCTGGCCGATCGTCGAGTAGGCGAGGACCCGCTTGATGTCGTCCTGGGCGAGGGCGGCGAGGCCGGAGCCGAGCATCGTGACGGCGGCCATGGCGGCGAGGACGACCATCGCGGCCTGGGAGGCCTCGAAGACCGGAAGGAGTCGGGCGACGAAGTAGACACCGGCGGCGACCATCGTCGCGGCGTGGATCAGCGCGGAGACGGGGGTCGGGCCCGCCATCGCGTCTGGGAGCCAGGTGTGCAGCGGGAACTGCGCCGACTTTCCGGCCACGCCCGCGAGGAGCAGCAGCGCGATCAGCGTCGGATGGTCGAGGCCGCCGCTCGCGACGGTGCCGAGGATCTTCGTGATGCGGAACGAGCCGGCGTCGGTGGCCAGCGCGAACAGACCGATGAGGAAGGGGACGTCACCGAGCTTGGTGACCAGGAAGGCCTTGAGGGAGGCGGCGCGGGCCTCCGGGGTCTCCCAGTAGTGGCCGACCAGGAAGTACGAGCAGATGCCCATGATCTCCCAGCCGACCAGCAGCACCATCAGGTCGCCGGAGTAGACGACGAGCAGCATCGCGGAGGTGAACAGGGAGACGAGCGCGGCGTACGAGGGGTAGCGCGGGTCCTCGCGCAGGTAGCCGGTCGAGTAGATCTGCACGCAGGAGGCGACCAGGCCGACCAGGACGGCGACGAGGGCGGCGAAGCCGTCGATGTGCAGGGCGAGTTCGATCGGGACGGAGCCGGTGGGCGTCAGCTCGGTGGCGGCGTTCACAGGCTGGTCGCCGCCCTGGTCGACGGCGACCAGTACGGCGAGGACGAGCGAGGTGAGCGTCGGCAGCACGGCGAGCGGGCGGACGTAGCCGGGGGCGGTGCGGCCGAGGAGCAGGCCGGCGGCGGCGCCCAGGAACGGAAGGAGGGGGACGAGGACGGCGAGGGTGGTCGTGGTCACGCGGTGGCCTCAGCCTTCTCGTCAGCCTTCACGTCGACGGATGCCTCGCCGGTGGGGGTTTCGCTCTCGTGGCCCTCGGCGGTGTCGCGGAGCTTGTCGATGTCCGCGGTGCCGCGGTTGCGGTGGACGGCGAGGACGATCGCCAGGCCGATGCCGATCTCGGCGGCGGCGATGGCGATGGTGAACAGGGTGAGCGCCTGGCCGGAGTGCAGGGTCTCCTCGGCGGCCCGGCTGAGCCAGACGTCGAAGGCGACGAGGTTGAGGTTGACGGCGTTGAGCATCAGCTCGACGGACATCAGGACCAGGATCGCGTTGCGGCGGGCGAGGACGCCGTACAGGCCCGTGGAGAACAGGAGGGCGGCGAGCACGGCGGGATAGGCGAGGTGCATCAGCGGGCGCCTTCCTTGTCGGCCTTCGCCTTGCGGGACAGGACGATCGCGCCGACCAGGGCGGCGAGGAGGAGGACGGAGAGGGCTTCGAAGGGGAGGACCCAGTTCTGGAAGAGGGCCTCGCCGGTGACCTCGGTGGATCCCGAGGGGGCGCCGTCGAGGTCGATCCAGGTGGTGCGGAAGGCGTCGACGACCACCCAGATCAGGGCGGCCGCGGCGACGACGGCCACGCCAAGAGCGACCCAGCGGTTGCCGGAGTCGGCGTCCGGGGAGCGGCCGATGGGGGCGCGGGTGAGCATCAGACCGAACAGGAGGAGGACCACGACGGAACCGACGTAGATGAGGACCTGCACCCAGGCGATGAATTCGGCGGTGAGCAGGAGGTACTCGACGGCGAGGCCGCCGAGCGTGACCACGAGCCACAGGGCCGCGTGCACCAGCTGCCGCGTGGTGACGGTGACCAGGGCCGCGCCGAAGGTGACCAGGCCGACGAGGAGGAAGGTGATCTCGACGCCGGTCGGGGAGAGGAAGCCGTGGCTGTCCGCGGCGAGGTTCACGACTCTCCCTCCTGGGGCTCGGGCCGGGGCTCGGACTGGGCGGCGGCGAGTTTCTCCGCCGTCTTACGGGCCGCGGCGATCTCCTTGGGCTCCTCCGCGGCGGGGTCCAGGGCGGGCGGCGCCGGGACCGTCCACATCCACTCGCGGAGCTTGTCGCGCTCGTGGGTGAGCTCGTGGATGTCGGTCTCGGCGTACTCGAACTCCGGGGACCAGAACAGGGCGTCGAAAGGACAGACCTCGATGCAGATACCGCAGTACATGCACAGGGAGAAGTCGATGGCGAAGCGGTCCAGGACGTTGCGGCTGCGTTCGCGGCCGCCGGGGGCCGCCGCCGGGACCGTCTCCTTGTGGGAGTCGATGTAGATGCACCAGTCGGGGCACTCACGGGCGCAGAGCATGCAGACGGTGCAGTTCTCCTCGAACAGGCCGATCACGCCACGGGTGCGGGGCGGGAGGTCGGGCTGGGTCTCGGGGTACTGCTTGGTGACCGACTTGCGCGTCATCGTGCGGAGGGTGACGGCCAGGCCCTTGGCGAGGCCGCTTCCAGGAATGGGGGCCATGGTTACTCGATCACCACCTTGACGACGCCGGTGAGGGCGATCTGGGCGAGGGCGAGGGGGACGAGGAGGGTCCAGGAGAGCTTCTGGAGCTGGTCCTCGCGCAGGCGGGGGTAGGTGACACGGAGCCAGATCACGACGAAGGCGAGGAGGGCGGTCTTCAGCAGGGTCCAGACCCAGCCGAGCCCGTCCTCACCCCAGGGGCCGTGCCAGCCGCCGAGGAAGAGGACGGTGGTCAGGCCGCACAGGACGACGATTCCGGCGTACTCGGCGAGGAGGAACAGCGCGAAACGCAGGCCCGTGTATTCGGTGTACGCGCCGAAGATGATCTCCGAGTCGGCGACCGGCATGTCGAAGGGCGGGCGCTGGAGTTCGGCGAGACCGGCCACGAAGAAGACGATCGCGCCGACGATCTGCCAGGGCAGCCACCACCACTCGAAGGCGTCGAGGATGCCGGGGAGGGAGACGGTGCCCGCCGCCATCGCCACGGAGGCGGCGGCGAGGAGCATCGGGAGTTCGTAGGCGAGGAGCTGGGCTGCGGTGCGCAGTCCGCCGAGGAGGGAGAACTTGTTCGCGGAGGCCCAGCCGGCCATCAGCGCGCCGAGGACGCCTACGCCCATGACGGCCAGTACGAAGAAGACGCCCGCGTCGATGACCTCGCCGACGGCACCCTCACTGGGGCCGATCGGGATGGCGAGGAGGACGAGGAGATACGGCAGCAGGGCCACGGCGGGGGCGAGCTGGAAGATACGGCGGTCCGCGCCGGCCGGGACCACGTCCTCCTTCTGCGCGAACTTCACGCCGTCGGCGACGAGTTGGGCCCAGCCGTGGAAGCCGCCGGCGTACATGGGGCCGAGGCGGCCCTGCATGTGCGCCATCACCTTGTGCTCGGTCTGGCCGATGAGCAGGGGGAAGGTGAGGAAGACGACGAAGACGACGAGGAGTCGCAGGGTGACGTCGAGCACGTCGTTCACCGCGGGCCTCCTGGTGGGTTGTCCGGTCCGGGGCGTTCGGGTGGGGGTTCGGGGGGTGCGGGGGCGTCTTCGGGGGTGGCGTCGGGTGCTTCTGCCGGGGCCGGTTCTTCTTCGAAGGCCGGGCGGGCGTGGTGCCACGGGGCGTCCGAGCGGGGGGTGGCGCCCGTGCCGGTCGGAGCGGCCGTACTGGGTGCAGGTGTCGTGGGTTCCGGTGCCGTACCCGCCTGCTGGCTCGCCGAGCCCTGGCTCGCGCTGCGGGAACGGCGGGGCGGGGTCGCCGTGGGGGCGCCCTCCGCCGGAGGAGTCGCCGTCGGAGGAGTCGCCGTACCGGTCGCCCCCGCGGCCTGGCTCGCCGAGCCTTCCGACGCGGACCGGGTGCGTCGTGCCGGACGCTCCCCGGCGGCGGCGCCTGCTGCCGCGCCGCGTGCCGGGCGCTCGCCCGCCGCTCGGCCCGCTCCTCGCGCCGGGCGGGCCGGGGGCAGGGGGGAGCTGGCCCTTCAGGGGGCCCCACTCATTGGGGTCGGGGACGCCGGGCGGAAGCATCTGGCGGCGCTTGGGGCCGCCGTGTTCGGACTCGCCGGGCTCCTTCGCGCCGGGCCATGCCTTGGCGACCCGGGCGGCGAGGACGAAGTCCTTGCGCAGGGGGTGGCCCTCGAAGGTCTCCGGGAGGAGGAGGTGATCCAGCGCCGGGTGGCCCTCGAAGGTGACGCCGAACATTTCGTGCGTCTCGCGTTCGTGCCAGGCGGCGCCGGCGTAGACCGTGATTGCGGACTCCAGTACGGCGGACTCGTGCGGCACCGTCGTGCGGAGCAGCAGGCGGCGTACCGGGGCCAGGGCGGCCACGTGGGCAGCGACCCGGAAGCCCGTGCCGGGTTCGTCGACCGCGCTCAGCCAGTCGAAGTAGGTGCAGCCCAGCTCGTCACGTGCCGTACGAAGCGCAGAGGTCCAGGACGCCGACGGGACGTCGACGGTCAGGACCTCGTAGGACTCCTCGGCGGTGGCCTCCGGACCGAAGAGCTCTTCGACGGGGGCGGGCAGCCAGCCGACGGCGCTCATCTCTCCTCCCCCGATCCCGAACCCGAACCCGAACCCGATTCGGATCCCGATTCGGATTCCGCCGCCGATCGGGAACTCGCGCCCCCGGCCGATCCGTTGATCGAAGCAGAGTCGGCCGCCGGTGGCGAAACCAATCCACTCTGCAAAGCCGCCGTCGAAGGACGTGCCACGCCGTACCGCTCACCCAGCGACTCGCGGGCGATCTTCTCCTGAAGTTTCAGGATCCCTTGGAGAAGAGCCTCGGGGCGGGGCGGGCAGCCCGGTACGTAGACGTCCACCGGGATGATCTGGTCGACGCCCTTGGTCACCGCGTACGAGTCCCAGTAGGGACCACCGCAGTTGCTGCACGCGCCGAAGGAAATCACGTATTTCGGCTCGGGCATCTGCTCGTACAGGCGCTTCACCGCGGGAGCCATCTTGTCGGTGACCGTGCCGGACACGACCATCAGGTCGGCCTGGCGCGGGCCCGGCGCGAAGGGGATGACGCCGAGACGGATGAAGTCGTGGCGGGCCATGGACGCCGCGATGAACTCGATCGCGCAGCAGGCGAGTCCGAAGTTGAAGACCCAGAGCGAGTAGCGGCGACCCCAGTTGAGGACCACCTTCATCGGCTCGGGCGCGAGGCGGGCCAGCGCGCCCAGCCGCTTCGGCTCCGGCAGCAGCACGGGCTCGGAAGAGGAGGGGGTCACGTCCATGCCAGGACGCCCTTCTTGTATGCGTACAGCAGACCGACGGCCAGGAAGCCGAGGAAGATGAACATCTCGACGAGGGTGGTGGCGCCGTATCCGGGGGCGGCGAAGACCGTCGCCCAGGGGAACAGGAAGATCGAATCGACCGCGAAGATCACGTAGAGAAAGGCGTAGACGTAGTAACGGACCTGGGTGTGGGCCCAGCCCTCGCCGACGGGGTCGACTCCGCACTCGTACGTCAGAAGTTTCTCGGGCGTCGGGACCACGGGCCGCAGCAGGCGCCCGGCCCCGAAGGCCACCGCGACGAACAGCACGCCGACGATGGCGAGCAGTCCGACGACCGAGTAGGACTGGAAGTACTCCGCCGAGACGACGACACCCTTGTCCGCCGCGACGACGACGGTCGTTTCCGGCACGTCCGTCCCTCGCTCCCTGACCTCAGTGAACACAGCCGTTCGACGATCTAGTACGCACGGGAGTCTAGGCCCTGCTAAAGCGAGCGTAAGCAGCCTGTCATGGCTTCGTGTGCACCGGTGGGGTTTTCCCCCGGGGAGCGCGGCGGTCCGCCTCATGGCGCGAGCGCCGCTCGACCGGCACGCTAGCCCATATGACCGAACGCCAACCGTCCCCCGACCGCGCCACGAGAGCGACCGGAACCGACCGAGCGGAGGCGGCCGAGCCGCTGCCGCCGGCGCGATTCGCCTACGACCGGCACACCTGGAAGGAGATCGCGCACCTTCTGGCGAACTTCCCGGTGTCGTTGTTCGGCTTCGTCTATGTCGTGACGATGTTGTTCGTCGGGGCCGGGCTGACGGTCACGGTGGTCGGCTTCCCGTTGCTGGCGGCCGGGCTGATGGGCGCGCGGCAGTTGGGCAAGCTGGAGCGGAAGCGGGCCCGGTGGCTGCTCGGCGTGCGGGTGGACGAGCCGAGCCCGCTCAGGCTGCGGGGTGGCCGCAACGGCTTCTTCGCTCAGCTGTGGCAGCTGCTGAAGGACCCGGTGGGCTGGCGGACGGTGCTGTACGACTTCATCCGGCTGCCCTGGGGCATTCTCACCTTCACCATAACGCTGACCTCGCTGTTCGTGCTGTGGCCGGTGCTGCCGTTCATCGCGCGGGGGCTGGCCAACGCGGACCGGGCGATGGTGCGCGGGCTCCTGTCGCCCTCGGACGAGCTGGAGCGGCGGATCGCCGAACTGGAGTCCGACCGTGGCGTCGTGGTCGACACGGCCGCCGCCGATCTGCGGCGGATCGAGCGGGATCTGCACGACGGTGCGCAGGCCCGGCTGGTGGCGCTGGCCATGGGGCTCGGCCTGGCCAAGGAGAAGCTGCTGGAGGATCCGGACTACGCGGCCGCGATGGTCGAGGAGGCGCACGGCGAGGTGAAGCTGGCGCTTCAGGAGCTGCGGGACCTGGCCCGCGGGATCCATCCGGCGGTGCTGACCGACCGCGGTCTGGACGCGGCACTGTCGTCGGTGGCCTCACGGTGCACGGTGCCGGTGAAGGTGACCGTCGATCTGGACGGGCGGCCGGCCGCCGCCATCGAGGGCATCGCCTACTTCACCGTGTCGGAGCTGCTTCAGAACATCAGCAAGCACAGTGCGGCCCGGACGGCCTCGGTCGAGGTGTGGCGGGCGAACGACCGGCTGCTGCTCCAGGTGTGGGACGACGGGCGGGGCGGAGCACGGCTGGACGGCGGTTCGGGGATGCGCGGGCTCGCCGACCGGCTCGGCGCGGTGGACGGGCTGTTCGTCATCGACTCGCCGCAGGGCGGGCCCACCACGGTCACGGCCGAGCTGCCGTGGCGCGACCGGGTTCCGGAGCAGGGGTAGGGAAAACCCCCCGTTCAAGACGCCGACGGACTCCATGGCCCGCGGACCTGCGGTCAAGGAGTGTGGAGGTAGCGCACACACCCCGGACGCACGAGCAGAAACGGACGACGTCGATGGCCATGGAGTACGGGCAGGGTTACGGACTCGATGTCCCGGAGAAGCACCGGCTGCCCGCCGGGCTGCGGGCACCGTTCGAGGCGCGGCACTGGAAGGAGTTGGGCTATGTCCTGCTGAGCCTGCCGATCAGCATTCTGCTCTTCACCTACGCGGTCACCATGGTCTCCCTGGGCATCGGCCTGCTGGTGACCTTCGTCGGGATCCCGGTGCTGGCGGCGGGCCTGGCCGGCTGCCGGGGCTTCGGTGCCATGGAGCGCGCACGCGCGCGTGGGCTGCTGGATCTGGAGGTCTCCGAGCCGGAGCCGCTGCGGATGCGCAAGCGGGGGTTCATGGCGTGGATGGGTGCCGTCCTGAAGAGCGGCACCTCCTGGCGCTCGTTCCTGTACGGGGTGCTGCATCTGCCGTGGGCGGTCTTCTCCTTCGTCGTCGCCGTGAACTTCTGGGCCATCGGCTGGACCCTGCTGACGTATCCCCTGTGGTTCTGGCTCTTCCCGCTGTACGGCGGACAGGGCGGCGTGCAGCTCTACGGCGACGAGACGCACCACATCTACCTCGACAACCCGTTCGAGATCGGTGTGACGGCGCTGGTGGGGCTGCTCTTCACGCTGGCGACGCCGTGGATCGTGCGGGCTCTGACGATGGTGGACCGGCTGCTGGTGCACGGGCTGCTCGGTCCGTCGCGGCTGGCCACGCGGGTGGTGGAGCTGGAGTCGGACCGCGGGATCGTGGTCGACACGGCCGCCGCCGACCTGCGGCGCATCGAGCGCGATCTGCACGACGGGGCGCAGGCCCGGCTGGTGGCGCTGGCCATGGATCTGGGTCTGGCCAAGGAGAAGCTGGCGGAGGACCCGCAGGCCGCGGCCCGCATGGTGGACAGCGCCCACGGCGAGGTGAAGACCGCGCTTCAGGAGCTACGCGACCTGGCCCGCGGGATCCATCCGGCGGTGCTGACCGACCGCGGTCTGGACGCGGCGCTCTCCGCGGTGGCCTCGCGCTGCACGGTCCCGGTCGAGGTCCAGGTGGATCTGGCTGGGCGGCCGGTACCCGCGATCGAGGGCATCGCCTACTTCACCGTCTCGGAGCTGCTCCAGAACATCAGCAAGCACTCGCGGGCCACCTGGGCGGGCGTGGACGTCTGGCGGGTGGAGAACCGGCTGATGCTCCAGGTCGTCGACAACGGCGTCGGCGGCGCCGACACCTCCGTCGGCTCGGGCCTGGCCGGGCTCACCGAACGCCTGGACGCGGTGGACGGGATCCTGGTGGTGGACTCCCCGGTCGGCGGGCCCACCCGGATCACCGCGGAACTGCCCTGGCGGACGGTATAGCCCCAGCAAGTCAGACGAAGCGACGCTTCACGCCCGCCTCCGTGGCCCCCCGCCCCGGAGGTGGGTTCATGTCCGAATCCCGCCGCTCCCCGCGAGACAGCAGGCCAGGTTATCCACAGGCCCCGCCGCGATCCGCTATATCGCGGAATACTGAGGCCGTGGAACGAGGCCGGGCGAGAACCGGCCGGACGCAACATGGCTCGGGGGGCCGAAGGTCGTGGAGGACAAGGTGCGGGTGGTCATCGCCGAGGATTCAGTGCTGCTCAGGGAGGGCCTGACCCGGTTGCTGACGGACCGCGGGCACGAGGTCGTCGCCGGCGTCGGCGACGGAGAAGCACTGATCAAGACCATCACGGAGCTGGACGGGCAGGGGACGCTGCCGGACGTCGTCGTCGCGGACGTACGGATGCCGCCGACCCATACGGACGAGGGCGTGCGGGCGGCCGTGCAGTTGCGCAAGGCGCACCCGGGACTCGGTGTGCTCGTCCTGTCACAGTACGTGGAGGAGCGCTACGCCACCGAACTTCTGGCCGGTTCCAGTCGCGGGGTCGGATACCTGCTGAAGGACCGGGTGGCCGAGGTGCGGGAGTTCGTGGACGCGGTGGTGCGGGTGGCCCAGGGGGGCACGGCCCTCGACCCGGAGGTGGTCGCGCAACTGCTCGGGCGCAGCCGTAAGCAGGATGTGCTCGCGGGGCTCACCCCGCGGGAGCGGGAGGTCCTGGGGCTGATGGCCGAAGGGCGGACCAACTCCGCCATCGCCCGGCAACTGGTGGTCAGCGACGGTGCCGTTGAGAAGCACGTCAGCAATATCTTCCTGAAGCTCGGACTGTCCCAGAGCGACGGGGATCACCGTCGCGTTCTGGCGGTCCTGACCTATCTGAACTCATGACGACCTGACACCGTGTCAGACAAAGTCCGGCGGCAGTCGTCGGGCCGGAGAACCACACAGCGAGCGGGGAGCGTCTTCAAGAGAAGCGTCGGGGGGCGTGTAAATCATGACAAGTCAGGGTGGCGAAGCGTCTCAAAACCGCGTCCATCATGCGAATGGCCCGGGGAAGGCGACCTTCGCGGACGTAGGGTTGATCCTGTGGGAGGGCCTGCGGGAAGGCCTCTCCCCGACAGCCGCCTCTAGGGAGGTCCAGTTCAGTGACCAGCCAGGTCAGTAGCCCAGCGGAGCAGGCCGACGAAGCAGTAGTGGGAGAGCAGCGCAACCCGGCGACGGCGAAGGACGTGCGCCGGCTGGACCGGGTGATCATCCGGTTCGCGGGGGACTCCGGTGACGGTATGCAGCTCACCGGTGACCGGTTCACATCGGAGACGGCGTCGTTCGGCAACGACCTGTCGACGCTGCCGAACTTCCCCGCCGAGATCCGCGCTCCCGCCGGAACCCTCCCTGGTGTCTCGTCCTTCCAGCTGCACTTCGCGGACCACGACATCCTGACCCCGGGCGACGCCCCGAACGTGCTGGTCGCGATGAACCCCGCGGCCCTGAAGGCCAACGTCGCCGACCTGCCACGCGGCGCGGAGATCATCGTCAACACCGACGAGTTCACCAAGCGGGCCATGCAGAAGGTGGGGTACGACTCCTCGCCGCTGGAGGACGGCTCGCTGGACGGCTACCACTTGCATCCGGTGCCGCTGACGACCCTGACGGTGGAAGCCCTCAAGGAATTCGACCTGTCCCGCAAGGAGGCCGAGCGCAGCAAGAACATGTTCGCGCTCGGCCTCTTGTCGTGGATGTATCACCGACCGACGGAGGGGACGGAGAAGTTCCTGAAGTCGAAGTTCGCGAAGAAGCCGGCCATCGCGGCGGCGAACATCGCGGCGTTCCGCGCGGGCTGGAACTTCGGCGAGACGACGGAGGACTTCGCGGTCTCCTACGAGGTGGCCCCGGCGGCGAAGGCGTTCCCGGTGGGGACGTACCGGAACATCTCCGGGAACCTGGCTCTCTCGTACGGCCTGGTCGCGGCCTCCCGGCAGGCGGATCTGCCGCTGTTCCTGGGGTCCTACCCCATCACACCGGCCTCCGACATCCTGCACGAGCTGTCGAAGCACAAGAACTTCGGTGTGCGGACCTTCCAGGCCGAGGACGAGATCGCAGGCATCGGGGCGGCGCTGGGCGCTGCCTTCGGCGGTTCCCTGGCGGTGACGACGACGTCCGGCCCCGGCGTCGCGCTGAAGTCGGAGACGATCGGGCTCGCGGTCTCGCTGGAGCTGCCGCTGCTGGTGGTGGACATCCAACGAGGCGGCCCCTCCACCGGTCTGCCGACGAAGACGGAACAAGCGGACCTGTTGCAGGCGATGTTCGGCCGCAACGGCGAAGCGCCGGTGCCGGTCATCGCGCCCCGCACTCCGGCGGACTGCTTCGACGCGGCCATGGAAGCGGCACGGATCGCGCTGACGTACCGCACCCCGGTGTTCCTGCTCTCCGACGGTTACCTGGCCAACGGCTCGGAGCCCTGGCGGATTCCGGAGCTGGACGAACTCCCCGATCTGCGGGTGCAGTTCGCGCAGGGCCCGAATCACACTCTGGAAGACGGCAGCGAGGTCTTCTGGCCGTACAAGCGGGACCCGCAGACTCTCGCCCGGCCGTGGGCGGTCCCCGGTACGCCCGGTCTCGAGCACCGCATCGGCGGGATCGAGAAGGAGGACGGCACCGGCAACATCTCCTACGCGCCCGCCAACCACGACTTCATGGTGCGGACGCGGCAGGCGAAGATCGACGGAATCGACGTACCGGACCTCGAAGTCGATGATCCGCACGAGGCCAAGACCCTGGTCCTGGGCTGGGGTTCGACCTACGGCCCGATCACCGCGGCCGTGCGCCGGCTGCGTACCGCGGGGCTCCAGATCGCGCAGGCGCATCTGCGGCATCTCAACCCCTTCCCGAAGAACCTCGGTGACGTTCTCAAGCGCTACGAGCGCGTCGTCGTCCCCGAGATGAACCTCGGTCAGCTCGCCACGCTGATCCGGGCCAAGTACCTGGTGGACGCTCACTCGTACAACCAGGTCAACGGAATGCCGTTCAAGGCCGAACAGCTCGCAACGGCTCTCAAGGAGGCCATCGATGGCTGAGACGTCCAGGGAAGGCACGGGCACGATCGAGGCGCTTTCGCTCGTTCCCAAGGCCGAGGCCAGGCAGTCCATGAAGGACTTCAAGTCCGATCAGGAGGTGCGCTGGTGCCCCGGTTGCGGTGACTACGCGATCCTCGCCGCGGTGCAGGGCTTCATGCCCGAACTCGGCCTGGCGCGCGAGAACATCGTGTTCGTCTCGGGCATCGGCTGCTCGTCCCGCTTCCCGTACTACATGAACACGTACGGCATGCACTCCATCCACGGCCGCGCGCCCGCCATCGCCACGGGCCTGGCATCCAGCAGGCGCGATCTGTCCGTGTGGGTCGTCACGGGTGACGGTGACGCGCTGTCGATCGGCGGCAACCACCTCATCCACGCCCTGCGCCGGAACGTCAACCTCAAGATCCTGCTGTTCAACAACCGGATCTACGGGCTGACGAAGGGGCAGTACTCCCCCACCAGCGAGGTCGGGAAGATCACGAAGTCGACGCCGATGGGGTCGCTGGACGCGCCGTTCAACCCGGTGTCGCTGGCGATCGGCGCGGAGGCGTCCTTCGTGGCGCGGACCGTGGACTCCGACCGTAAGCACCTCACCGAGGTGCTGCGCCAGGCCTCCGCCCATCCCGGCACGGCGCTGGTGGAGATCTACCAGAACTGCAACATCTTCAACGACGGCGCCTTCGAGGTGCTCAAGGACAGGCAGCAGGCCGAGGAAGCGGTCATCCGGCTGGAACACGGCGAGCCGATCCGTTTCGGCAGCGACGGCGGCCGGGGTGTGGTGCGGGACCGGGTGACGGGTGATCTGAAGGTCGTCACGGTGACGCCGGAGAACGAGGCGGAGATCCTGATCCACGACGCCCACGCGGACTCCCCCACCACGGCGTTCGCGCTGTCCCGTCTGGCCGACCCCGACACCCTGCACCACACGCCCATCGGTGTGTTCCGCAGCGTCGAACGCCCGGTCTACGACACGCAGATGAGCGACCAGTTGGACACGGCGATCGAGCAGTACGGCAAGGGCGACCTCGCGTCGCTGCTGGCCGGCGGCGACACCTGGACGGTCGTCGGCTGACGGCCGGTCGATACGGTGCGGGCCTGGGCGCGGATCACGCGTCCAGGCCCTTTCCTTGTGCTAGGCGTCGGGGATGTCTCGCTTGGCGTTGATGAGCGTCTCGCGCGTGATGACGACGATGCGTTCGTAGTCGGCGCGAGCGGCGTCCGAGGGCAGATAGGGATCCAGTTCGGCGGTGGCCTCGGTACCGATGACGGCGAAATTGCCGTCACTCAGCTCGAAGAGGTCGGGGCAGGTCTCCGCGGTAAAGCTGCCTCGCTGGCGCGGGGGCTTGCCGAGTCTTCGGGTGATGGGCGGGGCTTGGGGATCGTTGAGCACTCGATGTCTCCTGTTCGGCGGCTTTGAGGTGCCTGAACCGACCGCTCGACCCACATATGAGCGGACTTGCGCAGGTTAGTAATAAATGACCCCTCACAACGCCTTTTAGACCCGCTCGTTCGTGTCACAGAAGTGGCGAACCCACGACCCACCACTCGTCGGGATCCTCTTCCCGCTCTTCAAGGATCACGTCGACGGCCCGGCCCACCCGCGCCTCCAGCGAGTCCTGAGGGAGACCGCGTCGGTGCTCCCCCGTCCGCTCCCAGTACTCGGCGAACGCTCCGCCGCGACACAACACCCGGATATGACCCAGAAGTTCGTCCCAGTCGACGGAACCAATCCGGTGGGCCAGCAGCAGGGCCGCATACCAGCGATTGACGAAGATCATCTGGCGGCGCTTCTCCTCGGAGAGGCCCGTCAGCGTGCTGGTGGCCGCGGCGAGCGACGGGTCGTCCATGGCCCGGACCTGCTGTTCCGCGATGAGGCGGTGCTGCTGGATCAGGTTCGCGCGGTGGATCTCCTCGGTCATGAGCGCCAGTTGACCCACCAGCGCCGACAGGAGTTCCTCCTGGCGTCGGCGGCGGGCTCCCCCGGCGAGAGCCGTCCGTAGGGTTCCGCGTCCCGCCATCACCGCAGAACCGATACTTCGCGCAGCCGCCTTCAGTGTGACCATCGAACCAAGTCCCCCCTGACTCCGACAGCCGTACGCCGCTCGACGGTGACGCGGACCGGCACACGGCAGGGCGCTCCGCCCTCCCTCAGCTTGCCCGGCAACCGGGAACAGCGCTTGAGGCGGAGAGGGGGCGCACGGATGGACACGCGCAGGATTCCAGGGCGTTCAGCTCAGCGCTGCCCCTTGGCCGCGTCATACGCCTCCCGAGCCTCCCGCACCTCCCCCATCCGCACCCGGGTCCACTCCGCCAGCCCACGCACCTGTTCCGCCGCCTCGCGGCCCAGGTCGGTGAGGGAGTAGTCGACGCGGGGTGGGATGACCGGCTTGGCGTCGCGGTGGACCATGCCGTCGCGTTCCAGGGTCTGGAGGGTCTGGGTGAGCATCTTCTCGCTGACCGGGCGGACCTCGCTGATCGCGCGCCGCAGCTCGCTGAAGCGGTGCGGGTGGTCCAGGAGGTTGATCAGGACGAGTACGCCCCAGCGGCTGGTGACATGCTCCAGCACCAGCCGGTACGGGCACATCGTCTCGCCGTCGGGTCGCCATTCAGCCTCAGCCACACTTACCGCCATGGCAGTACCTTACTTCAAAGTGGGTACTTTCCAATAGTTAGCGCTCCTCCTAGGGTCGATGACAGATCACCCACGAGGAGTTTCCTGATGAGCATTGTCGTCACCGGAGCCACCGGACACCTGGGCCGCCACGTCGTGGAGCAGCTGCTCCAGAAGGTCCCGGCCGACCAGGTCACCGCCGTCGTCCGCACCCCGGAGAAGGCGGCCGACCTCGCCGAGCGGGGCGTGAACATCGCGGTCGCCGACTACAACGCGCCCGAGACCTTCGACACCCTCTTCGCCGCCGGCGACAAGGTGCTGCTGATCTCCGGCAACGAGTTCGACAAGGGCCGGGTCGCCCAGCACAAGGTGGTCATCGAGGCCGCGAAGGCCGCCGATGTGGCCCTGCTCGCCTACACCAGCACCCCGGGCAGCCTGAAGGCCGCGCTCGCCGACGACCACCGCGGCACCGAGGAGGCGCTCACCGGCTCCGGCGTGCCCTACGTCCTGCTCCGCAACGGCTGGTACCACGAGAACTACACCGAGAACCTCGCCCCGGTGCTGGAGCACAACGCCGTCGTGGCCGCCGCCGGTGAGGGCCGCGTCTCCTCCGCCTCGCGCGCCGACTACGCCGCGGCCGCCGTCGCCGTACTGACCGGCGAGGGGCACGAGAACAAGACGTACGAGCTGGGCGGCGACGAGGCGTGGAGCCTCGCGGAGTACGCGGCCGAGCTGAGCCGGCAGACCGGGAAGGAGATCGCGTACAACTCCGTGTCCGGTGAGGCCCTGAAGGGGATTCTCGGCGGCACCGGGATGCCCGAGCACTTCGTCGACGTCTTCGTCGGTGTCGACGCCTCCATCGCCCAGGGCGAGCTGGTCGTCTCCTCCGGTGATCTGTCGCGGCTCGCGGGCCGTCCGACCACGCCGTTCGCCGAGGCCATCGCCGCCGCGATCAAGGGCTGACCAGCGCACTCCCGGCTGTCATGACCGTATGGCGATACGGGCATGACAGCCAGGGGTGATCGGCGCTACCTTCTTCCAGGCGAGAACGACCAGAAGGAGGGCCCGTGAGCGGGAAGCCGAGGGGCGAGCGGCACATAGGACTGCTGAACGGCTTCGCGGCTTACGGGATGTGGGGGCTGTTCCCCCTGTTCTTCCCGCTGCTGAAGCCCGCCGATCCCTTCGAGGTGCTGGCCCACCGCATGGTGTGGTCCCTCGTCGTGGTCGCCCTGGCCCTGCTGGTGATACGGCGCTGGCGATGGGCCGCCGAACTGCTGCGCCAACCGCGCCGGCTCGCGCTCATCGCGGTCGCCTCGGCGGTCATCGCCGTCAACTGGGGCGTCTACATCTGGGCCGTGAACAACGACCGGGTCGTCGAGGCCTCGCTCGGCTACTTCATCAATCCGCTGGTCACCATCGCGATGGGCGTGCTGCTGCTCAAGGAGCGGCTGCGGCCCGTGCAGTGGGCGGCGGTCGGCGTCGGCTTCGCCGCGGTCCTGGTCCTCACCGTCGGCTACGGCCGCCCGCCGTGGATCTCCCTCGTCCTCGCCTTCTCCTTCGCCACCTACGGACTGGTGAAGAAGAAGGTCGGCCTCGGCGGCCTGGAGTCACTCGCCGCCGAGACCGCCATCCAGTTCCTGCCCGCGCTGGCCTATCTGCTGTGGCTGTCGGCCGACGGCGGCTCCACCTTCACCACCGAGGGCCCGGGGCATGCGGCGCTTCTCGCCACCACCGGCCTCGTCACCGCACTGCCGCTGGTCTGCTTCGGAGCGGCGGCCATCCGCGTACCGCTGTCCACGCTGGGCCTGCTTCAGTACATGGCGCCCGTCTTCCAGTTCCTGCTCGGTGTCCTCTACTTCCGCGAGGCCATGCCCCCCGAGCGCTGGGCCGGATTCGCGCTGGTGTGGCTGGCGCTGACGCTGCTGACCGCCGACGCCTGGCGCTCCGCGCGCCGGGCCGCCAAGGCACTGCGGGCCGAGACCAGCAGCCCCAGCGTCACCATCGCCACCGGCACCACCAGCGCCGTGCGGAACGCGGACAGTGTGGCGTCGGGGCCGGATCCGGTGGACGCCAGGCCGTAGACGGCGGTCACCGCGGAGATCCCGATCGCCGAGCCGAACTGGGTCGCGGTGGTCAGCAGCCCGCTCGCCAGGCCCTGCTCCTCCTCGGCGACCCCCTCGGTCGCCGCGATCGTCAGCGGACCGTAGGCCAGCGCGAAGGCGGTGCCCGAGACGAACAGCGTCGGCAGCATGACGAGATACGGCCAGTCCATGCCGACCGGCAGGAACAGCGCGTAGGCGAGGACGGCGAGCGCGAAGCCGCCGACGATCACCCGGGTGTTGCCGTACCGGGCGACCAGCCTCGGCGTGAGGGTCGGGGCGAGCACGGCGTCACAGCCCATGATCACCAGGGCGAGCGCGGTCTGGAGCGAGGACCAGCCACGCAGTTCCTGGAGGTAGAGCGTCACCACGAACTGGAAGCCGAAGAAGGCGCCGACGAAGAGCAGCGCCCCGAGATCGGCCCGCACGACCGGCCCCACGCGCAGGATGCCCAGCCGGACCAGCGGATCGGCGGACCGGCGCTCGACGGCCACGAAGGCGACGGCGAGCAGCAGCGCCGCGAGCGCCGCGGCCGCGGTGAGCGGCCAGTCGTCCAGACCGTGTTCCAGGCGTACGACGGTGTAGGCGGCCAGCAGCATCGCGCCCGCGGCGAGGATCGCGCCGGGCAGATCGAAGCCGCGGCCACGCTCGCGCGGGGCGTCCTGCCGGGGCACCAGCCGGACCGCCGCGAGCAGCAGCGCGGCGGTCAGCAGCACCGGGGCGAAGAAGACCCACCGCCAGCCCAGCTCGGTGAGCAGTCCGCCGGCCACCAGACCGAAGGAGAAACCGCCGGCGGCCGTACCGGCGAAGATCAGCAGGGCCTTGTTGCGCCGCGGGCCCTCCTCGTAGGACGTGGTGATCAGGGACAGCGCGGCCGGGGTCATGAAGGCGGACGCGACGCCGGTGACGAAGCGGGCGAGGATCAGCATCCAGCCCTCGGTGGCGAAACCGCCGAGGCCGGAGAAGCCCAGGAAGACGGTCAGCCAGAGCAGGAACATCCGGCGCCGGCCCAGCAGGTCGGCGGCCCGGCCGCCGAGCAGGGTGAAACCGGCGTAGCCGAGGACGTAGGCGCTCATGACCCAGGCCGCGGTGCCGGTGGAGAGCCCGAGATCGGCTCGGATCGAGGGGATCGCGACGGCCATCATGGCGACGTCGATGCCCTCCAGGAAGATCGTTCCGCAGAGGACCAACAGCAGCGCCCAGGCGCGGGTGCCCATGACAACACTCCCTGTGTGCGTAGGGGGCGGTTACGCAGATGAGGGTCGGTTCCCTCTTGTAACCGACCTCAGCCTGCGGCAGCATCGACAGACATGGAAGAAGGCACTTCGAAGTCACCGAGTAACTGCGCGAGCACCGTGGACTACGGCGACGCCGACCCCTTCCAGTGGGACACCCGGGAAGACTGCCAGGTACGGCAGATCCTGGACAGGGTGGCCGACAAGTGGTCACTGCTGGTCATCGCCCTGCTGGAGAACCGGAGGCTGCGCTTCACCGAGCTGCGCCGGGAGATCGACGGGGTCAGCCAGCGCATGCTGACGGTGACGCTGCGGCAGTTGGAGCGGGACGGCCTGGTCAAGCGGACGGTGCATCCCGTGGTGCCGCCGAAGGTGGAGTACGAGCTGACGGCACTGGGACAGACCCTGCACGCGACGATCCAGTCGCTGGTCACCTGGACCGAGCGGCACCAGCAGGAGATCGCGCAGGCGCGGGAGGCGTACGACCGGCAGCAGGTCGAGGTGGAGTAGGACAGTTTCTGTCCTCGCAGGGGGCTATAAGTAACCCCATGACACAGACCCCTGACTCCTCGTCAGCCCCCGCCCCGCTGCACTGGAAGCTCGTCATCGACTGCGCGCACCCGCAGTCGCAGGCCGACTTCTGGGCCGCCGCGCTGCACTACGAGGTCGAGGACAACAACGCGCTCATCGAGCGGCTGCTGGAGCTCGGCGCCCTGCCCCGCGAGGCCGTGGTCGAGTTCCACGCCCGCCTCGCCTTCCGGGACCTGGTCGCCGTACGGCATCCCGCGGACCCGTACGACCAGGACAGCGGCACCGGGCTCGGGCGGCGGCTGCTGTTCCAGCGGGTGCCGGAGGCGAAGACGGTCAAGAACCGGCTGCACCTCGACGTGCACGCACCCGAGGGGCAGCGGGAGGCGGAGGTGAAGCGGCTGAAGAGGCTCGGCGCGCGCGTGCAGCGGGAGGTGAAGGAGCCGTCCGGGCAGTGGGTCGTGATGGAGGACCCGGAGGGGAACGAGTTCTGCGTGCAGTGAGTGCCGGGGCCGTCTTTGCTAGGGCTGCTGTCGGCGGACGCGTTCGGTGAGGCGGTTCATCCGGGTGCGGGCCGAGTCCAGGCGCTCGGGCTCCTCCGCCGCCGGGCCGTCGTCCGCCACGAGGGCGGCCCACAGGGCGATCAGCTCGTGCCCCAGGCGCAGGCCCAGTTCCGGAACGCGTACGGCACGCCAGGCGGTGGCCGCGCTCAGGACGTTGCCGTAGGCGGCCTCGGGGTCCTGTGCGCGGTAGTGGATCCGGGACAGGTCCAGGGAGATCGCGAAGGCCTGGGCGGGCTCTCCGGCCAAGTAGGCGATGTACGCGGCCAGTTCGCGGAGCTGTAGCACTTCCGGGTGCTCCGGACCCAGGTTCCGGGCGGCCTCCAGCACGGTCCGCTCCGCGAGCCGCGCGGCGTCCCGCGTCCGTCCGTCGCGTACGGCCGCGTTGATCCCGGCGACCGGCTCCGCCAGCAGTCCCGCGGGGGACGGCTCGTCCCCGAGCACGGCTTCGGCCACGGCGTCGAACCCACGGGGCGGGGTCGGCGCCTTGGGAGCCGGGTCCAAGGCCGGATCGAACGCGGGGTCCAGCTGTACGAGGGGCTTGGGCTTCGGGGCGGGCGGTGGCTGCGAGCCCAAGGGGACCGGCTGCGCGTCCATCGGTGCGGGTGGAGGTGCATCCGTGCGTGCCGACGTCGGTGTGTCCATCACCGGTGGTGGGCCGAACGCGCCGGTGGGCGGAGCGACCGTGCCGGGGGCGATGTCGGGAACGGCCCGCAGCGGGAAGGTGGGGGCCGGGTCCGCCGGCGGGCGCAGGAGGTGGGTGGGCATGTCCTTGGCGGGCGGCGCCGGGTTCGCCGCCTCAGGGGCTACGGCCTCCGGTGCCGGACCGGGCTCCTCCGTGAGCGCTACGGCCACGTCGACCTCCCTCGGCTCCCCCGTCAGCGCGCTCGACCCGTCCAGGTTGATCTGGAGCGGTACGGCGTAGCCGATGCGGTCGTCCTGGATCGTCGCGTACACGGGGTGGCCCGCGGCGAGCGCGATGCGGTGGAGGTGGTTCAGGACGGCCTGCTGGATCTCCTGGCCCGGGGCCGCCGTGACCGGGACGCCTCCGACCGAGGCCCCGCCGGGATCGGACGCATGGACACGGACCTCGATCGGGGCCGCCGACGGCCCAGCCTGCTGTTCCCGCTTCTTCGCGCGGCTGAGTCGAGACATCGGTTCCTCACTCGCTGGCAACACCTGTCGTCGAGTCTCTCCGCAGGTCCCCCGCGCACACGTCACCGCGACGTCACAGCCTCGTTCCAGGTGGCGTGAGAACGGCGGGCGGGGGCAAGCGAACTGACGTGCACTCGGGGCCGGAGATCTGGATACGCGGACCGGTGACAGTGACGGATGATGACATACCGCCACCTTTCACCCCCCGCCGCTACTCCTGGGTCGGCACCCACGGCGGCGCCGGTGTCACCACCCTGGCCCGCGTCTACGGCGGCCACGACTGCGGGCGGGACTGGCCGCGGCCCGGCGATCCACGATCCGTCCTGCTGGTCGGCCGTACGCACGCCGACGGGCTGGACGCCGTACTGCGTGCCGTGGCGGACTTCCGGCGCGAACCCCCGCCGCTCGGGCTCGACCTCGATGCCGTCGTGCTCGTCGCGGACGCGCCGGGGCGGCTGCCGCGTCCGCTCGCCCAGCGGGTGAAGGCGATCGAGTCGGTCATCGATGTGTACCGGGTGCCCTGGGTGCAGTCCTGGCGGCTCGGGGCGACCGAGGGGCCGCCGCCCCGGGAGACGGAAGCGCTGGCCCACCTGACAGGAGTCGGCCGCGGATAGAACGCCCTCGACATATTCTTGCGTACGCATATAATGCAGATGCAGCTTGTTCGCGCACGCCTGCCATTCGCGGGCCTGCGACCATCCGCATCCCTGGGGGACCCATGACCCGCCGTTTCCTGTTCGTCCTGGGCAGCAGCCGCTCCGACGGAAACACCGAACTGCTCGCCCGCCGCGCCGCCGAACAGTTGCCGAAGGACGTCGAGCAGCAGTGGATCGACCTCACCGCACACCCACTGCCGGACTTCGAGGATCTGCGCCACGACAGCGACCGGGTCCGGCCGACGGAGGGCAATGTCGCGCTGCTGCTCGACGCCACCCTCGCCGCGACGGACATCGTGATCGCCTCCCCGCTGTACTGGTACACGCTGTCCGCCCAGACCAAGCGCTACCTCGACTACTGGGCAGGCTGGCTGCGCACCCCCGGCCTCGATTTCAAGGCGACGTTGGCCGGGCGCACCCTCTGGGGCGTCACCGCGCTCGCCGAGTACGAGCCGAAGGTCGCCGACCCTCTGATCGGCTCGCTCAACAACTCGGCCGCGTACATGGGGATGCGCTTCGGCGGGGTACTGCTCGGCAACGGCAGCAAGCCGGGGGACGTGCTCAATGACGGTGAGGCGCTGGCCCGCGCGAAGACGTTCTTCCAAGGGGAGACGCCGCTCGCGCGGTACGCGCACGAAAGCTAGGCGGTGACGTCCTTCGCCGGCTAGGCCGTGATGTCCTTCGTCGTGAAGCGCGCCCAGGCCGCCGAGCCGAACACCCCGGCGTACAGGGCCTGGAGGCCGAGGTTCTTCACCAGGTCGTCCCAGTAGACCGGGTCCCGCATCAGGTCGGCGAAGGACAGCCAGTAGTGGGAGAAGAAGTACGGCTGGAGCGCGTCGAGCTGGGGGATCTGGTCGAGGATCTGGACCGTGATCAGCAGGCCCACCGTCGTCGCCATCGCCGCGATACCGCTGTTGGTGAGCGTGGAGATGAACAGGCCGAGCGCCGCGACCCCGGTCAGGGACGCGGCCACGACCAGCGCGATCAGCAGCGCGCGGCCCAGGCCCTCGGTGAAGCCGATCCGGGTGCCGGAGATCGTCGTCAGGTCTCCCAGCGGGAACAGCAGCGCGCCGACCGTCAGCGCCGAGGCCGCGACCACGAGGGTGGCCAGCAGGCAGAAGGCCATCGTGGTCGCGTACTTGGTGAGCAGCAGCCGGGAGCGGCCCGCGGGGGCGACCAGGAGATAGCGCAGGGTGCCCGCGTTCGCCTCCCCGGCGATGGCGTCGCCGGCGACCACGCCGATGGCCATCGGCAGGAAGAACGGGAGCGTGGCGGCGAGTGCGGTGAACACCAGGAACAGGCCGTTGTTGGTGATCTGCGAGATGAACGCGGGGCCTTCGCCTCCTCCGCCGCCGACCGAGCCGCCGTCGCCGGTTTCGATCTTCACGGCAATGCCGACGAGGACCGGAACTGCGGCCAGGACGCCCAGCAGGGCCAAGGTGCGCCAGCGGAAGAGCGTCGTACGCAACTCATTGCGCAGCAACCCGAAGGTCCACAACACGCTTGTCGGCCGGGTGAGTTCAACCTGCGACATCGAAGCCCTCCCCCGTCAGCGCCACGAACGCGTCCTCCAGGGAGGCTCGTTCGACTCCGAAGCCCCTGACCCGGACGCCCGCCATCACCAGCGCTGTGTTCAGGTCGGCGAGGTCCTGGTCCGGGGGTTCGGCCGTCACCCGGTCCTCGCTCACCACGACATCTCCCGCGCCCTGTTCCTTCAGCACCCGCGCCGCCTCGGCCGTGTCGGGTGTGGTGACCACCAGTCGGCCGCGCATTCCCGCCGCCAGGTCGCCCACCGCGCCCTGGGTGATGAGCCGTCCCTGGGCCATCACTGCCACGTCGGTGCATACCTGCTCGATCTCGTCGAGGAGGTGGGAGGAGAGGAAGACGGTCGTGCCGTCGGAGGCCAGCTCGCGGATCAGGGCGCGGATCTCGCGCATGCCCTGTGGGTCGAGGCCGTTGGTCGGCTCGTCCAGGACCAGCAGGCGGCGCGGCTGGAGGAGTGCCGATGCCAGGCCGAGGCGCTGTTTCATGCCCAGCGAGTACGCCTTGGCCTTCTTGCCCGCGGCGGCCGTCAGGCCCACCCGGTCCAGGGCCGCCGCGACGCGGGTGCGCCGGGTGCGCGGGTCGGCGGTCGGGTCCGCGGCGTCGTAGCGCAGGAGGTTGTCGCGGCCGGACAGGAAGCCGTAGAGCGCGGGGCCCTCGATCAGGGCGCCGATGTGCGGGAGGACGGCGCGGGTCGCGCGGGGCATGTGGCGGCCGAGCACCCGGGCCGTGCCGGAGGTGGGTTCGATCAGGCCCATCAGCATGCGGATGGTGGTGGTCTTGCCGGAGCCGTTGGGGCCCAGGAAGCCGAAGACACTGCCCGCCGGGACGGTCAGATCGAGTCCGTCCACGGCGAGTTGTCCGCCGCGGTACCGCTTGGTGAGCGCGCGGGTGACGATCACGCTGTCACCCTGCTCGGATGCCGGCTCCGCGGCGGACGTGTCAGTCATGGGTGCCTTATTACCCGGCGTCGGCGGCCTTCACCAGCGCATCCTTGGTGACCGCGCCGACGTAGACCGTGCCGTCGTCGGTGATCAGCGCGTTGACCAGGCGGGTCTTGAAGACGGTGCCCTCGCCGAACTTGCCCTTCACCTTGTCCCCGAGGGAGTCCATGAACCCGCCGAGGTCACCGCCGACCTCGGAGCCGGAGGGGATGCCCTCGCCGCCGGTCTCCATGACGGCGATGGCGTTCCAGCCCTCGCCGATGACCCGCGGTTCGCCTTCGGGGGCCCCGCCGGGTGCCTTGTCGGGCATCCTGGAGTGCTCCTCCTTCGCGACCTCTCCCTCCTCCGTGACCTTCGCGCCCTTCGGCGGGGTGAAGTCGAAGGTGGAGGCGGCCGGCTTGGCGAAGCTGACCTGGGTGAAGCCCGCGTCCACCACGGCGGCGCCGCCGCTCGCCGGGGTGAGCGTGAACTTCAGCGGCATCCCGGTCTTGGCGTCCACGGCCACGGTGATCTGGCCGACCGTGGTGCCGGACTGCTTGGGCTTGATCACCAGGCGGTAGGCGTCCCGGTCCGCGACCTGCGCGGTGCCGTCGACGGTGACGGACGTGGTGTCGTCGACCGACTTCAGGGCCTCCTCGGTGAGGTCCTTGGGCGTCGCCGGGACCTCCTTCTCCTGCTTTCCGCTCTCCTCTGCGGTGCCGTGGAAGACCTCGTTGGACGCGCTGTCGTAGCCCCAGACGTCCTTGCCGTTGTGGATGAGGCTGTACTCGGCGGCGTTCTCCAGCAGCGAGAGCTTCTGCCGGTCGGGGCCGTCGGTGGCAACCCGCAGGGTGTGCGTGCCGGTGACCAGCTCGGTGAGCTTGGCCGACGGGTCGGCCGACGAACCGTCCCCGGACTCCACCGCCCCGGACGCCAGCGAGCTCTCCAGACCCCCGAGGTCGGGCAGCCCCAGATCAGTGCTGATCTTCACGGTCCCGGACAGCTGCTGTACGTCGGACTCGGCGATCTTCTCGATGAGTTGCTGTGCGCTGATCTCCGGCAGGTCGGGGTCGCCGGAGTCGGCGATGGCGGGGACGAGACCGATGGTCGCCGCCGCCACGCCCACCACCGCGACCGGCACGACGTACCGTGCGGCCTTGCGCCGCCCGGAACGCAGGTCGTCGATCTCGTCCGGGGTGGTGCTGTCGTCGGATTCGTACGGTGCCATGTGTGCCTTACCTCCGTCGTCGGCGGCGGCCTGCCAACTCCCGTGCGTCCAGCTCGTAGCCGCCATTCTCACCCGAATCGGTGAGGAGTGGTGTTTTCCGTTGTCACCATCTGACCAAATCGGCTGTCGCGAAGCGTCAGACCGCGGGCTCAACTCCGTGTACACCTGCGGTATGACACGAGAGGGCGGCGTCTCCCCCGACCCGTAGGGGTCGTGTGGGGGGAGGCGCCGCCCGTCTCTTGCCCGACCTTGTCGATCAGTGCTGGATGAACACGTAGTCCGCCTGGTACGGAACGCCGACGATCGTCCCCGGGGTGCAGGAACCGGCCGGGGCGACGCCGCCGACGGTGTTCAGGCGGAGGATCTCCGCGGTGTGGGCGAGCAGGCCCCGGTGCTTGCCGGACTGAGTGGCCTTCAGGTCCAGCTCGGGGATGTTCCCCGCCCCGTTGGGGGTCCTGCTCAGGACGGATCCGGTGACCGCGCTGCGGTCGGGCGCGATCCACTGCGGGGTACCGGAGTTGGGCTGCACGAAGGAGTGCGCGATCGGCCCGGCGAGCAGGGCGCTGACGTCCCGCTGGGCGAAGGCGTGGCCGCCGCCCTCGGCCGGCTTGCACTCGTAGATCTGCTTGCCCTTGATGACGGATGCCTGGAAGTTGTCGAGGGCGTCGCGGAAGTCGAAGTCGGTGGTCACCTGGTGGAGTTGCCCGCGGACGGCTCCGCCGGGGAACTTCGCGGTGTGCAGGTTGGCGTAGAACGAGCCCGGGTCGGACTTCAGGGAGTCGAGGAGCGCCTGGTCGGTCACCTTGACGGTGCCGGTGAGGGTCTTGCCCTTGCTGTTCTTGAGGAGCTCGGTGAAGTCGACCTTGACGCCGCCGTTGGTGCCCTTGGCGCCCTGGTGGAGGTGGAGGGCGGTCGGGCGGTCGACGCCGCGCCACTTGACGGCGACGGAGACCTTGTCGCCCTTGACCTTGACGAATTGGAGCGCGGCGCCGTCCTGGTCCCCGACCGCGGGTCCACCGGCCACGGGCACCTCGTTGGCTCCGCGGAGACTGGCGGCGAGGACGGTTCCCTTGTCAGGGGTGGTGGAGGTGGCCGAGGCGGAGGTGGGAACCACGGCGGCGGCCACCGCTACGGCGGCGACGATCAGACTCGTACGCATGAAGTTTTCTCCCCGTTTGTCAGCCGACGCCCCCTGCGTCGGCTTCTGGGCATGAATACGGGGAGGATCTGGATTTGGACTCAGTCCAGCAATGTGGCGTGCGTCACTTGGGCGAATCCAGAGGGCCACAGGGCAACAGGGTGGGGTCAGCCCGCCCGATGCACCACCGCGTCACAGAGCTCCATCAGCGCCGCCTTCGCGTCGCACTCCGCCAGCGGCGCCAGCGAGGCGCGCGCGTCCTGCGCGTACCGCACCGTGTCGCGCCGGGCCTGCTCCAGTGCCGGATGCGTCCGCAGCGCCGCCAGCGCCTCCGCGTGGCGTACGTCGTCGGTCAGGTCGGAGTCGAGCAGTTCGCACAGGGCGATGTCCTCGGCGAGACCCAGCCGCTGCGCCCGCTCCCGCAGCCGCAGCACCGGCAGCGTCGGAATGCCCTCGCGCAGATCCGTGCCCGGCGTCTTCCCGGACTCGTGCGAGTCGGAGGCGATGTCGAGCACGTCGTCCGCGAGCTGGAAGGCGACCCCGAGCCGCTCGCCGTACTGCGTGAGAACGTCGACCACCGTCTCGTCGGCCCCGGACATCATCGCGCCGAAGCGGCACGACACCGCCACCAGCGATCCCGTCTTGCCGGCCAGCACATCGAGGTAGTGGTCGACCGGGTCGCGTCCGTCCTGCGGGCCGGCCGTCTCCAGGATCTGCCCGGTGACCAGCCGCTCGAACGCCTCGGCCTGCACCCGGACCGCCTCGGGCCCGAGGTCGGCGAGGATGTGCGAGGCGCGGGCGAAGAGGAAGTCACCCGTGAGGACCGCGACCGAGTTCCCCCAGCGGGTGTTGGCGCTGGCCACGCCGCGCCGGACCTCGGCCTCGTCCATCACGTCGTCGTGGTACAGCGTCGCCAGATGGGTCAGTTCCACGACCACGGCCGACGGCACGATCCCGGGCGCGTACCGGTCGCCGAACTGCGCGCTGAGCATCACGAGCAGCGGCCTGAACCGCTTCCCGCCCGCCCGCACGAGATGCTGAGCGGCCTCCGTGATGAAGGGGACCTCGCTCTTGGTGGCTTCGAGCAGTCCCTCCTCGACAGCAGCCAATCCGGCCTGGACATCGGCTTCCAGAGCCTGGTCCCGCACGCTCAGCCCGAACGGCCCGACGACGGTCACGAGGGGTCTCCTGTCTGCTGGTGTCTACTGGCGATTACGCGGTTTGTCGATAGGTCGCTGCCTTCACTCAAGTCAGCGTATCCGGTCACGTTTCGATCACCGATGCCGCCCGCCCGTCCACGACGGGCGGTATGGGATCACGCCGGTTATGTTTTTGATCAACTGATAAGAACGGATATCTATCGACTTACGTGGAAGTAGTGGAGTGTGTCTCGAATCGAGGTCGATACGACACCCCGCTCACCGGGGCCTTCACACGCGCTGGGGCCTTCACACGCGCTGGGGCTTTCACGTGCACTGGGGTTTTCGCGATGAGCCCGCGCATCCGTACGTCCTTCCCGTACGAGACGACCCACGAGGACGTCCGCATCCCGCTCGCGGACGGAACGCTGCTCTACGCGCGGGTGTGGCGCCCGCTGACCGACGAGCCCGTCCCGGCGCTCCTCGAGTATCTGCCGGACCGGCTGACCGACCGGACGGCCGCGCGCGACTTCCAGCGCCATCCCTGGTACGCGGGCCACGGCTACGCCTCCGTCCGGGTGGACAGCCGCGGGTACGGCAACAGCGAGGGGCTGCCGGCGGACGCGTACTCGGCGACCGAGCCGGCCGACGGGGTCGAGGTGGTGCGCTGGCTGGCGGACCGGCCCTGGTGCGACGGCAAGGTCGGCATGTTCGACATCTCCTGGGGCGGCTTCAACTCTCTCCAGATCGCGGCCCTCGCGCCCGAGCCGCTCAAGGCGATCGTCACGGTCTGCTCCACCGACGATCACTATGACAACGATGCGCACCACGCGGGAGGTTCCGTCCTCGCGGTCGACATGCACGCCCGGGCCGCGACGACGCTCGCCTCCGCCTGCCTGCCACCCGATCCGCGGTACGCCGGGGAGTCGTGGCGAGACCTCTGGCTGAAGCGCCTGGAGGCCGTCGAACCGGCCCATCCACTCCGGGACGACCACTCGCGCCGCGGCAGCGTCCGCGAGGACTACGACGCCATCGAGGCCGCCGTCCTCGCGGTGGGCGGCCGGCACGACCCGTACCGCGACACCGTGCTGCGCCTCGTCGAGCACCTGCCCGCCGACCGCGTCCGCGGCCTGCTCGGCCCCTGGTCCCATCAGTACCCCGACCAGGGCCTGCCGCCCGGACCGGCGATCGGCTTCCTCCAGGAGACCCTGCGCTGGTGGGACCACTGGCTGAAGGGTGAGGGTCCCCTCCCCGAGCCCCTCCTGCGCGCCTACGTCAGCGACTCCCACCCGCCCGCCACGGCCTACGACACCCTGCCCGGCCGCTGGGTCGGCGAGCCGTCCTGGCCCTCCCCGCACATCACCCGGGTGACGTACGCCCTCCAGGGCACCCCCGTCCTCGTACGGTCGCCCATGCACACCGGGGTGGACGCCGGACGCTTCGTCCCGCTCGGGAGCGACGCCGACCTGCCGCCGGACCAGCGGGAGGAGGACGCCCGCTCGGCCTGCTTCGAGTTCGCCGTGGGCGAGGAGACCTGGGTGCTGGGGCGGCCGGGGGTGCGGCTGCGGCTGACCTCGGAGGTGCCGCGCGGGCAGGTGATCGCGCGGGTCTGCGATGTCGCGCCCGACGGAGCTTCGACGCTGGTCACGCGGGGCGTGCTGAACCTCGCCGCGCGCCATGGCCGCGACCGGGCGGTGCCATGGGAGCCGGGCGCGACGGAGGACGTCGAGTTCGAGCTGGACGGCATCGGGCACGCCTTCCCGCCCGGCCATCGCATCCGGCTCGCGGTGTCCTCCGCGTACTGGCCGTGGGTCTGGCCGCAGCCCGAATCGACGGCGGGCTTCACGCTGGATCCGGCGGGGAGCTTCCTGGAAGTGCCGGTACGCGCGCGTGGCGCTTCGTCCGACATCGGCTCCGACACCGCCTCCGACATCGGCTCCGACATCGCCTTCGAGGCGCCGGAACAGGCCGAGCCCCTGGGCGTGAACGAGCCGGCCACGCTGGACGAGCCGCGCCCGCAGCAGCTGGTCGTCCGGGACGTGGCCAAGGGTGAGTGGCGCCTTGAGGTCGATCCGCGGTGCGGCGGCACGCGCGTGTACCCCGACGGGCTGGAGTTCACCGAGGACGCGCTGGAGACGTACACGATCCAGGAGGCGGACCCGCTCTCCGCCCGCGCCCGCTCGGACTGGTCGATCCGCCTGCACCGGCCGGACCTGGCCTGGGACACCACCGTCCGGACCCGCTCGGAGACCACCTGCGACGCGGCGGACTTCATCACCTCGAACGAGGTGATCTGCACGGAGGGCGGCGAGGTGGTCTTCCACCGGACGTGGGAGAAGCGGATTCCGCGAACGCCTCGGCGTTAAAACCTCATTGGGCCTATTGCCCGTTTTGCTCACCCTTGCTCCTGGGCGTGACTTGACTCACGCCACACCCCTCACAGGCACCCCACAGACCGCCACCGACGCCCCTCCCCTGCTTGCCAGTTGACCCTTGGCACCCGCAAATCCTCGACCACCGCACATCCCTCTTTCGAAGATCAAATCGCCGAATATGTGAATCCGCTACTTGTTTCGGACATGTGCTCTCGCATACGTTCCCGGCCAGTCGGGCGGACGCCGAATCCTGCCACCGTCCGACTCCACCGAGATCTTCGTACGGCAGGAGCGGGGGACCCAGGTAAGTCGCCGGGCCGGACGTCTTCGGACGCGCCGGAACGGCTCGGGGTGAAGTCGCGTGCCCTTCGTGGTGCGCGGCCGGGCAGCTCCCGCCCGAACCCGACAGCTCACCTCGCAGGCGCCGGAGAGGAACTTCGCCATGCCCGCTGCCGCTCAGCGCCGCCCCCGCCGCATCGCCCGCAAGCTCGCCGTCCTCGGCACCGGAGCTGCCGTACTGGCGCTCCCGCTCATCGGCGCCACCAACGCCTCCGCGGCCACGCCGACCGTCACCACCGCCACCTCGCTGGGGTACGCCAACAACCTCGACGGCTGGATCCGCGCCTCCCTCCAGGTCATGGCGCAGAACGGGATCCCCGGCAGCTATGAGGGCATCTACCGCAACATCATCCGGGAGTCCTCGGGCAACCAGTACGCGATCAACAACTGGGACTCCAACGCCGCCGCCGGCACCCCGTCCAAGGGCCTGCTCCAGGTGATCGACCCGACCTTCCAGGCGTACCACGTGGCTGGCACCTCGTACGACCCCTACGACCCGGTCGCGAACATCACCGCCGCGTGCAACTACGCGGCGCAGCGCTACGGTTCGATCGACAACGTCTTCGGGGCGTACTGAGCCACCGCGCCTGCTCAGGGCTACCTGCTCAGGGCTACCGGAAGAGTTTTTCGAGGACGACGGCGATGCCGTCGTCCTCGTTCGACAGGGTGATCTCGTCGGCCACCGCCTTGAGTTCGGGGTGGGCGTTGGCCATCGCGACGCCGTGCGCCGCCCAGTCGAACATCGGGATGTCATTGGGCATGTCACCGAAGGCGATCGTCCGGTCCGGGCCGAGGCCCAGATGGTCCGCGGCCAGCGCGAGGCCGGTCGCCTTGGTGATGCCGCATGGCTGAAGTTCGACGGTGCCCGGGCCCGACATGGTGACCGTCGCCAGCGAACCGACCACCGAGCGCGCCGTCGCCGCCAACTGGTCGTCGGACAGCTCGGGATGGCGCAGCAGCACCTTGCTGATCGGCTCGCACCACAGGTCGTCGCGCCGCCCGACCCGCACCGCGGGCAGAGTGGGATGCGGCATCAGATACCCGGGCTCGATCAGCGTGAGTCCGTCCACGCCGTCCTGGTCCACCGCCGCGTACACCTCACCCACCTCGGCCTCGATCTTGCCGAGCGCGGTCTCGGCCAACTCCCGGTCCAGGGTGACCGACCACAGCAGACGGTCCGCGCCGGCGTCGTACACCTGCGCGCCCTGCCCGCACACCGCGAGCCCCCTGCTGCCCAGGTCGTCGAGGAGCGGCCGCACCCTGGGCGCCGGCCTGCCGGTCACCACCAGGTGCCGGGCGCCGTAGTCCGCCACCCGCGCGAGCGCGGCCAACGACCGGTCGGAGAGCGTGTCGTCGCCCCGGAGCAGGGTTCCGTCCAGGTCGGTGGCGATGAGTGAATATGCGATGGGTGCGGCCATGATCAGAGAATACGGACAGGACGCCCCGTCGACTCAGCGCGAACCGGACGACCCCGGCGTCCCCACCGGCCCCGCGCGCCCCCTCCAACTCCCTTGTCCCCATCCCCTTCTGGTGAAATGGGGGCACTGTTGTGACGGACGGGGGCGAGTGGTGTGACAGACCGGCAAGAGGACTTCACGAACCATCTCCGGGAGACCGCCGTACGCGTCCTCGAATGCTTCCCCGAGGAACTGAAACCCGAGATCTACGCACTCTCCTTCCGTATCTGGCGCGTTGACTACGACTACCGCCACCCGTACGTGGCGATCGGCTACAACACCGAGACCCAGTACGAGCTGGAGCGGCGCCCGGAGGACCCCGGCGAGGCCCGCTGGAACTACGCCTGCTGGCTCCTCGACGGCTTCGAGATGCTCGGCAACGTGCCCGAGGACCCGGTGGGCGGGCCGCTGTACGAGGCGGAGGCCAGGCGGCTCGGCCTGTGGTTCGAGGGCGAGGACGGGGAGGAGGGGAAGGACGAGGACGACGCGAAGGCCGACCTGTTGCAGTTGCACTTCGCCGACGCCTGTATCGATCTCGCCCGGCACCTCCACGCGAGCGGTCGTGTCGAGAAGGTCTTCGGCCGCCCGCTGCCGATCGTGATTTTCGACATGGACTGCCCCGGCTGGGAGGTCGAGGCCACCGAGGCGGCCAACCCGCCCGAGCTGATCGAGGGCTTCCTGGCCTGGCAGCGGGCCGACGACCCGTCCCCGTCGTGATCTTTCGGCACTGCCCAAGACGGGTGTTCCGCCCGTAACGTGTGCGACGACGACACGGACCCGTGGCACGCACGAGAGCGAGGCAGCACCCATGCCCCCCTTTGATGTCCCCGAGGGCGACCCCTTCGGCCCGCACAACCTTCCGTACGGTGTCTTCTCCGTCCCCGGTGAGGACAGCGCGCGCCGGGTCGGCGTACGGCTCGGTGACCATGTCCTCGACGCGGGCGCGGCGGCACTGGCGCTGGGTTCTCCCTACGCCTCCCTGCTCGCTCGGCCCAGCCTCGACCCGCTGCTCGCCGCGGGCCGCACCGCCTGGTCCGACGTGCGCCGCGCGCTGACGGCCTGGGTCACGGTGCCGTCCCACCGGGAGACCATCGAGCCGCTGTTCCACCCGCTCTCCTCGGTGACCCTGCACCTCCCCTTCGAGGTCGCGGACTACGTCGACTTCTACGCCTCCGAGAACCACGCCCGGAACGTCGGCAAGATGTTCCGCCCCGACGCGGCGGACTCCCTCACCCCGAACTGGAAGCACCTCCCGATCGGCTACCACGGCCGCTCCGGCACGGTCGTCGTCTCCGGCACGGATGTCATCCGCCCGTCCGGCCAGCGCAAGGCCCCGGCCGACGCGGCCCCGGTCTTCGGCCCCTCCGTCCGGCTGGACATCGAGGCGGAGGTCGGCTTCGTGGTGGGCGTGCCCACGGCCATGGGCAGCCCGGTCGCGCTCGCCGACTTCCGCGAGCACGTCTTCGGCCTCTGCCTCCTCAACGACTGGTCCGCGCGTGACCTCCAGGCCTGGGAGTACGTCCCGCTCGGCCCCTTCCTCGGCAAGTCCTTCGCCACGTCGGTGTCGGCGTGGATCACCCCGCTGGACGCCCTGGACGCGGCCCGGGTGGCACCGCCGGAGCGCACGCACGAGCTGCTGCCCTATCTGGACGACGCGGCCGAGGAGCCCGGCGGCTACGACCTGCGCATCTCGGTGTCCCTCAACGGCCATGTGATCTCCGAACCCCCCTTCTCGACGATGTACTGGACCGCCGCCCAGCAGCTGGCCCACATGACGGTCAACGGCGCCTCCCTGCGCACCGGCGACCTCTACGGCTCCGGCACGGTCAGCGGCCCGACCGAGCGCGAACGCGGTTCCCTCCTGGAGCTCACCTGGAACGGCCGCGACGCCCTGGAACTCCCCGACGGAAAGCGCACCTTCCTGGAGGACGGCGACGTCGTCACCCTGACGGCATGGGCACCGGGCGCGGACGGGGCCCGGGTGGGCCTGGGCGAGGTGTCCGGGCGGGTGGTCGCGGGCTGAGCGGGCCGGGAGACGGCGAGCGCTTCGCACGGCGCCCGCCCCTCCCTACCGAACAGCCCTCCCCCGTACGCGAATTGGCGGTCTCCACCGCCCACTCCCGGCGTCCTGTCCCGCTCTCCTCCCACCGGAGAGTTCAACGGTCTCCGATGTCTGCCGCACACCGTCCGTCGCCGTCATACTTGGCGGCGGACGGTGCGCGCGGCACACGCTCCGCCCGGCCCGCGCACGGTCCGTCCCGCAGCCGCCCTTGTCCCGACCAGGATCCGGAGCCCGTGGCATGACCGTCTGCCTGCTCCTGCTGAGCGCCGTCGCTCTGACTGCCGCCGTTCCGGTGCCGCGTTCCCTGACCCGGGCCGCCTGGCCGGAACGAGAGCCGGTGGTCGGGCTGTGGGTGTGGCAGTGCCTGGTCGCCACCGTCCTGCTGTGCTGCCTGACCGCCCTGGTCCTGGGCGCCGCCGCGGTCTTCCACACGGTCCGTGACCATGTCTTCGCGCCCGCGCCGCCGGCGGTGACCGCGGCGTACGACCTCTCCGCGGCGCCGGTCTGGGCCGTCGCCCTCACCCTGCTGCTGGCCTGTGGCGCCGCCTGGACGACAGCGATGCTGGCCCGCGAGCTGGTCGAGGCCCGCCGCAGCCGTGGCCAGGCCGAGGCCCACCTGCGCGAACGCGCCCCGGACCTGCCCGCGGGACTGCCGGCCGCGCGAGGCCCGCTGCTGGTGCTGGAGGACGAGTATCCGGACGCCTGGTGGATGCCCGGCAACCCGCCCCAGCTGATCGTCACAACGGGCGCGCTGCACCGTCTGACCGACCACCAGCTGGACGCCGTCCTCACCCACGAGCGCGGCCACGCGCGGGCACGCCACGACTGGCTGCTGCACCTCTCCACTGCTCTGGCCACCGGTTTCCCCCGAATCCCGCTGTTCGCCCACTTCTGCGATCAGACCCACCGTCTGGTCGAGCTGGCCGCCGACGACACGGCCTCCCGCCGCTGCGGCCACCTGACCACGGCCCTGGCCCTGATCGAGCTGAACCAGCACCGAGGCGTCCTCTCCTGCGCCTCCAGCCACCGCCTCCTCGGCGAACGAGTGGACCGCCTCCTGGAGCCCCCGCCCCGGCTGACCCGTCACCGCCGGGCGATGACCACTGCCCTGGCAGCCCTGATCCCTCTCGTGCCTCTACTGATCACCTTCGCCCCGGGCCTGACGGCGCTGGGGTGACTCGCGGTCCTACTCCCAGTCCGGTTCCGGTTCCGCGTCCAGCTCGGGCCAGTCGTCGTCCGGCGCCGTCTCCGGCGTCGATCCGCCCAGCCCCGCCAGGACGCCGATCACGCCCTCGCCGTAGGTCGCGAGCTTCTTCTCGCCCACCCCGCTGACGCTTCCCAACTCCCGTACGGAAGAGGGCCATACGGTCACGATCTCCCGAAGCGTCGCGTCGTGGAAGATGACATAGGCCGGAACCCCTTGCTCCCGGGCCTGCTCCGCCCGCCAGGCCCGCAGCGCCTCGAACGCCGGCATCAGCCGCTCCGGCAACTCCACCACCGCGGCCTTCGCCTTCCCCTTGCCGCCTGCGGTCCCGGACCCACCGGACGCCGACCGTGAGGTCACCGGCTTGGGCGGCTCCTTCCGCAGCGGCACCTCCCGCTCCCGCCTGAGCACCGTCCCACTGCCGTCGGTGAGCACCAGAGTCCCGTACTCCCCCTCGACCGCGAGCAGCCCCTGTGCCAGCAACTGCCGGATCACGCCCCGCCATTCGCCCTCGCTCAGCTCTTCCCCGATGCCGAACACGGAGAGCTGGTCATGGTCGAACTGGATCACCTTCCCGGTGCGCTTCCCCAGCAGGATGTCGACGATCTGCACCGCCCCGAACTTCTGCCCCCGCTCCCGCTGCAACCGCACCACCGTCGACAGCACCTTCTGCGCCGCGATGGTGCCGTCCCAGGTCTCGGGCGGCGTCAGACAGGTGTCGCAGTTGCCGCACCCCGTCGGCTCCGGGTCCTGGCCGAAGTAGGCGAGCAGCTGCCCCCGCCGGCACCGGGCCGTCTCGCAGAGCGCGAGCATCGCGTCCAGATGGGACGCCGCCCGTCGCCGGAACGCCTCGTCCCCCTCGCCCGACTGGATCAGCTTGCGCTGCTGTATGACGTCGTTGAGGCCGTAGGCCATCCATGCCGTGGACGGCAGCCCGTCCCGCCCGGCTCGGCCCGTCTCCTGGTAGTAGCCCTCGACCGACTTCGGCAGATCCAGATGCGCGACGAACCGTACGTCCGGCTTGTCGATGCCCATGCCGAAGGCGATCGTCGCCACCACGACAAGACCGTCCTCGCGCAGGAACCGGGACTGGTGCGCCGCGCGCGTCCCCGCGTCAAGACCCGCGTGGTACGGCACCGCCTCGACGCCGTTGCGGCTGAGGAACTCCGCCGTCTTCTCCACGGAGTTGCGCGAGAGGCAGTAGACGATGCCCGCGTCCCCGGCGTGCTCCTCGCGCAGGAAGCCCAGGAGCTGCTTCTTGGGATCGGCCTTCGGCACGATCCGGTACTGGATGTTGGGCCGGTCGAAGCTCGCCACGAAGTGCCGGGCCGACGGCATGTTCAGCCGCTCGGTGATCTCCTGGTGCGTCGCGTGGGTGGCGGTCGCCGTGAGCGCGATCCGCGGGACGTCCGGCCAGCGCTCGCCGAGCAGGGACAGCGTCAGATAGTCGGGGCGGAAGTCGTGGCCCCACTGGGAGACACAGTGCGCCTCGTCGATCGCGAACACCGAGATCTTGCCGCGTGAGAGCAGCTCCAGCGTGGTGTCCAGGCGCAGCCGCTCCGGCGCGAGGTACAGCAGGTCCAGCTCCCCGGTCAGGAACTCGGCCTCCACCACCCGGCGCTCGTCGAAGTCCTGCGTGGAGTTGATGAACCCGGCCCGCACACCGAGAGCCCGCAGCGCATCCACCTGGTCCTGCATCAGCGCGATCAGCGGCGAGACCACGATGCCCGTACCGGGTCTGACCAGGGACGGGATCTGGTAGCACAGTGACTTGCCGCCGCCCGTCGGCATGAGGACCACGGCGTCGCCGCCCGCCACCACATGTTCGATGACGGCTTCCTGCTCGCCCCGGAATGCCTCGTACCCGAAGACCCTGTGGAGCGTGGCCAGCGCCTCGCTCTCGGCCGCCGCTGTCGCTGTCATTGCACCGATCCCGCCCGTCCCGCCCATCGCCGTGCCCCCGTACGTCGCTCCTCGACCACTGCGTCCACGATAGGGGTCCGCACCGACAGTGCCGGAAGTTATCCACAGGCCGGTGCGATGACCTTCGGACAATCGCACCGATCACGCTCGGTGGTCATGCCAATGGCCCCTGTTACCTGGCAGTGCTCCGCCGGCCGGGACATGCTCATCGGGCGGGACAGGGGAGGCCCGCACATCCCCCCGATCCCAAGGAGTCGCACCATGGCCTCTCGCGCCCTCAAGGCCGTCCTCACCGCCACGATCACCGCGTCCTTCGCGCTGGCCGCCGTACCAGCGCAGGCCGCCGCGGACCCCGACCCGTTCGTGTGGGCGGAGCTGACCCCGACGTACACCGCGACCGGCGCGTACGCCTACGAGCCGTTCACCGCGAAGGGCGGCTACCAGCGGACGGACGAGTGCGTGCCGAACATGGGCTACCACTACGTCAACCCGAAGTACGTCAATTCACTCGACCCGGCGAAGCCCGCGGCCCTGCTGTACGAGGACACGAAGCGCGGCAAGCGCGAACTGGTCGCGGTCGAGTGGGTGGTCGAGGACAAGGGCCAGGCGACCCCGAAGCTGTTCGGGCGGAAGTTCGACGAGGGTCAGCTGCCCGGCCACTTCACGCTGCACGCCTGGATCTACAAGTTCAACCCCAAGGGGCTGCTGGAAGGCTTCAACCCCAGGGTGAAGTGCCCCAAGCCCAAGCCCAAGCCCTGACGCAGGCCCCTGACACACGCACGTGCGAAGGCCCCGGCTCCCTCCTCGGGAACCGGGGCCTTCGCATGAACTCCGCAGGTCAGCGCACGAACACCCCGGCATCGCTCGCGAGGTCCAGGAAGTACTGCGGCGCCACACCGAGCACCAGCGTGACCGCCACCCCGACGCCGATCGCGGTCATCGTCAGCGGCGAAGGCACCGCGACCGTCGGACCCTCGGGCCGCGGCTCGCTGAAGAACATCAGCACGATGACGCGGATGTAGAAGAACGCCGCGATGGCCGACGAGATCACACCGACCACGACCAGCGGGGCCGCCCCGCCCTCCGCCGCCGCCTTGAACACCGCGAACTTCCCCGCGAACCCGGAGGTCAGCGGAATGCCCGCGAAGGCCAGCAGGAACACCGCGAACACGGCCGCCACGAGCGGCGAACGCCGGCCGAGCCCCGCCCACTTGGACAGATGCGTCGCCTCGCCGCCCGCGTCCCGGACCAGCGTGACGACCGCGAAGGCGCCGATCGTCACGAAGGAGTAGGCCGCCAGGTAGAAGAGGACCGAGGAGACACCCTCCGGCGTGGTCGCGATGACACCGGCGAGGATGAAGCCCGCGTGCGCGATCGACGAGTACGCCAGCAGCCGCTTGATGTCGGTCTGCGTGATCGCGACGATGGCGCCGCCGAGCATGGTGATGATCGCGACGGCCCACATGACCGGCCGCCAGTCCCAGCGCAGGCCGGGCAGGACCACGTACAGGACCCGCAGCAGCGCGCCGAACGCCGCCACCTTGGTCGCCGCCGCCATGAAGCCGGTCACCGGGGTCGGCGCGCCCTGGTACACGTCCGGCGTCCACATGTGGAAGGGCACCGCGCCGACCTTGAACAGCAGGCCCATGACGAGCATCCCCATGCCGATGAGGAGCAGGGCGTCATTGCCCATGGTGTCCGCGAGGGCCGGGTCGACCGTGGTGAGGGTGCCGTCGACGACCTGCGCGATCGTCGCGTACGACACCGAGCCCGCGTAGCCGTAGAGCAGCGCGATGCCGAACAGGGTGAACGCGGAGGCGAAGGCGCCGAGCAGGAAGTACTTCACCGCCGCTTCCTGCGACATCAGCCGCTTGCGGCGGGCGAGGGCGCACATCAGGTACAGCGGGAGGGAGAAGACCTCCAGCGCGATGAACAGCGTCAGCAGGTCGTTGGCCGCCGGGAAGATCAGCATGCCCGCGACGGCGAAGAGCAGCAGCGGGAACACCTCGGTGGTGGTGAACCCGGCCTTGACCGCGGCCTTCTCGCTGTCGCTGCCCGGCACGGACGCGGCCTGCGCGGCGAAGGAGTCGACCCGGTTGCCGTGCGCCTCCGGGTCGAGCCGCCGTTCGGCGAAGGTGAACAGGCCGACCAGTCCGGCCAGCAGGATCGTGCCCTGGAGGAAGAGGGCGGGCCCGTCGACGGCGATGGCGCCCATCGCCGCGATGCCCGCCTTGGTGGTGCCGTATCCGTCGGCCGCGAGAGCGACCACCGCGGCGAAGGCGGCGGTGAGCGCGACGGCGGAGACGAACGCCTGCGCGTAGTAGCGGGACTTGCGCGGGACGACCGCCTCGATCAGCACGCCCACGATCGCCGCGCCGACGACGATCAGCGTGGGCGACAATTGTCCGTATTCGATCTTCGGCGCGTCGATCTTCGAGATCGGGTCGGCCGCGGTTGTCCACAGGCTGTGGACGGCTGATGCGCTCACTTGGCCGCCTCCACCTCGGGCTGGGGGTCCTTCTTCTGTACGTCGGACATGGTCTGCTCGACCGCCGGGTTGACGATGTCCGTGACGGGCTTCGGGTAGACGCCCAGGAAGATCAGCAGTACGACCAGCGGGGCGACCACCACCAGCTCACGCACCCTCAGATCGGGCATCGCCGAGACCTCGGGCTTCACCGGGCCGGTCATCGTCCGCTGGTACAGCACCAGGGTGTACAGCGCGGCGAGCACGATGCCGAAGGTGGCGATGATGCCGACCACCGGGTAGCGCGTGTACGTCCCGACCAGAACCAGGAACTCACTGACGAACGGCGCGAGTCCGGGCAGCGACAGCGTCGCCAGACCACCGATCAGGAAGGTGCCGGCGAGCACCGGGGCGACCTTCTGCACTCCGCCGTAGTCCGCGATGAGCCGCGAGCCGCGCCGGGAGATCAGGAATCCGGCGACCAGCATCAGCGCGGCCGTCGAGATGCCGTGGTTGACCATGTACAGCGTCGCGCCCGACTGGCCCTGGCTGGTCATCGCGAAGATGCCCATGATGATGAAGCCGAAGTGCGAGATCGACGCGTACGCCACAAGACGCTTGATGTCCCGCTGGCCGACGGCGAGCAGCGCGCCGTAGACGATGCTGATCAGGGCGAGGACGAGGATGGCGGGCGTCGCCCACTTCGAGGCCTCCGGGAACAGCCCGAGGCAGAAGCGGAGCATCGCGAAGGTGCCGACCTTGTCGACGACGGCCGTGATCAGTACGGCGACCGGGGCGGTGGCCTCACCCATGGCGTTGGGCAGCCAGGTGTGCAGCGGCCACAGGGGCGCCTTCACCGCGAAGGCGAAGAAGAAGCCCAGGAACAGCCAGCGTTCGGTGCTGGTCACCATGGACAGCTCGCCGCTGGCGCGGGCCTCGGCGATCTCGGGGAGCGAGAAGCTCCCGGCGACCACGTACAGGCCGATCACCGCGGCCAGCATGATCAGACCGCCGGCCAGGTTGTAGAGGAGGAACTTCACCGCGGCGTACGACCGTTGGGTGGACGCCGCCTCCTCGCCGTGCTCGTGGGCACGGTCCCCGAAGCCTCCGATGAGGAAGTACATCGGGATGAGCATGGCCTCGAAGAAGATGTAGAAGAGGAAGACGTCGGTGGCCTCGAAGGAGAGGATCACCATCGCCTCGACAGCCAGGATCAGGGCGAAGAAGCCCTGGGTGGGCCGCCACCTCTTGCTGCCGGTCTCCAGCGGGTCGGCGTCGTGCCAGCCCGCGAGGACGATGAACGGGATCAGCAGCGCGGTCAGGGCGATCAGGGCGACGGCGATGCCGTCCACGCCCAGGTCGTACCGGACCCCGAACTCCGCGATCCAGGAGTGGGATTCGGTGAGCTGGTAGCGGTCGCCGTCCGGATCGAAGCGGACCATGATCGCGACGGCGAGCGCGAGCGTGGCGAGCGAGAAGAGCAGCGCCAGCCACTTGGCGGCGGTGCGCCGCGCGGCCGGTACGGCGGCCGTGGCGACCGCCCCGATCGCGGGGAGCGCCGCCGTCGCTGTCAGCAGGGGAAAGGACATCGGTATCAGACCGCCCTCATCAGCAGGGTCGCGGCGACGAGGAGTGCCGCACCGCCGAACATCGAGACCGCGTACGACCGCGCGAAGCCGTTCTGGAGCTTGCGCAGCCGTCCGGAGAGGCCGCCGACCGAGGCCGCCGTGCCGTTGACGACGCCGTCGACCAGGGTGTGGTCGACGTACACCAGGGAGCGGGTGAGGTGCTCGCCGCCGCGGACGAGGACGACGTGGTTGAAGTCGTCCTGGAGGAGATCGCGCCGGGCGGCCCGGGTGAGCAGCGACCCGCGCGGGGCGACGACCGGCACCGGACGGCGCCCGTACTGGAGGTACGCGGCGGTGACGCCGATGACCATCACGGCCACCGTGGACGTCGTGACCGTGGCCGCGCTGAGCGGGGAGTCGCCGTGGGAGTGCCCGGTGATGGGCTCCAGCCAGTGCACGAAGCGGTCGCCGACGCTGAACAGTCCGCCCGCGAAGACCGATCCGAAGGCCAGCACGATCATCGGGATCGTCATGGAGCTGGGCGACTCGTGCGGGTGCGGCTCATGGCCGTGCTCGTCGGGCTGCCAGCGCTTCTCGCCGAAGAACGTCATCAGCATCACGCGGGTCATGTAGTACGCCGTGATCGCCGCGCCCAGCAGGGCGCAGGCGCCGAGGATCCAGCCCTCGGTGCCGCCCTTGGCGAACGCCGCCTCGATGATCTTGTCCTTGGAGAAGAAGCCGGACAGGCCCGGGAAGCCGATGATGGCGAGGTAGCCGAGGCCGAAGGTGATGAAGGTGACCGGCATGTACTTCCTGAGCCCGCCGTACTTCCTCATGTCGACCTCGTCGTTCATGCCGTGCATGACCGAACCGGCGCCGAGGAAGAGCCCGGCCTTGAAGAAGCCGTGGGTCACCAGGTGCATGATCGCGAAGACGTAGCCGATCGGGCCGAGGCCCGCGGCGAGGATCATGTAGCCGATCTGCGACATCGTCGAGCCGGCCAGCGCCTTCTTGATGTCGTCCTTGGCACAACCGACGATCGCACCGAACAGGAGCGTGACGGCGCCGACGATGGTGACGAGCAACTGCGCGTCGGGGGCGGCGTTGAAGATCGCCCCGGAGCGGACGATCAGGTAGACGCCCGCGGTCACCATGGTGGCGGCGTGGATCAGGGCCGAGACCGGGGTCGGGCCCTCCATCGCGTCCCCGAGCCAGGACTGGAGCGGCACCTGGGCGGACTTGCCGCAGGCGGCGAGCAGCAGCATCAGGCCGATGGCGGTGAGTGTGCCCTCGGAGGTCTCGCCGACCAGACCCGGCTCCTCATGGCTGCCGAGCACCGGGCCGAAGGCAAAGGTCCCGAAGGTGGTGAACATGATCATGATCGCGATCGACAGACCCATGTCGCCGACGCGGTTGACCAGGAACGCCTTCTTCGCGGCCGTGGCCGCGCTGGGCTTGTGCTGCCAGAAGCCGATCAGCAGGTAGGAGGCGAGACCGACGCCCTCCCAGCCGACGTACAGCAGCAGGTAGTTGTCGGCGAGGACGAGGATCAGCATCGCCGCGAGGAACAGGTTCAGATAGCCGAAGAAGCGGCGGCGGCGCTCGTCGTGCTCCATGTACCCGATCGAGTACAGGTGGATCAGCGAGCCGACGCCGGTGATCAGCAGGACGAACGTCATCGACAGCTGGTCGAGTTGGAAGGCGACGTCCGCCTGGAAGCCCTCCACCGGGATCCAGCTGAACAGGTGCTGGGTCAGCGTCCGGTCTTCGGCGTCCTTGCCGAGCAGGTCGAAGAAGAGGATCGCGCCGAACACGAAGGACACGGACGCAAGAAGCGTGCCGATCCAGTGGCCGACGGCGTCCAGACGCCGGCCACCGCACAGCAGGACCGCCGCTCCGAGCAGGGGCGCCGCGATGAGCAGCGCAATCAGGTTCTCCACGATTCAGCGACCCCTTACAGCTTCATCAGGCTGGCGTCGTCGACCGAGGCCGAGTGGCGGGAACGGAACAGCGACACGATGATCGCGAGCCCGACCACGACCTCCGCGGCGGCGACGACCATCGTGAAGAAGGCGATGATCTGGCCGTCGAGATTGCCGTGCATCCGGGAGAAGGCGACGAGCGAGAGGTTGCAGGCGTTCAGCATCAGCTCGATGCACATGAACACGACGATCGCGTTGCGCCTGATCAGTACGCCGGTGGCGCCGATCGTGAACAACAGGGCCGCGAGATAGAGGTAGTTGACGGGGTTCACTTCGACGCCTCCTCGGCCCGCTTGAGGTTCGCCGGCTCGACCGGGGTCCGCTCCAGGCGCTCCTCGGCGCGCTGTTCCAGAGCCTTGAGGTCGTTGAGCGCCTCGGTGGACACGTCCCGGATCTGGCCGCGCTCACGCAGGGTCTTGCTGACCGTGAGCTCCGACGGGGTGCCGTCGGGCAGCAGGCCGGCGATGTCCACGGCGTTGTGCCGGGCGTACACACCCGGCGCCGGCAGCGGCGGCACGTGCGTGCCCTGGCGGACTCGCTCCTCGGCCAGTTCGCGCTGGGTCTTGGCGCGCTCGGTGCGCTCCCGGTGGGTGAGCACCATCGCGCCGACCGCGGCGGTGATGAGCAGGGCGCCGGTGATCTCGAAGGCGAACACGTACTTGGTGAACAGCAGGGCGGCGAGGCCCTCCACGTTGCCGTTCGCGTTCGCCTGGGCGATGCCGTTGAACTCCGTCAGGGAGGCGTTGCCGATCCCGGCGAACAGCAGGATGCCGAAGCCGAGTCCGCACAGAAGGGCCAGCCAGCGCTGGCCCTTGATGGTCTCCTTCAGGGAGTCCGCCGCGGTCACGCCGACCAGCATCACCACGAACAGGAACAGCATCATGATCGCGCCGGTGTAGACGACGATCTGCACGACGCCCAGGAAGTAGGCGCCGTTGGCGAGGTAGAACACCGCCAGGGTGATCATGGTCCCGGCCAGGCAGAGCGCGCTGTGCACGGCCTTCTTCATGAAGACGGTGCACAGGGCGCCGATCACCGCGACGGTGCCGAGGATCCAGAACTGGAAGGCCTCGCCGGTGGAGGTGGAGTAGGCGGCGAGTTGCGCACTCATGCGTCCGCCCCCTGTTCTTCCGGCTTCTCGCCCTTGGAGACGGCGATCTGGCGCTCGGTGCCGGGCGCGGCCTCGGTCACCAGGCCCCGGTAGTAGTCCTGTTCGTCGGTGCCGGGGTAGATCGCGTGAGGCGTGTCCACCATGCCTTCCTCAAGACCGGCGAGCAGTTGCTCCTTGGTGTAGATGAGGTTGGCGCGGCTGGAGTCGGCCAGTTCGAACTCGTTCGTCATCGTGAGCGCGCGCGTGGGGCACGCCTCGATGCACAGGCCGCACAGGATGCAGCGGGCGTAATTGATCTGGTACACCCGGCCGTACCGCTCGCCCGGCGAGTAGCGCTCCTCGTCGGTGTTGTCCGCGCCCTCGACATAGATCGCGTCGGCGGGGCAAGCCCAGGCGCACAGCTCGCAGCCGACGCACTTCTCCAGGCCGTCCGGATGGCGGTTGAGCTGGTGCCGTCCGTGGAAACGCGGAGCGGTGGTCTTCTGCTGCTCCGGGTACTGCTCGGTCAGCCGCTTCTTGAACATGGCCTTGAAGGTCACGCCGAAGCCGGCCACCGGGTTCTGGAAACCGGGCTTGGTCTCCTTGGGCTCCTCAGCCATCGGACGCCTCCTTTCCATCCAGAGATCCGTCGTCACTCTGAGTATTCACCCCGCCACTGACAATCAGCTCCCGCTCCCGGCGCGAACTGCGTCGCGGTACGGGCGGCAACTCCTGTCCGGGCAGCGGTGGCACGGGGAATCCGCCCGCCATCGGGTCGAATCCGGCGGCCGGTCCGGCCTCCTTCTCGTCCTTCGGCTTGCCGCGGAACATGTCCACGACGAAGGAGAGCAGCAGGAGCGCAAGAACGCCGCCGCCGACGTAGAGCGCGATGTCGGCGAAGTCGTAGTTCTCGTTGCGGAGGGTCCGTACGGTCGCGACGAGCATCAGCCAGACCACGGAGACCGGGATGAGGACCTTCCAGCCGAGCTTCATCAGCTGGTCGTAGCGGACCCGCGGGAGCGTGCCGCGCAGCCAGATGAAGAAGAACAGCAGCAGTTGCACCTTGACGGTGAACCAGAGCAGCGGCCACCAGCCGTGGTTCGCGCCCTCCCAGAAGGTGGAGACGGGCCAGGGGGCCCGCCAGCCGCCGAGGAAGAGCGTCACCGACACCGCCGAGACCGTCACCATGTTCACGTACTCGGCGAGCATGAACAGCGCGAACTTGATCGACGAGTACTCGGTGTTGAAGCCGCCGACCAGGTCGCCCTCGGACTCCGGCATGTCGAAGGGGGCGCGGTTGGTCTCGCCGACCATCGTGATGACGTAGACGATGAAGGAGACCGGCAGCAGGATGATGTACCAGCGGTCCTGCTGCGCCTCCACGATCGCCGAGGTCGACATCGACCCCGAGTAGAGGAAGACGGAGGCGAAGGCCGCGCCCATGGCGATCTCGTACGAGATCATCTGCGCGCAGGACCGCAGGCCGCCGAGGAGCGGGTAGGTCGATCCGGAACTCCAGCCCGCGAGCACGATGCCGTAGATGCCGACCGAGGCGACCGCGAGGACGTAGAGCATCGCGATGGGCAGGTCGGTGAGCTGCATCGTGGTGCGCTGGCCGAAGATCGAGACCTCGTTGCCGGCCGGGCCGAAGGGGATCACCGCGATCGCCATGAAGGCCGGGATGGCCGCGACGATCGGTGCGAGGACGTAGACGACCTTGTCCGCGCGTTTGACGATGACGTCTTCCTTGAGCATCAGCTTCACGCCGTCGGCGAGCGACTGGAGCATGCCCCAGGGGCCGTGCCGGTTGGGGCCGATGCGCAGCTGCATCCAGGCGACGACCTTGCGCTCCCACACGATGGAGAACAGCACGGTCAGCATCAGGAAGGCGAAGCAGAAGACGGCCTTGATGACGACGAGCCACCAGGGGTCGGTGCCGAACATCGAGAGGTCTTCAGCGGCGAGGTACGGGCTCATGCCTCCACCTCCTTGGGGGCCTCGCCGGCGAGCGTCGCCGGGCCGATGCGGACGAGGGAGCCGGGCCGCGCCCCGGTGCCGGAGGCGACGCCGCCGCCCACGGAGTTCAGCGGCAGCCAGACCACTCGGTCGGGCATCGCGGTGATCCTGAGCGGGAGTTCGATCGTCCCGGCGGTGCCGGTGACCGCGAGGACGTCGCCGTCCTTCACGCCCGCCTCGGCGGCGGTGGCGGCAGACACGCGCGCGTGGGCGGCGTGCCGCGTCCCCGCGAGCGCCTCGTCGCCCTCCTGGAGCCGGCCCTGGTCGAGCAGCAGCCGGTGCCCGGCCAGCACGGCCTCCCCGGCGGCCGGCCTAGGCAACGGCACGGCGGTTTCGAGGGGTTCGGTGGCCCGGGGCCCGTCCCAGGCGCCCAGCCGGTCCAGCTCCGCGCGCGTGGTGCGCAGATCCGGCAGACCGAGGTGTACGTCCATGGCGTCGGCCAGCATCTGAAGGACGCGGGCGTCGGTCGGGGGAAGGCGGCGGGTCATCTGCTCGGGCTTGAGCGCGGCCTCGAAGAAGCGCACCCTGCCCTCCCAGTTGAGGAAGGTGCCCGCCTTCTCGGCGACCGCGGCGACCGGCAGGACCACGTCGGCGAGTTCGCTGACCTCACTGGGCCGCAGCTCCAGCGAGACCAGGAATCCGGCCTCGGCGAGCGCCTCACGCGCGCGTGCCGGGTCGGGCAGGTCGGCGATCTCCACTCCGGCGACCACCAGGGCCTGGAGTTCGCCGGTGGCGGCGGCCTCCACGATCTGGCTGGTGTCACGGCCGTAGCGGTGCGGGAGTTCGGCCACGCCCCAGGTGGCGGCGACCTCCTCACGCGCGCGTGGGTCGGTGGCCGGACGGCCGCCCGGCAGCAGCGACGGCAGCGCACCGGCCTCGACGGCGCCGCGCTCCCCGGCCCGGCGCGGAATCCACACCAGGTGCGCGCCGGTCGCGGACGCGGCCCGTACGGCGGCGGTGAGCCCGCCCACCACTCCGGCCAGCCGCTCACCCACGACGATGACCGCGCCCTCGGCGCGCAGCGCCTCCGCGGCCCGCGCGCCATCCTCCTCCAGGCCGACCCCGCTCGCGAGCGCGTCCAGCCACTCGGTCTCGGTGCCGGGAGCGGCGGGCAGCAGCGTGCCGCCCGCCTTCTCCAGCCCGCGGGTGGCGTGCGTGGCGAGGGAGAAGACCTTCTGGCCGTGCTTGCGCCAGGCCTTGCGCAGCCGCAGGAAGACGCCGGGCGCCTCCTCCTCGGCCTCGAACCCGGCGAGCAGGACCGCGGGCGCCTTCTCCAGGGCGGTGTACGTGACGCCCGTACCGTCGAGGTCGCGGCCGCGCCCGGCGACCCGGGCGGCCAGGAAGTCGGCCTCCTCGCCGCTGTGCACGCGCGCGCGGAAGTCGATGTCGTTGGAGTCGAGCGCCACGCGCGTGAACTTGCTGTACGCGTAGGCGTCCTCGATGGTGAGGCGGCCGCCGGTCAGGACACCGGCCCGCCCGCGTGAGGCGAGCAGCCCCTGGGCCGCGATCTGAAGGGCCTCCGGCCAGGACGCCGGTACCAGCTCGCCCTCGGGGTTGCGCACCAGCGGCGTCTCAAGACGGTCGCGCTGCTGTGCGTACCGGAAGGCGAAGCGGCCCTTGTCGCAGATCCACTCCTCGTTGACCTCGGGGTCGTTGGCCGCGAGCCGCCGCATGACCTTGCCGCGCCGGTGGTCGGTGCGGGTGGTGCAGCCACCGGAGCAGTGCTCGCACACGCTCGGGGAGGACACCAGGTCGAAGGGGCGGGAGCGGAAGCGGTACGCCGCCGAGGTGAGCGCGCCGACCGGGCAGATCTGGATGGTGTTGCCGGAGAAGTACGACTCGAAGGGGTCGCCCTCACCGGTGCCGACCTGCTGGAGCGCGCCCCGCTCGACCAGCTCGATCATCGGGTCGCCCGCGATCTGGTTGGAGAAGCGGGTGCACCGGGCGCACAGCACGCACCGCTCGCGGTCGAGCAGCACCTGCGTGGAGATCGGAACCGGCTTCTCGTAGGTCCGCTTGCGGCCCTCGAAGCGGGACTCGGCCTGGCCGTGCGACATGGCCTGGTTCTGCAGCGGGCACTCGCCGCCCTTGTCGCAGACCGGGCAGTCCAGCGGATGGTTGATGAGGAGCAGCTCCATCACACCGTGCTGGGCCTTCTCGGCGACCGGCGAGGTGAGGTGGGTCTTCACGACCATGCCGTCGGTGCAGGTGATGGTGCAGGACGCCATCGGCTTGCGCTGGCCCTCGACCTCGACGATGCACTGGCGGCAGGCGCCGGCCGGGTCGAGGAGCGGGTGGTCGCAGAAGCGGGGGATCTCGATGCCGAGCTGCTCGGCGGCCCGGATGACCAGGGTGCCCTTGGGCACGCTGATCTCCGCGCCGTCGATGGTCAGCGAGACGAGGTCTTCCGGCGGGACCGCCGGCTCGCCGCCCCCGGAGGGAGCGCTGCTGGTGGTCACTGTCATGCGTTCACCTCCGTGTGCTTGTCCGCCCAGGCCGTGGACTTGGCGGGGTCGAAGGGGCAGCCGCGGCCCGTGATGTGCTGCTCGTACTCCGCACGGAAGTACTTGAGCGAGGAGAAGATCGGCGAGGCGGCACCGTCGCCGAGGGCGCAGAAGGACTTGCCGTTGATGTTGTCGGCGATGTCGTTCAGCTTGTCGAGGTCGGACATGACGCCCTTGCCGGCCTCGATGTCACGCATCAACTGCACGAGCCAGTACGTGCCTTCGCGGCAGGGCGTGCACTTGCCGCAGGACTCGTGGGCGTAGAACTCGGTCCAGCGGGTGACGGCGCGGACGACGCAGGTCGTCTCGTCGAAGCACTGGAGCGCCTTGGTGCCGAGCATGGAACCGGCGGCGCCCACTCCTTCGTAGTCGAGCGGGACGTCGAGGTGCTCGTCGGTGAACATCGGCGTCGAGGAGCCGCCCGGCGTCCAGAACTTCAGCCGGTGGCCGGGCCGCATTCCGCCGCTCATGTCGAGCAGTTGGCGCAGGGTGATGCCGAGCGGGGCCTCGTACTGGCCGGGGCTCGCGACATGGCCGCTGAGGGAGTAGAGCGTGAAGCCCGGGGACTTCTCGCTGCCCATCGACCTGAACCAGTCTTTTCCTTTTTGCAGGATTGCGGGAACTGACGCGATCGACTCGACGTTATTCACCACAGTCGGGCAGGCGTAGAGGCCCGCGACAGCAGGGAAAGGGGGACGGAGCCGCGGTTGTCCACGGCGGCCTTCGAGCGAGTCGAGCAGTGCGGTCTCCTCACCGCAGATGTACGCCCCGGCGCCGGCGTGCACGGTGATGTCGAGATCGAGGCCGCTGCCCAGGATGTTCTTTCCGAGGTAGCCGGCCGCATAGGCCTCGCTCACGGCCGAGTGCAACCGCCGCAGCACGGGGACGACTTCACCACGCAGATAGATGAAGGCATGCGACGACCTGATGGCATAACACGCGATGATCATGCCCTCGATGAGGCTATGCGGGTTCGCGAAGAGGAGCGGGATGTCCTTGCACGTCCCGGGCTCCGACTCGTCGGCGTTGACAACTAGATAGTGCGGTTTTCCATCCCCCTGCGGAATGAACTGCCATTTCATTCCGGTGGGGAATCCCGCGCCGCCGCGCCCGCGCAGACCGGAGTCCTTCACATAGGCGATGAGGTCGTCCGGCGACATGGCGAGCGCCTTGCGAAGTCCCTCGTATCCTTCGTGCCTTTTGTAGACGTCCAGCGTCCAGGACCTGTCCTCGTCCCAGAAGGACGACAGCACGGGTGCGAGCAGCTTCTCGGGGCTGGTGTCTTTCAGCTCGGGTGCCAAGGTCATCACTCCCCCTCCTCGGCGGTAGGCCCGGCCGGGTGGGTCGGGTCGGCGGCCGATGTGTCCTTAGGCGCGTCCTGCGGCTCCTCATGAGGTCCGCCGTCCCGTGGGTGAACCACCCGCGCGGGGGCGGTCTCCCCCTTGGCCAGCCTGAGGCCGACCAGCGAAGCGGGTCCCGCGCTTCCGCTGGCCTCGACTGCCCCGTCCCGCTCGTCGGGAAAGCCCGCCAGGATCCGGGCCGTCTCCTTGAAGGTGCAGATCGGCGCCCCGCGCGTGGGCGACACCGGCGTTCCCTCGCGCAGCTCGTCCACCAGGCGCTTGGCGCTCTGCACGGTCTGGTTGTCGAAGAATTCCCAGTTGACCATCACGACCGGCGCGAAGTCGCAGGCCGCGTTGCACTCGATGTGCTCCAGGGTGACCTTGCCGTCGTCGGTGGTCTCGCCGTTGCCGACGCCCAGGTGCTCCTGGAGCGCCTCGAAGATCGCGTCGCCGCCCATCACCGCGCACAGGGTGTTGGTGCAGACGCCGACCTGGTAGTCACCGCTCGGCCGCCGCCGGTACATCGTGTAGAAGGTGGCGACGGCGGTGACCTCGGCGGTGGTCAGGTTCAGCACGTCCGCGCAGAACTGCATGCCGGTGCGCGTGACATGGCCCTCCTCCGACTGCACCAGGTGCAGCAGCGGAAGGAGCGCGGACCGGGAGTCGGGGTAGCGGGCGATGACCTCGCGCGCGTCCCGTTCGAGCCTGGCCCGAACGTCGTCCGGGTAGGCGGGCGCGGGCAGTTGGGGCATACCCAGGCTGACGCCCTGCTCCGAAGAACTGGTGGTCACCGGTCGACGCCTCCCATCACGGGGTCGATGGACGCGACAGCGACGATGACGTCGGCGACCTGGCCGCCCTCGCACATCGCCGCCATGGCCTGAAGGTTGGTGAAGGACGGGTCACGGAAGTGGACCCGGTAGGGGCGGGTGCCGCCGTCGGAGACGGCATGCACGCCGAGTTCGCCCTTGGGCGATTCGAC